>DAOTYA010000122.1:0-4715 GCA_034435075.1 Anaerolineae bacterium
CGCCGAAGTTGAACGAGTTGTGGCCGCTCATGTTCCACACCAGGCCGAGCGGGCGGTGGGCGGCGTCGCGCACCACGAGCAGCCCCAGCTCCGGGTCAAGCGGCCCCTCCGGGCGGTAAGCCTGGTTCGGTGGGATCTTCATCCAGTGCGTCCAGACGCCGTAGCTGCGGGTGTGACGGCGGCGGTTGAAGGTCAGCCACGGCAGGTCGGCGGTGGCGACGCCGAGCGAGGCCTCCTGCAGGCCGGCTTTGGCCCGGCATACGGCCTCGGCGATCGTCTCGACGACGTGATCGCGCCAGACGCGCTCACGCTCTTTGGCTTCCTCGTTCCAATACGGATTGAACATCTCCCGCCCGACGTGCACGCTGGGGCGCATCGAAGGGGCGACGTGTGTGTGGGAACAGCAGATGAGGATGCCGTGCGCCGGAATCCCGCACCTGCGGGCGATCAATTCGGCTGTGCGGGTGGTGTCGCAGCGGTCCATACCGGTGGCATCCAGCGTGACGATGGCGACCTCGTCCACGCCATCGGAGAGCACCAGCGCCTTGGTGTAGAGCGGCGTGAGGTAACCCTTCGACTGCCAGGCACCGTCGCCCATCACCAGGCCCAGTTCAGGTTTCAGCTCGATTTCACAAATGCCGGCCTGTAATTTGCCCATTTAGTCACTCCATCACAGCGGCTTGCATAGAATCTCGTAGATAACGAAGCGCTTTTCTTTTTCCTTGCTGAAAAAGTGGTTGGGATAGGTGGCGCGCGCAACGATGGCCGTATCCGCGCCGCGCGAGGTGCCACCCACAGCGATGACCTTCTGGAACGGCTCCAGAAAGCCGCAGGCCACAGCCATCAACGCGACCTCGACGGCCACCTTCAGTCCCTGACCAAAGGCATAGAGCGTCTCCCTGACCATCTCCTCGGGGCCGGGGAACTTCCATTCGCTGTAGTCGAGCAGCGAGCAGTGCAGCAGGTGAGCGACCCGGTCGGCGACCACGACTCCGCGCCGTTCGAGTTCCTGTTTATCCTCCGCCTTGAGGCTGGGGTACTCGGCGCCCCACTCGCGGATGAGCGCGCCCTCGGCGATGCTGATGAGGCGGACGGGCGGCGTCCCGCCCCGCGCCTCCAGCGCCTCCGCGAACTTGAGGGCAGTATAACCGGTCGTGCTGGCGACGACCACGGTCATGATGTCGCCGACGTTCAGCCGTTCCATCACCACTTCCACGACCCGCGCGGTGTTCTTCTTGCCGGGCCGCTCGAAGTACACGCATGGCCTGACGATCTCGGACATGTCAGCTCCTTCCATATTTCAGACCCTAAAGGTTTGGGAAACCTTTAGGGTCATACCGGCGCCGGCATACATGGCACCGACCAGAACGTCATCAGCTCAGTGCGGTCGTACCAGTTGACCGTGCGCAGCCACTGGGCCGCGATGGGGCGGTCGCTGCGGAAGTGAATGCCGTAGTGCACATTGCGGCGGACAATATCATCCATATAGAAGCGCAACACGCGCCTTGCAGGGACGACCACGCCGTGCTCCGCCAGCTCCCCCTCGTAATGCAGCCGCAGCGTCACGTGGGCATCCTCATCCCCTGGATTCAGCATAATAGCCCATTCCGATTCCCGCACCCAGATCGTGGCCGGGTCGTCAATCACGATGCCATCGGCCACGTACCAATCGGTGCTCAGACGGGTGATCGCTGTATAAGAGCGGGCGCACTCCCGCACCCCGTAAGGGGACGGGGTCGGCGCATCGGGCGCGAAGTAGCTCTTGGTGTTGTTCCAGCCGGCCGTCACCTGGCAAATGAGGGACTCCTCACTCTCCACTTTGAAAGCAAACCTGACATCGGGCTTGAGGATCGGCCAGAAGCGGTAGTTGGAGTCAAACGTCTGACCGGCCGGGGCGATGAACGAGATCGTGTCCGGCTCACGTGCGCAACCCGCCTCGTAGTAGACCGTGACCCGTAACTCGGCATCACGCGGGCCGGGGTTGAAGGCCAGCAGGTGGCCACCGGTTGAGAAAAAAGTCTCCTCGTCTACAGTGTAAGTGTGGTCTATCAGGTAACAGGTCTTCATTACGCTAACTCCTATATGCGTTTCAGCTCATGCAGCAGGGTGAGCGCCTCTTCGGCCATAAACTCGCCCCCGCCGGGGCCAACCCTGGCCGAGCGCGCCGGCCAGCTCTCGAACCCGGCCCGCTCGAACGCTGCCTGTGTGATCACGTACCCGACGTATCCGCCGACGTTGCCCGCCACCAGCGTGGCCTGGAACGGCGATTGCCCCTTGATCGCCAACGCGAACTCCACAAACGGCATACCCGGCAACCCGACCAGCGCGAACCGTCCCAGCCGAAACGCCTGGATCCACGTCGGCACGGCGTGCGCTCCTTCCTGCTGCAACAGCTCGACCTCCCGCGCGTAGGCCTCCAGCGCCTGTGGATATTTCAGCTCGATGTCCGCCTGGCTCCAGAACTGGGAATAGTCGCGGATCGGCAGGATCATCTTTTCCCACGCGCAGCCCAGCCGGATCATCGGGTCGCACGGCGTCTCCAACTGCACTGCCATCACGGCGTTGGCGAGCGCGTCGGCAGTGGAATCCAGATCGTGCGTGAAGCTGATGTTGCCCCCACATCCACCCAGGTAGAGGCAGGGGACGTGGTGAGGGTTGTTCTGGAATGAGTAGACGGGATCGTTCATCCGCTCGTCCACGGCCACCTGTACCAGGTACGGGAGGTCGGCCGAGATTTGGTCATCTGGCGGGAAGCGGTTGTCGGCTGCCATGTTCCACAACAGGCACAACGGCCGCCCGCGGTTATCCCGCAGCACAAGCAAATTGAACTCCGGGTCGGTCGGCCCTTCGGGCTGGAGCACCTCGTTCCTTGGCACGCCCAGCCAGGCCGTGATCGTCTTCATATTGCGCGTCTCCAGGCGATGGTTGTAGACCAGGTGCGGCAGGATCGCGCGTCCCCAGCCCAACGAAGCCTCCTCCAGCCGCCCCTGCGCCTCGGCCACCACCTCCGGCACCCGGCCGACCACTTCGTCCAGGTAAGCCTGGTGGATGCCGGGCCAGCCTACCACCGGCGTGGTGTACGGCCCGCCGCGCGTGTGCGAGCAGATCACCATCACCGCCTCCGGCTTGAGTCCGCAGCGCTCACTTATGCCCTGCACCAGCCGTTCGGCGGCCTCATACTGCAATCCGAACAGGTCCAGCGTGACGATGGCCAGGCTTTCCGCGCCATTGGAGAGCACCACCGCTTTGGCCATCAACGGCGTGCGCACCCCGCGTGACACGCGCGGGTTCAACTCCGCCGCCAGTTCCAGACCCACCTGGCACGTGATCTCGGCCTCTGCCACGCCTGCCATCAAACGTCCTGCGTTTGCCATCTTCATTCTCCTTGACAGAAATAGAGTTCTTCCAACAGCTCGACTGCCTTATCTACCATCAGGTATCCCCCTTCCCGGCTGACGTCCGAGCTGACGTGCCAGGCTTCGTAGGAGCCGCCGACGAAGGCGCGCCGCGTCGCCACGTACCCGACGTAGTCATTGGTGTATGAGGCCACATACGTGTGGCGGAAGGGGGAGCGCTCCTTGATCATCATGCCAAACTCGACGAATATCTCGCCGGGCAACCCGACCAGCGCCGTCTGCCCGATCCGCAGCGCCATGATCTCGGAGCTGCGGCACGGGCTGCCGTGGGCGCGGAAGTAATCCAGGTCCTTCGCGCCGTAGGTCACCCATGAGGGGAGTTTCATCTCAATGTCGTGCTGCCACCAGTATCGGGTATGATCGCGCCGGGTAAAGAGAAGCTCGGCCTTGCGACAGTCCAGGGTAACTTCGGGCAACGTGGCGGCCTGGCGATAGATGGCCATGATCGCGCTGGCGATGCCCTCGGTCGCCTTCTCCAGCCCGCCGGGCTGCCCGTAGTCGAAATAGTTGGTATTGCCACTGCACCCGGGCAGGTAGAGGCACGGCACGTGCTGACCCATGCGCTCATCGAGCGCCGCCTGCACCGTGTAGGTCAGATCGGCCGAGTATTGGTCGCCGAAGTTGAACGAGTTGTGACCGGTCATATTCCACAGCAGGCAGAGCGGGCGATGGGCGGCGTCGCGCACCACGAACAACCCCAGCTCCGGGTCAATCGGCCCCTCCGGGCGATAGGCCTGGTTCGGCGGGATCTTCATCCAGTGCGTCCATACGCCGTAGTCGCGGGTATGACGGCGGCGGTTGAAGACCAGCCACGGCAGTTCCGCCGTCGCCACGCCGATGGACGCCTCCCGCAGATCACCCCTGGCCTGGCAGACGGCGTCTGCGATCATCAGCACGATCATGTCCACAAACTCCCGTTCGCGCCGCTTGGTCTCGGCGTTGTAGTGGGGATTGAACGCCTCCTGGTACGCGCTGCCGCTGGGCATCGAGGAGGGCGCGACGTGGGTGTGGGAACACGTCATCAGGATATGATCCGCCGGAACGCCGCACCGCTCGCTGGCCAGGCGGGCGGCCTGCGCCGTATCGGCCAGGTCCATCCCGATCAGGTCGAGCGCGACGATGGCGACCTCGGTCTGATCATCGGCCAGTACCACGGCTTTGACGTAAAGAGGGGTCAGATACCCCCGGGCAGAGGGCGCGCCGTCGCCCATCATCAGCCCCAGCTCAGGCTTGAATTCGATCTCGGATACCCCCGCTCTCATCGCTCACCTCCCGGAGACCCTGAAGATTTCGAGGACC
>DAOTYA010000123.1:0-8008 GCA_034435075.1 Anaerolineae bacterium
GTCGGCGAAGGCCGACCATCGGCCGCAGGCCCAGGAAGGTGTACGGGCCAGGTATACCTCGCCCCTACAGTCAGCGCACAGTTACAATCGCTTTTATTCAAAGGCTATAAATCACGTAACTATTCAGCCTGCCCATGCAGTGCCGTGCGAACCACAGTCCGCACGAGGCAGATACTGCAAACGCTGGCTACACTGAGACACCCGCAAATGGCTCAGATGGCCTTCGACCCGCCGGAATGTAGTCCGGCGGGCACAGGCTGAATAGATACCCTTTTTTATTTTTCTGTTTGGTGAGTCTGCTCAGCCGGATTGGTGGTGAGATTACACAAAGGTTGGTTGTGGTGCTGAGTATACACTGTTCCTGCTGCTGCGCAAGTAGTGGTTCTGGGTATTCCAAAGCAGATCCCGAACCGGGGACGGAGTCGAGGCTTTAGAGCCTGTCCGGAAATCTTAAACGACGCACCCTATGCGTCGGTATAGGCGGCATAGCATCACCTTTTCTACTGGCTTTCTTATTCGCATAACTGATCCTGAGGCGCAAGGCTCTGGCCAATCTCTTGACTATGCGCCGCGTGGATTGTGATCCACGCGGGCCGGGTGCTGGCCGCCGACCGCCGGCCGCCGGATTGTGATCCGGCGGGCACGTCCGGCGGGCACGTCCGGCGGGCACGGCCGGCGGGCACGTCAGGCGGGCACGTTCGGCGGGCACGTCAGGCAGGCACGTCAGGCGGGCACGTTCGGCGGGCACGTCAGGCGGGCACGTCAGGCGGGCACGGCCGGCGGGCACGTTCGGCGGGCACGTCAGGCAGGCACGACGCGCGGAATCCAGTTAGCGTATCTCACACCCGCGTGCCAACCTGATGCTATCATGTGGGCCAATGTGTGTTCGACAGAACATCCGCCTTCTTTAACGCTTGGTGTGAATCCCGCTCGGGCCGGTCTCTGAACGTACCCGCCCACGCCCGGTGCTGCGATGGCGCGGTCGGAGACCGGCTATAGCCTGGCGCAGTCTCCCGCTCGGGCCGGTCTCTCCCGCTCGGGCCGGTCTCTGACCGTGCCCGCCCACGCCCGGTGCTGCGATGGCGCAGTCGGAGACCGGCCATAGCCTTTGACTCTGCGTGCTCTGTGCCTCTGCGGTTAATTTTTATGGTACCCCGGTAGTATCTTACCGGTGAAGTCCTTGCCCATCGGGCAAGAAAATTCACCGCCGACCGCCTACTTCCTACTCCCTGCGAACTCGGCGGTTAAACCTTTGGGTCCCTGCCTGTCCCGTTCATGCGAACATGCGAACTGCGGCAAATGGTCTCTCTCCGCGATCAACAACTCATCGAGGATCTTCTCCGCCGTCTCGTGGTCCGGCACCAGCGGGTGTGTCCACCAACAGCGCCAGCTTGCGCAGGTGCGGAGGACGGACCTGCCAGGATTGGGCGATGACACCCGCTTCCACCCAGCGATAGGCCACCCCTCGAAACTCCCGCGCGAAATCGGCCCGGCGAGAGCGGGAATACAGATCGTCATCTTTCCTGTGGCACACAGTGCGAAACCAGCGGTCGAAGGTGCTTCATCGGGGGAGCAACGTTTTTGCCTTCTCGATTATGTCAGGTAACAAGATGCGGTTGAGGCACAATGCGCAAAGCATGCGCCGGCGAGGAAGGTAACGGCCAGGGGAGTCTGATCACCAGCCGGCCGTTCTCCTGGGTCCAGGGCAGCGGTTCGGGATGGCCCAGCAGGTGTATGCGCGTGTCCGGCGCCGCGACGAGCGACTTTATAGCAAGCTCAGGAGTGTCTGGTGTGGCAGTCACAATGGCATACAGAGTTTCGCCTTTCTGGGTGAAGCGGATTGCTCTGCCGTCCGCCGTGTGCCCTTCGGCTCTGAGCCAGGGATAGGTGTCGAACACTGCCTCGCCGTTCACCGCCAGCCAGTCGCCCAGTCTCAGCAGCCGTTCCTGCTGTGCCTGCGGGATCGTCCCATCGGCCATTGGCCCGACGTTCAAGAGCAGATTGCCGTTCTTGCTGACAATATCCACGAACAGATGTACCAGCTCCTCGACTGAGAGCATGTCCTCCGGGCGCTCCTGCTGGTTGTAACCGAACGAATAGCCCAGCCCGCGCGTCGCCTCCCATTTCCTGGATACGATTTTGCTGTACGATGTGTACTCCGGCGTTCTGAAGTCAAAGTGGATGCCACCTGGCGGTGTCCCGCTGCCGGCTTTCATAAGCAGCCGGGCGGCAAGGCGGACAAGCATCCTGGCAAACCGATTGTTGGGGATACGGAGTTGAATGAAGCGGTCATTGATCACGCCATCGGGCACTGCATTGTAGTAATCTGCGAAGAGACGTTTAAGGTCTGCTCCTGCGGGATACCCTATATCGTTCCACAGCACTGCCGGCTGGTAGCGAGCGATCAGTTCGCGCCAGTGGCGATCAACATAGCCAGCGTACTCAGCGCTCTGGGGCACAGTGGTGAGGAGATCGGCAAAGTCACGGATGGGGCCTGGGTTGAAGGTCCAGTCCAGGCCGCCGGAATAATAAAGTCCCATACGCAGACCGCGTGCCCGTACCGTCTGGGTCACTTCACCCACCAGATCGCGTTGGACCTGATAGCCCGGTCTGTACGGGTTGGGATGGCTGGCCGGCCACATCAGAAAACCGTCGTGGTGTTTGGCCGTCAGCACGACGTAACGGGCGCCGGCCCGTACGAACAGATCGGCCCAGACAGCAGGGTCCATCCGTGCGGCCGCCTGATTGAAGAGCGGGGCAAACTGCTCATAGGCGAAGTCCTCGCCATAGGTAGCCAGGTGGTGCCGGTACGTGGGGCTGCCCCTGATCCTCATTGAATTACCGTACCACTCGGCATACGGGTTGTTGGCAAACCAGAAGGCCCAACCATGGCGGGCGACGATCTCCTGAAAGTTGCCCACCGGCGGCGCCCAGGCAGGGACGGAGTACGGTCCCCAATGAATAAAGATGCCCAATTTGGCTCCATCGAACCAGGGGGGCAGGGGATGGCGACGCAAAGAAGCCAGGGTAGGGTGATACATCTCGGTCTGCTCCTTGATTATCGGCCAGTCTCAGGTTTGTACGCGAGCATGTATGTTGGAATACCTGGCTGCCTGGCAGTTTCGGAAACGGGAAGCGTAACGTAGCACCTGCATCAATCCGTGTCTATCTGGCCAGAGTTATGGGGCCGTGAGCAGTGCCCCACAAGGGCGAAAAGTGCCCGGCGATCAGGCGAAACGGCGGGCAAGCAGGCGCAGGGGACGCAGCATTTCATCAGCCCTCTCCCTGAGCTGTCCCTGCAGATAGCTCTGCCAGGAGAGACGACGTATTTCGCGCCCGGCCCACGCGGCCCGTTCCATATCGCCAGGGTGAGGTCCGTAGACCACGGCCTGATACTCCGTGATAAGGATATTTACCGCCTGAGCTGCAGCGGGCAGGAGATGGGCCAGTGTCGCAGCCCGCTCGGCCGGTGTATCGGCGGGCGCAGGGGGAGCATCCAGCCGTCTTAGGGCCCGGTTGAGTTCCCAATAGGCGCGTTCCAGGGGGGACGCGACAGCATAAGCAGCCCAGCGTTGCAGGGAAGCGGGAGGCCGCATGCCCAGACGGCGCAAGCCCGTCTCCAGCAAGAGCGGCACCGGAGGCAGATTGCGGCGCAGGCGCTGCCTGCGCCAGGCGACCACGAGCAGATAGACTCCGCCCACACCTGCAGCGATCAACAGAACCAGATACAGGCCGGACTTTCGAGGCTGCGGGATGGTGGCCGCTGGAGGATAGGGTATTTCCTCCTGCCTCATCAGCCTGGCCAGCCGCTCCTCAAGCATCTCCTCGTACTCACTGGAACCGGGTACTCCCAGGCGAAGATCGGGCTCCTCCTCTCTACCGCTTGGGCGATAAATGGGATAGCGGGAACTGGTCGGCTCGAACTCGATCCAGCCCAGACCCGGGAAATATACCTCAGGCCAGGCGTGAGCGTCGCGCTGGCGGACCAGGTAGAGGCCACTGTTGCGGTCCTTTTCCCCCTGAGCATAGCCCACGGCGAGCCGGGCCGGAATCCCCAGCGAGCGCAGCAAAATCACTTCGGTAGAAGCGTAATAGTTGCAGAAACCCCGCCGCAGGTCAAACAGGAACCAGTCCAGCGGCTCCTGGTCCGGCGGGGGAGGAGGCACAGTCTCGGTGTAGACTATGGCCATGCGCAGGTAAGTGGTGACGGCATCGGCGATGTCATAGGGATTTTCCAGCCCCACTGCTATCAGGCGGGCGAGTTCCCTGGTGCGCGGGGTGATCTCAGGCGGAAGCTGCAGATAGCGTTCCGTAACCCAGCGAGGATAATCGGTGCCGGCGGCACGGAGTTGGGCGATGGTCACCTCGTTTGAGAGGGCGGAGCGGGCCTGGTAGCTCTCACCGACGTACACGGGCGGGTCGGCACGCAGTGCTGCCACATCAACCGTGCCGTCGGGGTTCAGAGCCATATCTCCGCTCACCTGGCGGCTGATCCACTCCGGCTGAGGTGCGGCATACAGGGTGATGAACGGCACAAGAGCGGTAAAGGTGAAAACATCCCCCTTACGTAGCGTAAGTTCCGGGATACTAAGCGCAGAAATAGAGGGCGGTACAGTTTGGGTGACGGAAAAAGCCTCGGTACTCCATTGACCGTTGGCGTAGTGATCGTAGACTCGGGCACGCCAGTACTGCACACCCACCGGGCGGTAAGGGGGCTGTACGGTCATCACCAATGCATCGCTGAGAGGTGTTCCAAGCCCGAGCGAGAGCTGCTTTCCGTAACGCTCGCTGATGCCGACCGTGGTGGCGGAGCGTCGCAATGCCGCGAAAGCCTCTTCCCCCCGTTCCTCTATCCACTCACGTAAAGGCCTGGTGGCCTTCAACCAGGTCTCTCTGACACCAGGCATAGTCTTGAGCAGCGCCGGCGCGCTCCAGGCCAATACGACGAGCAAAGCGGTGCTCACCAGGATGGCCTGGGTCAGATCGCCGGAGATGTAGGAAGGCACATAAGTACGCTCATTATCCCAGAGAACGCGGTTGCGCAGGTAAGTGACCCGCGCCACCAGCAGCAGCGACACGAAGAGATAGAAGGGGAGATAAATGCCACGAGAGGCCACATAAGGGTCGGTGAGTTGAATGATCAACAACGTCAGGCCGGTCGGCAGAATTGCCCGCCAGGGACTGGCATGGCGGATCAGGGCATAGCCGGCGTGGACGCCCAGTCCCCAGAAGAGGACCGCCATAAAAAACAGAAAGAGCAATGGATCCGTGACTTCTTCGTGCCTCAGCAGTTGACCCAGCGCAGTAATCAGGCGTTCGCCCAGGACGAGCAGCCGCTCCTGCCACAACACAGCCCTGCTGAATTCGAGCAGCAGGCAGAGCTGCCTGATCACAGCAAAGGCGCCGTAACATAGTGCAAAGACGAGCGATAGCCGTGCGGAGAAGATGCTCCGTCCGAGGGCCAGACCGGCCAGCACTGCCAGTATGGCAATGGGCTGAATTTCCGACAGGTGATCTGTCCATTCGGTGGCCACCAGCCGCCCGGAGGCAATGAAAGTGGCGATCACCAGCAGCAACGCGGCCGCCCAGTCCCAACGGCGGGAAGCCGGCAAAGGATACACTTTTCTATCGCGTGCGAGGTCAGTCTCAAATTGCCGGACCATTCAACACCTGGCTCAGGTCAGCGCCGTTAACCACATAGTAAACCGGCACGTTCAGCGCTTTGATGGCTGCAGCCAGTGCGGTGCTACCCTCCGCCCCGCCGAATGAAGCGGCGTCCAGCAGTATGACAACCGGCCGCAGCCCACGCCTTATCAAAAGGTCTATTGCCACTGCTACCTCTATCATAACCGATGGAGTGATGACAACCACAGTACTTCCGCGCGGCAGGTGGTGAGCCTGGGCGGCCAATAAAGCTGGCAGGGGCAGGTCACCCTGGGCTTCGAGCAACGCCAGGGATTCCAGAAGCTTACTCAATTGCCGCCCGCCGCGATCAGGTGGGAGCAGGGTCAATCCTTTCAAAGCTGACTGACTGCAACTGACCAATCCTACCGCGCGTCCCTGGCGCAGGAAGTAGCGTCCCACGGAAGCTGCTATGCTCACCGCGTACTCTTCAGTGGAAGGGGGCAACTCGAACTTAATCCCGGAGCGCCAGAACGATCCCTCATCCTGGCGAGAAGCTGCACGGGGCAGTGAAGCCTGTACCCTTCGCTCGGCGTCAAGAAATACCCAGGCATCGGCCAGTGGGTCCAGTTCAAACTCTTTGGCCATCAGGCGCTCCTTACGCGCTGTGCTGGGCCAGTGAATGCGATTCAGAGGGTCACCAGGTTCATATTCGCGTACCCCGGCCGCGTTCGGGGTTACCTGGCGGGTGCGGCGACGTAAGGCCTCTCCCCCTGGCAACAGCCCGGGCGGGTTGGGGAAGGTATGCACTTCCACCATCATCGGATAGACGAGCAACGAGGTGGTCGGGAGGAACACACAGCTTGCCTGGAACAGGCCGAACAGATCGCCGGAGCTGACCATGGTTGGTCCCAGTGCAAAAATCCCCCGTTGCAAAAGATGGGTGCGTACCGAGTAGGAATGCCACCGCCTGCCCTTGAGCATGGTGAGCACACGTGAACCACGCGCTCCGGGCAGCGCGGCCTGATCACGCACCTCCAGCCACAGGTGTGGCAGGCGGCTGCTGTTGTGCACCTCAAAGACTTCGTCGAATGGTTGACCGACCTCGGCCCGTTGTGTGCGGGCGCGGCGCTGCACCTGAACTCCGCGCAGCGACAGGAGTGCCCATACCCAACTGGAGAGGATCAGCAGGCCCCATAGATAACTTAAGCGGGAAAAGATAGGGGCTTCAGTAATGACCAGGGCCAGCAGACTGAGCGCGAAAAGCCCGAGTACGATACTCAGCGAGCCGGTATGGCGCACTGTGCGCTTTGTGTTGCGGGTCTCCGTTTTCGGCGTCCGTCTCATCACGAGCAGAGCAGGAAGTCCACAGCGGACTATACGTCCGCAGATGCTTGCCCTCTATGGCGCGGCAAACCTGCTTCCACTCACCTCCCCGCCCGGCACCGGCAGGGTATTGAGAATCTCCTGGATGATACGCTCGGCGCTCACATCCTGCAGACGTGCAGCCGGCGAAGGGATGACGCGGTGGGCCAGCGTGGGCAGCGCCAGTGCCTTAATGTCATCCGGGAGCACGAAGTCACGCCCCTGCATGGCCGCTCGCGCCTGTCCGGTGCGATACAGCGCCAGGCTGCCGCGTGGGCTGGCCCCCAGGTACACATCTCGGTGCTGGCGCGTCTGGCGGGTCAGTTCCACAATGTATCGCTTGACAGCGGGAGAAACGTACACCGTCTTTATCGCTTCCTGCGCCTCGGAGAGTTCCTCAACCGACACCACCTGCTCCAGGTCCTCAAGCGGATGGCGGAACTGTTGCCGCTCCATAATCTCAATCTCGTGATCCATATCCGGGTATCCCAGGCCAATGCGCAGGAGAAAGCGGTCTAACTGGGCCTCGGGCAGGGGGAAAGTGCCCTCGTACTCAATTGGGTTCTGGGTTGCCAACACCATAAAAGGACGGGGCAGGCGATGAGTCACCCCATCCACGGTGACCTGTCGTTCCTCCATAGCTTCGAGCAGAGCGGCCTGGGTTTTAGGAGTGGCGCGGTTGATCTCATCGGAAAGCACGATCTGAGCCATCACCGGGCCGGGGCGGAACTCGAACTGGCGGGTGGCCTGATTGTAGATCGAAACCCCGGTCACATCGCTGGGCAGCATATCAGGAGTGAACTGGATGCGGCTGAAGGAACAGCCCAGCGAGCGTGCCAGACTGCGGGCCAGCATCGTCTTTCCGGTGCCGGGGACATCCTCGATGAGCAGATGGCCCTGGCAGAGGAGGCCGATGACGACCAGCTCAACGGTGGCCCGCTTGCCGACAATAACCCGTTCGATATTGTTGATCACGCGCTCAGCGAAAGCCTGAACCAGATTCTGAGACATGTGAACTCCA
>DAOTYA010000124.1:0-8467 GCA_034435075.1 Anaerolineae bacterium
GGCGGGCACGTCAGGCGGGCACGTCAGGCAGGCACGTCAGGCAGGAACGACGCGCGGAATCCAGTTATGCGTATCTCACACCCGCGTGCAAACCTGATGCTATGCCGCTTATACCGACGCATAGGGATGCATCGGCTACATTTTTCGGATAGGTACTGAGTGCCAGATCGCTAAATCGCCGTGTCACTATTCAGCCCGATTGAAATCGGCCTCTTTGGGCGCTCTGCGCCGGGCGTCGGTCTACGCCGACGCGCGCCGGTTAGCGCAGGCCGACCATTGGCCGGAGGCCCAAGAGAGTGACTTCAGTCATCGCCGCCGGACGTACCCGGCAGTCGCAGACAGGGGGATCCGATATGAGCGAGCAGCATCTGTACGACATTTCGGAGATCCTGGAACGCATTCCTCCCAGCAGGCGAGGAAATGGGGCCCGGTCGCTCATCATGCGGGCCTATGATGTCGCGGAGCTGGCTCACGCCGGCCAGCGTCGCAAGTCCGGCGAATCTTACGTGCAGCACCCATTGGCCGTAGCCATGCTGTTGGCCGATCTCGGCATGGATACGGATACCATCGCTGCCGGCCTGCTGCACGATGTTGTTGAGGATAATTCCAACGTGGACCTGGAAAAACTCAGGAACGTTTTCGGCACTCATATCGCCAGCCTGGTGGACGGTGTGACGAAGCTGGACGAGATCGAGGAACAGATAGCCCATGAGCACACCGACCGCCTGGTTCAGAGGAGTGAAAAGCCACGTGGTGAGCACGAGGCAGAGAGCCTGCGCAAGATGTTCCTGGCCATGGCGGAGGATGTGCGGGTCGTGATCATCAAGCTGGCCGACCGTCTGCACAATATGCGCACGCTCGATGCCCTGCCACCAGAGCGGCGCAGGATGTTCGCCAGCGAAACGCTGGAAATCTTCGCCCCGCTGGCCGATCGGCTGGGCATCTGGCAGTGGAAAGGGGAACTGGAGGATTTGAGCCTGCGCCATCTGGATCGCACAACTTATGATGAGATCGCTGCCCTGCTGGCCGAACACCGTGCCGAGAGGGAGGCCAGCGTGCAGCGGCACCTCGAGATCCTGCGCCATGCGCTTCAGGAGGAGCATATCGAGGCAGAAGTTACCGGTCGCCCCAAGCACATCTACAGCATCTACCGCAAGATGAAGCGCAAGGGCGTTCCCTTCCAGCAAATATATGATGTGCGAGGCCTGCGCGTCATCGTCAATACCGTTCCGGATTGCTACCGCGTCCTGGGCATCGTCCATGGATTGTGGAAACCGATCCCTCACGAGTTCGACGACTACATCGCCAACCCGAAAGACAACGGCTACCAGAGCCTGCACACCGCTGTCATAGGCGAGGACGGCAAGACGCTGGAAGTGCAGATCCGCACCTGGGAGATGCACCACGTCGCTGAGTATGGCGTCGCCGCTCACTGGCGTTACAAAGAAGGCGGCAAACAGGATCCGGAGTTTGAGGCCAAGCTCTCATGGATGCGTACACTGGTGGAGTGGTGGAAGGAGACAGAGGATGCCGTCGAATTCATTGATGCCATGAAGACCGATCTCTTCAACGATCGGGTGTATACCTTCACCCCGAAGGGCAAACTGATCGAACTGCCGGTTGGCTCCACTCCCATTGACTTCGCCTACCACATCCATACGGAGATCGGACATCGCTGCCGGGGCGCCCGCGTCAACGGCAAGATGGTCAGCCTTGACTATCAGCTTCAGAACGGGGATCAGGTTGAGATTCTCACCGCGCGGCGCGGTGGGCCGAATCGAGAGTGGCTCAGCCCGACGCTTGGTTACGTCAAAACCGCCCGCGCCCGCAGTAAAATCCGCCAGTGGTTCAGACGTCAGGACCGGGAGCAGAACATTTCTCAGGGCAGGGAGATCGTCGAACGGGAGCTGAAACGCCTCGGCCTGGATAGCACCACCCATGAGAGCGTGGCTCAGCTCTTCGGATACGAAAACACGGATGATTTCTACGCTGCCGTCGGCTTCGGGGACATTCACGCTCAGCAGATCGCTACCCGGCTGGCCGAGGCGCGGCCGCGCAGTGAGGAGGCGGTGGTGCCTGCGCCGCCCCCGCCTGTTCCTGCTGTTGGGGGCATTAATGTGCTGGGAACAGGTGGCCTGCTGACCAGGTTAGCCCGGTGCTGTAACCCCTTGCCTGGCAATGACATCATCGGCTACGTAACCAGAGGGCGCGGTGTCTCCATTCACCGCTGTGACTGTCCGAACATACTTAACCTGAAGGAGACGGAACGGCTCATTGAGGTGAGCTGGGGCACATGTCCGCAGACCGTGCCCGTTACCATCTACGTCAGTGCATACGACCGGCCGGGATTGCTCAGTGAAATCTCCCACATCATCAGCTCTGAAAAAGTCAACATTGCCAGCTTTCACCAGACGTTGCAGGACAATATCAGCACTTTTTACATCACTGTGGAGATCAGTGACATTGCTCAGCTCAGTCGCATTCTGGCCAGGATTTCCAGGCGGCCCAATGTGACCGAGGCACGCCGACACACCGGATAAAAAACAAACTTCCGAAATCCCACGGACTTCGGAAGTTACCACTGCTCTACGGCTCAGCGGGCACCCGGTCACGGTAAGTGCCCCTGGTGACCGCAATCTCCTCCTGTGTTTTCAGCCACTCCTGAAAGGCTTCCTCTCCCAGTTGTTGTCTGGAGAACGCATCCAGCTCCCGCACCTCGCGGCCCAGCACCTCGATGACCATATACCTGTTGCTCTGGCTCAGGATGGGCTGACTGTGGGCTCCCACCTCCAGCGTGAAAGCAGCGTCGGCCACTTCCTTGCCCAGATAGTTCGCCAGAATGCTTTTGGGATACCAGTCCAGTTCGTTCCCGTACAGGTCGTTCCCGTCCTCTTCATCTCGCTGTTGTGCTTCTTCTATCAATGTCTGCATCTCCGCTCCCGCATCCAGGCGAGCTACCAGTTCTTTGGCCTTCTCTTCGCTGCCCGCCGAGATGTAACGGAGTTTGACCTGCTCAGCTACGGTGGGAGCTTCTTCGAGGAACCGGGCACGGACCTTGTCCAAAAGCAGGGAAGCCTCGACCCAGGAACGGTACTGGCGTTCTGAGATTTTGAGCGCTTTCAACGATTTGAGAAACTCGTTGTAACGCCGCTGGAACTCCTGCTCGCTCAGCGGTGTGGGGGTGGGTAGCGGCGTGGCGGTAGGGGTCAGTGCGGCACTCGCTGTGACAGGTGCTGTCTCCGTGGGAAGCGGCACAGGCGTAGGGGGATTGCGTTGATAACCGAAGTATTGCTCGATCTCCTCTTGCAGCTCTTCTTTGGAGACGGTGATATTGCGCCGCTTCGCCTCCTGCCGGATCAGCTCGTCCTGGATCATCTGTTCGAGTGTCTGCTCACCGATGATGAGCGCGTTGCTTTCAGATAGCTGCTCTTGCAGATTACGGATGTTGCCCTGGATATACTCCAGGTACGACTGGTTGGCCGGGTCTGTGGGGTCAAGCGTCTGCTGTTGCGCGTACAGGTATTCGAGTTGATTGTTAAGCTGCATCCTGGTGAAGCGCACACGGGCCTGGAAATCGGCCGTAGTGATCGGAACACCACCTACCTTAGCGACCGGTTGTCGGGCCTTGACAACGTTTTCGATGATCAGGCCGGCGGCAAGTATACCCACCACCAAGATCGTCAGGACGATGACTCCCCAGATGATGATGCGCTCCATCAGCTTCTCCCGTTCCAGACGGGAACGCTGCTTGCGCGTCAGTTCCTTTGTCGCCCGCTTGGTGGTCTTCTTCGACATATCAATGACCGCTGGACTTTGGCTCTACCACAAAAGGAAGCAATGCCAGATGGCGTGCCCGTTTGATGGCCGTAGCCAACTGACGCTGGTGTCGGGCGCATGTCCCGGTGCGACGTCGTGGCTGAATCTTCCCCCGGTCGCTCAGGAACCTTTTCAGCGTCTCCGTGTCCTTGTAGTCAATCCGGGCCGTGTTCGTTTCGCAAAACATGCAGCCCCTCTGTCTCAATCTCCCGACCCATTGTCTGGCGTCACGTTGTTGTTCTTTTGCTTTTGCCATACTCAACCATCCTCACTAAGGGGAAAATCTCCTGTCTCCTCGTTTGAGATTATCATTCTCGGATTTACCGGTGTGCCAAGCACGATCATCTCGCTGGCCACCAGCTCGGTACGGAAGCGTTTCCGTCCCTCCTGGTCTTCCCAACTGCGTGTCTGCAGACGCCCTTCAATATACACTTGCTGTCCCTTACGGAGATGTTGCTTACAGGCCTCGGCCAGGGCTCCCCAGGCCACCACGTTGAACCACTCGGTCTCCTCGCAGCGTTTACCCTCTGCGTTTATCCAACTCCTGGAAGTAGCCACGCTGAACGAGGTTACAGGCTTGCCGCTGGGGACATAGCGCATCTCCGGGTCGCGCCCCACGCTGCCAATCACCATTACTTTGTTGAGACCTCTCATAGTGCCACTGCTCCTGGCCTGAAGTATGCACGGCGCCATACACGCGCAAAGGGTGGCGTTACGCGAGGTGAGAGAGTGGTAACCGATGGACGCCTGCCTGTGCCAGAGTAAGCACCCGGGGCACTCAGTCCATACGCACGACCAGATGGCGCATTACGGGCTCGAGCAGTAACAAATCACGTTCCAGCTCTGCCACTGCACGCGGCTCTATCTCGAAGCGCATAAGCACATACTGGCCTTCCCACTGTTTTTGGATGGGATAGGCCAGTCGCCGCAGGCCCCAGGGTTCGACTTCCAGAAGTTTGCCGTCTCTGCGTGTTATCAGACCCGTCACTCTTTCTACGACGGCAGCAGTACCATCGCGATCCAGGTCCGGGCGAACAATGAAAACCAGCTCGTAACTGCGCACGTGATGTAAACCTCCTTCCACGGGATTTGCCCCCGGACACGGGCCGGGAGCGGAAGCAGCGCAGGCGCAGTGCGCAATCATAACACAAAGAGGGAATTTTGGCAACCCGGCGGTTCACACAGGCACCAAAGCACCATCACCAACAGGAGTTACGCGGTTGACCCGGCAGGCTTACCACAAGGCACCAAGATGCCTTTGCGTCTCTGGTGGTGAAAATGCCATCCACTGCCTGAGTCCTGTCACTGAAGAAAACGCGGTGGCGCTGCACCTCGATGGGATTTACTCCCCAAATACCACCGCAGTGAATGAGTAGAGCGTCGGCTGCTCAGTCCAGCATTCCGGGGTAAGACCGGCCTTCAGACATAAATTGGCCAGATATTCCTGGCGTCCCCATCCCTGTTCTACGGGCACCTGGGGGAGAAGCAGGCCCTGGTGTCCTCCCTTGATGATAACAAGGCCGTGAGTGCCTACCTCAATCTGCTCCAGGTCTGTAACCCGACGCATGGGGGAAAGGATGGAAATTTCGATCGAGATGTCATCAATTTCCTCAGGTTTGAGCGGAGGAAAACGTGGATCGCCGGTGGCGGCTGCGATTGCCATCTGCTGGACAGCCCGGTAGAGAGGAAGATCGGCACGGGTGTGGCCTATGCAACCGCGCAGTTCGCCACGCTCTTTCAGCGTCACGAACACGCCGGCACGGCGGTTCATGAGAGGATCGGTGCTTTCGTAACCAGGGGTATGTCCCGTCTTGAGATATTCCGCGATTGTCTCGCGTGCCAGTTTCAGTAACTCCTGACGCTGAGTATCCGTAAGGGCCGGCGCCTCGTAGTGCCAGAACATTACCGACCCGTAACCCACCACCTGACTGTGATCTCCGCTTACGTCGCCAGAATTGGCATAGCCAAGCACGGTAGCTGTGTCGGCGCCCAGCGCTTTGGCAACGTGCATCACCACCAGGATAGGCCCCTCGCTGCACGCGCATGTGACCAGGTTGGGAATTCCCTTAACCATCATCTTACCCAGCGTTTCCCGCACGCGGGCCGGCTCGAAGGTCTCGATAGCTGCCAGTGTCGCGCTGTCAACGGCCAGCGCGTCGTCATAGCTGGGGTAGTGCGAGAGATCGGATGAGGCGATCAGCACCACACGTCGGTCAACGTTTTGCAGCACCGCAAGCAGCGCAGTGACCAGTGCCTGGATGGTCTCCTCGTCATCGCGGCCCATCAGAATCGGTACGATGGTGCAGTCGGGACAGACGCGCTGCAAAAAGGGGAGTTCGATCTCGATAGTATGCTCTTCCTCATGAGCAGCAGGGTCGGATTTGATACGCTTATCGGCCGAGATGAGGGCCTGAGCCAGCTCCACATCCACCGGTACCACACCCAGTGGGGTCGCGAAACCGCCTTCCGCCCACACGGAGATTGGCTGCGAAACTGGTGGGCGATGATCGGAGGCAACAATGATAGCGACGTCATACCCTACCCCTTCCAGTTGCCGAAAACCTGTCGCAGCCGTCGGGCCGGAGTAAATATAGCCGGCATGCGGGACTATAAGACCGATTGGCTCACCATCAACCGGCTCAACCGTTGCCAGCATCTCATCTATTAACCTGGTCAGCGTGGCGGGATCGTTGGGATACCAGGAGCCGGCGACCGCCGCCTGACGTACACGACCGGATAGCAGCGGTGGAGAGGTGGGAGGTGGGGAAGTGATGGCTGCCTCCGGGGTGCCTGTGAGAGGGACGGTCACGGTGGTGGAAGCTGGCACAGCGCAGGCGGTAAGAAGGGCCGCGCTCAGGCATACAAGGTGCAGAATCCGCAATCTGGCTTGCATCGTTATTGATCCAGCGGGCCCGGATACGAGAGGGAGGGGTTACTTGCCGGCTCACCGGGCCACCACACGCCAGGGATTGGCTCGCCGCAATATCCACACGCTCCTCCCCGGAGATGATATTCCGTGACCGCGAACCCTTCTCTCACAATGATATTCTTCCCACACGCGGGACAACGTGTGTTATTGCCAGGGTGTCCCGGAACGTTGCCTACATAGGCAAAACGCACTCCCTCCTCGGCCGCGATCTCCCAGGCTCTCTCCAGCGTTTCCACAGGCGTGGGTGGCAGGTTGGTCAGCCTGTACTGCGGATAAAAGCGGGTGAAGTGCAAAGGCACATCAGGGCTGATTTCATGCACCAGCCAGCGGGACAGTGCACGCAATTGTTCCAGGCTGTCGTTGAGGGTTGGCACCACCAGGTTGACGATCTCCAGGTGGATACCACTCTCGTGGATGATGCGTATCGTGTCCAGCACCGGCCCCAGCTCAGCCTGGCATACGGTACGATAGAAGTCCTCATCGTACCCTTTGAGATCAATCTTGATCGCATCCACCGCCCGGCACAACTCCCGCAGCGGATCTGGATTGATGAAGCCGGCGGAGATGACGACGTTGCGTAACCCTTGCTCGTGCGCCAGTCGGGCGGTGGCCAGCATGTATTCGTAGAAGACTGTTGGCTCCGAGTAGGTGTAGGCAATCACCGGCGCCTGATACTGGAGGGCGTACTGGACCACTTTTTGGGGCGGCAGGTCCACGTTCTGGGTTTGCTCCGGGGGGAACTGGGAGATAGACCAGTTCTGGCAATACAGGCAACGCAAATTACAGCCAGCAGTGGCTATGGAGAAAGCGCCTGCCGTTGGCAGAAAGTGGTAGAAAGGCTTCTTCTCGATGGGGTCCAGATGTACGGCACAGGGGTTGCCGTAGACCATTGAATAGAGCCGCCCATTACGGTTTTCCCGCACCCGGCAATGGCCGCGCTCACCAGGGGCAATAATGCAGCGGTGAGGGCAGAGATTGCACTGAACATAGGTGCCAGTGTGAGGGATGTGGCAGTACGAGGTGGCGAGAGGGTCCTCTGGTGTGGTGTGGCAGGCGCGACAGTTAAGCGACCCCTCATTTGCGAAGGAGGCGTAATAACGTGCCTCAACAGACCAGGGGCCCGGCGGCTCACTGTTTATGAAAGATTCGTCCTGTGCAGGAAAGCGTTCCCACCAGCGATGGCCAGAAAAGTGGGCAAGGGCCCCTATGCCACAGGCCAGCACAGCCCCGGAACCGAGCAGAAATTGTCTTCGTGAGATCCCGCTCATTGCCCTTAGTGCCTATCCGAAAAACTGTACTAGCGGCATCCCTATGCCGCTTATACCGACGCATAGGGATGCGTCGGTTACGTTTTTCGGATAGGCTCTTAACTATACCACAACCAGGAGGTGCGGACGCGACGGGTTTTACATAAGCTCCTGTCTGACCAGTATGCCCGACGAATATACTATCACATATGTGCAGAGAACGCAACCCCGATCCGTAACGCCAATGTGTAAGCGAACGGTCAGTACGCCATGTCTGTATCAACGGTTCCTGTCCCTCCCACCACGGTGAAGTGACGTTGCACCGGCCAGCTCTGCGGATAGTATGTACCCCTGTCAGCCGGCGTCGAGAGACTGCTCTGTACCCCAGGCGGCGCTATCACCACCACCGGCGGATACACCCCGGCCACACTCTGCCCTCCCACCGCCCGCTGCTCGTCCCGCCGCCGTGAGACAA
>DAOTYA010000125.1:0-11486 GCA_034435075.1 Anaerolineae bacterium
CAATGGTCGGCCTCTGCCGACCGGCGCGTCGGCGCAGGCCGACGCGCGGCGCGCAGCGCCCAAAGAGGCCGATTTCAATCGGGCGGCATCCGGCGCCTGACTCAGAGTGTCAACCCATTATGAACATCCCGGATTCAATCCCAGGTAAATAAGGGCGATTACACCCCAATTTTATCGACAGTTGAACAGTCACTCTTCTGCAAAGGGCTTGCGTTTCCTGAAAAAAGGAGGTAGAATCCAAATTTACAATATGGACTACCCGGGAACAATCGCCTATCTCCACAGCCTGACCGACTACGAGAAGACCAGGATAGAGCGCTACACACCCGATACACTGGACCTTTCGCGGGTGGAACGGTTGCTGGCAGCGATGGGTAACCCTCATACCGGCTTCTCGTCGGTGCATATAGCCGGTACCAAGGGCAAGGGTTCCACGGCGGCTATGTGTGAGGCGTGTTTGCGGGCAGCCGGGTATCGCACCGGGCTTTACACCTCGCCGCACTTGCACACGTTCCGCGAGCGCATCCAGGTCGCCGGCCAGAAAATAACGCGCGAAGAGGTTGTCGCGCTGGTAGAAGAGTGCCGCCCGGTGATCGAGCAGATACCTGGTGTCACCACCTTCGAGGCCATCACTGCACTTGGTTTTCTGTACTTTTTCCGGTCCGGGGTTGAGATCGCTGTCGTCGAGGTGGGCCTGGGAGGACGGCTGGATGCCACCAACGTCATCATGCCAGAAGTCTCGATCATCACCTCGCTCAGCTTTGATCACACTTACCTGTTGGGTGAGACGTTGGGCGAGATCGCCCGTGAAAAGGCGGGTATCATAAAGCCGGGGGTCCCGGTAGTGAGCGCTCCGCAACAAGAAGAGGCGGCCCGGGTGATCGAGTCTGTCGCTGAAGAGAAGGGCGCGCCTTTGATCGTGATCGGCCGCGACTGGGAGTACCAGGCGGATGCGGTGGAGCCGGAGGGCCAGAGTTTTACGGCCAGGCGTCTCAGCGGGGGTGGCTCTGCGTTCGATGGCGAGTACCGGATCCCTCTATTGGGGCGCCATCAGCTTGAGAACGCGCTGAGCGCCATCGCTGCTCTGGATACCCTCCACCAGCAAGGATTCCGGATACCTTTGCAGGCTGTGCGGGAAGGGATGCGCACTGTCCACTGGCCAGGTCGGCTTGAAATTCTCAGCCGGGAGCCCCTGGTCGTGGTGGATTGTGCCCATAACCCCCACTCGGCGCAGGTGTTGCGTCAGGCGTTGAATGACTGGTTTCCGGGCAGGAAGTGGGTGCTGACCTTCGGGGCCTCGACCGACAAGGATATCGGGGGCATGCTGAGAGAATTGCTGCCTATCAGCGAGTATCTCATCGTCACGCGTTCGGACCACCCGCGAGCAGCCTCACCGGTCGAGCTTGCTGACATAGCCGCACAGGTCGGAGGCGGAGCAGAGGTCAGCGTGAACCCCAGGAAAGCATTGAGGCGTGGGCTGGCGTTGATGAAAGCGGACACCGGTTTGCTCGTAACCGGCTCCATCTTCCTCGTCGCCGATGCCCGCGAGGAATGGGCCCGTTACACGGGCACCCCATTACCTGAAAATGACTTTGAGTAGCAAAGGAAAGAACGTGGTAGGAAACAGGATTTTTCAAGACTGGTGGTCACAAATGGGGTGGCCACAGGGATTACCTTACTCTATGGATGAACTGGACTTCAAAGGTGAGGAGACCCCCCGTCTCCCTCCAGATGAAGTGATTGATGCGCCGCTGCTGCCGCTGCGCGATATGGTGATGTTTCCTCGTATGGTTGCACCGCTCTTCGTCGGGCGCGATTTCTCGATCGAAGCCGTGGAGGCGGCTCACGAGGATGACGAACCGGTCATTGCCGTTGCTCAGCGGGATGCCGAGGCACTTGAGCCTGGACCGGAGGATTTGTTCACCTTTGGCACACTGGTGGAGATCGGCCGGATGCTGCGCATGCCCGACGGCACAATAAGCGTGTTGGGACATGGGATCCAGCGCGTCCAGATCGTAGAGTACGTGCAGCTCGAGCCGTATATACGCGTACGTGCCCTGCCTGTTTACGAAACGGTGGAGAAAACGCCGGTCACCGAGGCATTGATGCGGGCTGTGCTGGCCCTGTTCGAGAAAGTGGTGCAATTGAACCGCAATCTCCCCGAAGATGCCTACATTTTCGCCATGAATCTCGACGACCCGGGCTGGCTGGCCGATATGGTAGTCCAGTCGCTGAACCTCAAAGTGGCCGAGCGGCAGGAGGTGCTGGAAACCATAGACGTTGCTGAACGGCTGCAGCGAGTCAGCATCTTGCTTGCGAAAGAACTGGATGTGTTGGAGCTGGAGGACCGCATCCACTCGCAGGTGCAGCAAGAGCTGGACAAGGCACAGCGCGAGTACTTCCTGCGCGAGCAGATGAAGGTCATCCAGACCGAGCTGGGTGAGTCTGACGTCTACACGCAGGAGGTCAACGAGCTACGCGAGCGCATCGCCGAAATGGATCTGCCTGATGAAGTGCGCACCAGGGCGGAGAAGGAGCTGGATCGCTTGGCGGCCATGCCGCCGATGTCGCCGGAGACGGGCATGATTCGCACCTACATAGACTGGCTCATTGAGCTGCCCTGGACAGAAATGACGGAGGACAACCTGGACGTCAAACATGTCGAGGAGGTACTGGAATCGCGTCACTTCGGGTTGCCGAAGGCCAAAGAACGCATCCTGGAATACATCGCCGTGCGTCGGCTGGCAGCTGATAAGATGCGCAGTCCTATCCTCTGCTTTGTCGGTCCGCCGGGCACCGGCAAGACCTCGCTGGGCCAGTCCATTGCCGAGGCACTGGGGCGCAAATTCGTGCGTGTCAGCCTGGGAGGTGTACGGGATGAAGCCGAGATCCGCGGCCACCGTCGCACGTACATTGGCGCGTTGCCCGGCCGTATTATCCAGACGATGCGCCGGGCCGGCACGATCAATCCGCTCTTTATGCTTGACGAGATAGATAAATTGGGACTGGATTTCCGGGGCGATCCGGCGGCAGCTCTTTTGGAGGTGCTGGACCCAGAGCAAAACCATGCCTTCTCCGACCATTACCTGGAGATACCGTATGACCTTTCAAAAGTGCTCTTCATTACCACGGCTAACATCCTTGACCCCATCCCGCCTGCTCTGCAGGATCGTATGGAGGTCATTGAGTTTCCGGGGTATATAGATGAGGAGAAACTGGAGATCGCGCGTCGCTTCCTGATCCCCCGCCAGCTTGAGGAGCATGGGCTGGACAAAGACCAGGTCGAGTTCACCGAAGGGGCGCTGCGCTCGATCATACGCGAGTACACCTACGAGGCCGGTGTGCGTAATCTCGACCGACGCATTGCTTCCATCTGCCGCAAGATCGCCCGCCGCGTGGCTGAGGGCGGCGCTGCGCCACGTCGTATCCTGGCCCGATCGCTGCCTCGCTATCTGGGGCCACCCCAATTTACCCCTGGCCTGTTGGAAAAGCAGGATGGGGTCGGCATAGCCACGGGCGTGGCCTGGACTGAGGCCGGCGGGGACCTGATGCCTGTGGAAGTGGCGCTGATGCCTGGCAAAGGCAACCTGACGCTTACCGGTCAATTGGGAGAGGTATTACAAGAATCGGCCCAGGCCGCGCTGAGCTATGCCCGCTCCCGTGGCAAAGAGTTCGGCATTGATGCGGAAGTTTTCGACAAAACCGATATTCACATCCATCTACCAGAAGGTGCCATCCCCAAAGATGGACCTTCTGCTGGCATCACTATCGCTACTGCTCTGATTTCCGCCTTCACCGGCCGGCCTGTGCGCCATGACGTAGGCATGACCGGAGAGATCACCTTACGTGGCCGGGTTTTGCCTATCGGCGGGGTCAAGGAAAAGATTCTGACCGCTCATCGGGCCGGGTTGAAGACCATTATCATCCCCAAGCGTAATAAGAAAGACCTGATTGATGTGCCGGCAAAGATCAGACGCGCGCTACACATTGTCCTGGTGGAGAATATGGACGATGTGTTGTCCGCAGCATTGCTGGCCGCTGAGTCTCAGGCGTTACCATCATCGTCGCGCAGCCATCGGCCCAGGCGTAAGTCCCAGATGCAGGGGCCGGTCACATAAAATTGGGGAGCGCCCGATTGAAATCGAATCTTCTCAAGCGCTTCGCGCCAGGTGTTGACGCAGGCCGACGATCGGCGCCAAATGCCCAGGGAGGACGGTTTCAATCGGCTGAAGCCCTGACACTGAGCTACCCGGAAAAAGGAGTGGAGATGAATAGAGTTCTATCCTTCGACGCCGAAAAATGTGTGGGATGCCATATCTGTGAGGAAGTCTGCTCCGAAACCTGGTTCAAAACCACTGACCCGGAGAGGTCAAGCATTCGTATCCGTGAGGAGCAGCGTCAGGACGGGCTTATGCTGAGCGCCGTCTACTGCGTCCAGTGCGGCGAGTGTATTAACGTCTGTCCTGTCGAAGCCCTCTATAGGGATAAACGAGGCATTGTGCGCCTGCGGAAGCAACTGTGCGTGGGCTGCCTGGCCTGCGTGGGCTTTTGTCCCTATCTGGCAATGTTCTACCACGCGGGACAGACCGAGCCTTTTAAATGTGTCGCTTGTGGGAAATGCGCTGACGAGTGCCCGGCTGAGGCTCTTGCTGTGGTTGAGGTCGAGACCCCGCGTGCCCCGGGCATCCAGCTATAAAGCTTCAAGGAGGATGACATGAGAACTGTGCTGGCTGAGTACACCTACACACCTTCATCTGTGGAGCGGGGCTACGCAGGTCAGACGCTCTACATCAACCTCTCTGACCAAACTATCGCCGCAAAGCCAGTAAACGAATTGATGAAAGAGAAGTTTATCGGTGGGAGGGGGTTTGGGCTTTGGTTGCTCTGGCACGGTGTGCGCGACAATACCCGCTGGGATGACCCGGAGAATGAGATCATAGTTTCCTCAGGTCCGTGCGGGGGCATCACTCAATACCCCGGCTCCGGTAAGTCGCTGGTCGTTTCCATCTCCCCTCTCACCAACGTTGTCATTGACTCTAACGTAGGTGGACACTTCGGGCCGCTCCTCAAATTCGCCGGGTGGGATGCGCTGGAGATTCAAGGAAAGGCGGATCAGGACGTCATCGTTATCATAGATGCGCCTGCCGGACGCGTGACCATCGAGGAAGCAACCGATGTGCCCACGGATACTTATCTGATCGCCAGGTGGCTGCTGGATGAGTTTGCACCGGGTGAGGAGGAACGCTACTTTATCTCCTCTATCTCTTCTGGTAGCGGCGCTGAGCACACGCTCTGGGGCTGTCTGAACTTCAGCCTTTACGACCGCAGAAGGAAAGAACTGCGTTTCAAACAGGCTGGACGAGGGGGTATCGGGACGGTATTCCGTAACAAACACATCAAGGCGGTAGTGTTGAAAAGTCTGCCTGTTAAAGGCGACTCCAATCATCCCGCCGATCCGGAGCGAGTTGCCCGTGCCGGCGTCCGGCTGCATAAAGAGATCCATGACTACGATGACCAGCAATGCCGTATGCGTCACCGTGGTACGTCGTACCTGGTCCAGATTATGAATGACTATGATCTGCTGCCGGTGCATAACTTCCGCTTTGGCTCACACCCGGAAGCTCACCGTATTAACGGGGACGTGTGGGAGGCTCGCTTCACCCAGGGCCTGCCTGATGGCTGCTGGTATGGCTGTACACTGAGCTGTTCTCATACCTCGGATAACTACACCGTCCGCACCGGTCCCTACCGCGGACAGACAGTCAGCGTGGACGGGCCTGAATATGAGACTATCGCCGGCGTTGGCTCTAACTGCGGCATCTTCGATCCCGATGCCATTCTTGAGCTGAACTTTTACTGCGATGCCTATGGGATAGACACCATCTCCTTCGGCACCGGTGTGGCCTTTGTGATGGAGTGTTACGAGGCAGGCATCCTGGACAGGGAGAAAACCGGGGGGCTGGAGCTTCACTTTGGTAATGCCGATGCCGCGATCGAGCTGCTCCATCAGATGGCGCGGGGCGAGGGATTCGGTCGCATCGTCGGGCAGGGGGTGCGCCGTATGAAGGAGTATTTCGCCCGTGAGTACGGAGCCGACCCCGCCTTTCTGAAGGACATCGGTATGGAAGCCAAGGGGCTGGAATACTCCGAGTATGTGTGCAAGGAATCCCTGGCGCAGCAGGGTGGGTACGGCCTGACTAACAAAGGGCCGCAGCACGATGAGGCCTGGCTTATTTTTATGGATATGGTCAGCAATCTGCTCCCCACCTTCGAGGATAAAGCTGAGGCGCTTCATTACTTCCCGATGTGGCGCACATGGTTCGGGCTGTGTGGCTTTTGCAAGCTACCCTGGAATGACATCGTCCCGCCGGACAACAAGTATACGGAAGAGCCAGCTAAAGTCCCTGCACACTTACAAAACTATGTGGACCTCTTTTCTGGTGTCACCGGGCGGCAGGTGACCCGGGAAGACCTGATCACTATGTCCGAAGCGGTTTACAACTTCCAGCGTGTTTTCAACATTCGTCTGGGGTATGGGCTGCGCGATCATGACGATGTCCCCTACCGTTCCCAGGGGCCGGTGACTGTCGAGGAATATCAGTCGCGAGCTGAGCGTTACGATAAGCAGTTGGAGCAGCTACTGGGTCTGAACCCCAGGGAAATGCCCGTGGAAGAGAAGCTCGCCGCGTTGCGCAAATATCGGGAGGAGCAGTACGAGAGGCTGAAGGATGCCGTATATGCCAGACGGGGTTGGACGAAGAACGGCGTCCCCACACCGGAGACTTTGAAGCGGCTGGGGATTGACTTTCCCGAAGTGCTGGCTGTGGTCCAGAAACATTTGTAGGCTGTGATCCGCGTCAACAACCGCGACGAAATGCCCTGGGAGGAAGGGATGACCGTCTCCAGTTTACTGGAGCGGCTTAACTATACCTTTGCCCATATCATCGTCAGGGTAAATGAGGAGGTTGTCTCCCCAGAGGAGTATACCACATATCTCATCCCCGATGGTGCCCAGGTGTTGGTGATCCACCTGATTGCCGGCGGATGATCTGGGCGATGCCGGGATCGCCGGCTCACAGCAGGCTGCCGGAGCGGTGATTTGCCTTTCAGCAGTGTTAAGGTCAACATGGTCAGGCACCGTGCGGAGGCGCAGAGATGTGGATATACGAAACCATCTCTGCGCCTGTGCATTTATATGCACAGGCGTTTCGGCGCTGTGCATAGGTGGGTCAGCGGAATGACTGGCGCGCACCAGAATTAACAGGGAGGCACAGCCAAATGTTCAACTGGATTCTTGAGAGTCGTTTGTTCCAACTGGCCAGGGGGGGAAAGCGGTTAACTCCCTGGTGGGCAGCGTTGCCCATTGGATCATTGATACTGTTGTTGTCTGGGGTGTTCGGCCTGCCGGTGGCATTGGCGTATGGCATATATAGCGGTGAGCCGTGGGCAATGCTCTCGGAGCAACCGCCGTTCGTCTCCGGTCTGTGGCAGGTGTTGCTACTGGTCACCTCGTTCGGTGGGGTGATCCTGCTGACCTGGTTGTGGATCAGGCTTTACGAGCGGCGTGCCCTCCACACCCTGGGCTTCGAGCATGGCAACATCCTGCAACGATACGGACGCGGTCTGTTGATCGGCTTGCTGATGTTCTCCGGAGCGGTGGGGTTGATGTCAATCTTCGGTTTCCTCGCCCCTGAAAAGAACGCCTCAGGGCATCAGGGGCTGCTCGCTCTGGGCGGGGTGCTGATCGTCTTCCCCGGTTGGATGGTCCAGGGTGCAGCGGAGGAGGTCCTGATACGTGGCTGGATGATGCCCGTGCTCGGCGCGCGCTACCGCCCCTGGATCGGAGTTATCCTGTCCTCAGTATTCTTCGCTGTTATGCATGGCCTTAATCCTAACCTGAGCATCCTGGCACTGGTTAATCTGTTCCTTTACGGCCTGTTGGCAGCGCTTTACGCCTTGCGCGATGGTTCGCTATGGGGCGTTTGTGCCCTCCACTCGGTCTGGAACTGGGCAGAGGGGAACATCTTCGGCCTGGAGGTGAGCGGGAGCGAGACCGGCGGCGGGATGTTGCTGAACCTGATGGAGATTGGCCCCGACTGGTTTACCGGCGGGGCATTCGGCCCCGAAGGCGGCCTGGCGGTGACTTTGGTGCTCCTGTTCGGGATAGCCGTGGTGCTTCTGGTGAAAGGATCGCCCACGCGCTGCAAGGCGCCTGCTTGAGATCGCTTTTAGGATGGCTCGGGAATCATCGAGCCTTCAGGCGGAAAATCCGGCTGAAGGCTCTACTCGGGCGCTTTAGGAAAGTATTGGCTTAAGTGTGTATCAGGTGTATCTTTGGGGCGCGGATTTTGAGGGAGGTCATCTTGCGGCTGGAAGAACTCAGACTTGACTACCGGGTTGTCACCACCGTTGTGGTCTCCACATTATTGCTGGTGCTGGAACACTACCACTCCATATTTCCTCACAAGTCGCTGGACCGTGTGCTTTTCTATCTGGGAGTGCCTTTGTTTGTGATTGTGGTGGTTTTCCGCGAATCGCCTGCCAGCTATGGATTTCAGTTTGGGGATTGGAAAGCGGGGGCGATATTGACAGCCGTAGGGTGTGGGGTGGCGGCTGTGGTTGCGCTGTTTACCGCGCGAGGCGGCGCAATGCAACGTTACTACGCGCCTCAGATTAACACAGCGCTCCCATTGGTCCTCGACAACGCGCTGGACCTGATAGGGTGGGAGTTCCTGTTTCGGGGTTTTCTGCTCTTTGCCCTTTACCCGGTATGTGGCCCTTATGCCATCCTGCTGCAGGCTGTGCCGTTCACCCTGGCTCACTTCGGCAAGCCGGAAGTGGAAACGCTAAGTTGCATATTTGGGGGCAGCGCATTCGGGTATGTAGCCTGGCGTACACGTTCTTTCGTCTACCCGTACCTTATCCACTGGTTTCTGGCAACTTTCACGATCCTGATTGCTGCAGGGAGGATTTAGAGCCTATCCGAAAAACGTAACCGACGCATCCCTATGCGTCGGTATAAGCGGCATAGGGATGCCGCTAGTACGGTTTTTCGGATAGGCACTTAGTAACTCGCCGTAGACTTTCTCGATGCGTTCGACAATGCGGGGCCATGCGTAAGACTCGGCCCAACAGGCGGCTCGTTGCCCGATACTTCGCCGCAATGCCTCGTTTGTCAGCAGTCGGATGATCTTATGTGCCAGTGCCTGGGGATCGCGGGCCGGCACACGGTAGCCCGTGCGCCCATGTTTGACCAGGAAAGCCAGCCCCCCCACATCAGAAGCGATCACAGGTGTGCCACAGGCCATCGCCTCAAGCGCGACCAGCCCGAAACTCTCGTAATCAGAGGGCATCACCACCATTTCGGCCGCCGAGTAATAGTATGGTAACAGGTCCTGGTCTTTGGCTCCCAGGAACACAACCACATCGCTGATCCCAAGCTCCTCCCGCAAGTTCTGCAGTCGTATCATCTCGTCATCCTCGCGGATGCGGTCAGGATCCCCTCCGATGATGGGTACACGCAGGCGGCAGCGCAGTTGTGGCAGCCGCTTTACGATTTCCGCAATGGCAAGGAGCAGATTGTCAATCCCCTTCAGTGGCTCGATGCGGCCCACAAAGAGGATGATACAGCAGTCCTCGCATAGACCGATGCGTTTCCTGGCGTAGGCGGATGGAATGGGGCGGAATCGTTGGGTGTCTATACCGGGCGGGATAACCCGGATACGGGCAGGGTCAGCGTCATACAGACGGATCAATTGCTCCTTCTCTACTGATGTGGCAGCGACAAGGATGTCGGCGCTGTGGACGATGGTTCTCTCAACCAGGATGCGTCGCTCAGGCTCCCGCTCCTCAGCACGGCGGGCTACGGCGTTCTTCATCTCTCCCAGTGTGTGGAACATTTGTATGATGGGAATACCCCAACGTTCACGCAACTCCAGCGCTACTGCCCCGGAAAGCCAGTAGTGGCTGTGGAGCAGATCGTAGCGTATCCCGTCGCTCTCCGCCTGGGCCAAGACTCCTTCTGTGAATTCCGGCAGGTGGTCGTAGACGAGGCGCCTGTCGTATGGTTGCTCGGGACCGGCAGGGATGTGGATCACCCGTGCCCCGTGGCCAAGATCGGTGCTGTTAATGCGGGGAATGGTCGGGTCTTGCGAACGCGTGTAGACATCCACGTAATGCCCCCGTCGGGCCAGTTCACTCGCCAGGTCGCGCACATAGACGTTCATACCCCCGGTCTCTTTGCCGCCCAGGGTGGCCAGCGGGCAGGTATGCACGCTCAACATAGCGATCCGCAGATTGGTCATTTAAGATGGTTGTTCCTCCTCGTATGTTGCGCTCTGAATTATACCGCCGATAGCCTGGATCGGCCAGTCCTGGATTTGAAAAAACCTTGCTCGTGGATGGCGCTACGCCTAATCCAGCCGATACTGCCTTCGTGACATGGTCAGAAGGTTGGGGCATCAGCCTCAGCCGGCCATAGCGATCTGACCTGAGGGCTTCTCACAGCAGTGATGCGGAATATTGGTCCCACCGCTCAGATTTGCGGAAACTCAAGGGGACCATCGTTCATTTGCCGTAATTACCTGAATGGTAACTATTCACGCCAATTGAAATCGCCCTCCGTGGGCACTTCGTGCCGGGTGTAGGCCTTCGCCGACGCGCTTTACGTGTGCCTCACCAGGGGGGCGGCGCAGGCCGACCGAAGGCCTGCGGCCCAAAGTGGGCGACTTCAGTCGGCAGGGATAGGCAGTTACTCCAGCGTTTTGAGATTGCACTCGAGTGGAAGCGGGCTGTGATCACGGAACTGTCTCCCAGGTACAGCATCAGCCTGCTCTGCCAGGTGCTGGACTGTCTGCGCAGCGCGTACTATTACCATCCACACGGCCTGGACGATACCCCACTCGAGGAGGCAATCCGTGAGGTGGCCGGGCAATGGCCAACCTATGGGTATCGTCGGGTGACTGTGCAGATTCGACGTGACCGCAAGTGGGTGGTGAACACTAAGCGCGTGCGTCGGGTGATGCGCCACCTGGGGCTGTGCGGCAGGCTCAGACGGCGGAAACGGTGCACGACGAACGGTGACCACCCCTTTACACGCTATCCCAACCTGGTCGCAGGGCTGAACGTGGTGCGCCCTGACCAGGTGTGGGTAGCCGACATCACCTGCGTTCGCCTGAGAGGGGAATTCGTCTATCTGGCAGTGATCATAGAAGTCTTCACCCGCCTGGTGCGTGGCTGGCATCTGGGACGCAATTTGGACCAGACCCTGACTCTGACCAGCTTGAGGCGAGCGCTGGCGGACGGACGCCGACCAGAGATCCATCACTCGGATCAGGGTGTCCAATACGCCGTCACCGGGTACTTGGAGATACTGCAGGCACACGGCGTTGCCATCAGTATGGCGGAGGTGGGTGAAGCCTGGCAAAATGGGTACGCAGAACGGCTGGTGCGCACGATCAAAGAAGAGGAGGTGGACCTGTCGGAAT
>DAOTYA010000126.1:0-34861 GCA_034435075.1 Anaerolineae bacterium
TCTACACGATACTGGTGGGGGCCGCGGCTTCGGTGGTGCGCGCCGCCCTGATGGGCATCCTCTACCTGTAGGGCCGCTACCTGGGACGCGCCACGTTCGCGCCGGTTTCGCTCGCCGCCGCCGCCATCGTCATGACGGCGCTGAACCCGTACACGCTGTGGGACGTGGGCTTTCAACAAACTAAGGTACAGCGCTGGAGGCTGACTTACAACCGGGGTAGGGGTATTCTTGTCCAAAGTTCGGAGTGGAAACCAGACTTTAACCTTTCAGACCGTTTGGCGTCGGCTACAGCACGTCCTCTTGTTTCCAGCAGTATTGTACTTCATTACCCGTCCTTCAGAAGGTTAGTAAGCACCTTTGCCTGATATAACAACCCCGATAGTGCGCCAGAGAATGCGCAGATCAAGCCAGATCGAGTAGTTGTTGATGTAGTACAGATCGTCCTCGACGTGCAAGTGCATCATGCGCTCGCTACGACCCGAAATCTGCCACCAACCGGTCATTCCCGGTGGCACCGCGAAACGCTTCCGCTGCCAGCCCTCGTAGCGATCTACCAGCCAGACCAACTCTGGACGTGGTCCCACCAGGCTCATCTCACCCTTTATCACGTTGATGAGTTGCGGCAACTCATCTATACTGTAGCGGCGCAAGAACCGGCCAACGCGTGTAACCCGCGGGTCGTCGGGACATTTATGCACGATAGGACCATCGGGTGTTTGTTTTAGCTTCTCCTGGAGCAATGCATCAGCGTTCTGGACCATCGTGCGGAGTTTCCACATGCCGAAAACCTGGCAATTCTCGCCCACGCGTTCCTGTCGGAACAATACCGGGCCGGGTGAGTCGAGTCGGATCAGCAAAGCGACCAAAGGGAAAAATGGGAGGCAGAATATCAACATAGGAATTGCAATTGCCAGATCGAATATCCGCTTGACAATTCGTGCACTCCCTTCGATAGCAGAGGCGCGCAGACGCACAAGAGGAAAACCCAACAGCTCATCCATTCTGGCACGGAAGAGGGCCAGTTCGAAATAATCTGGCACAATGCTAACCTCGACGGGCAATCTTTCCAGACTCAGTGCCAAATGTGCTAACTGCTCGTGGCATTGGGGGGGTAGGGCGAAGATAACCTCGCTCACCTTTTGAGCCTGAACTACCTCCTCCAACATACTGAGCGTACCCAATATCGGGAACCCTGCGAGTTGCTTACCGACTTTAGTCGGATCATCATCGAGAAAACCAACCAATTGCCAGTTCTGGCTCCGTCTTTGAATCTGGCAGGCAATCTCTTCCCCTATTCGTCCTGTGCCCACAATGAGCAGGCGCGGTGCGTAGCCGTTACGGTGTGCCACACGGCGAAGCAGGTATGCAGATATGCGAGTTAAAATCAGAAAACAAAAATCTATCACGCTGAAGTAGAAAAACAGGCGACGTGCCACCTGCCGGTAGGAAAAGTAGAGACATCCAGCCAGGACCAGGGAGGCAATACTTACTCCCAGGAGCAACGACCAGATTTCAGCGGAAAGCCGCCGATCGCGGTGGAAGCGGAGGTCGTAGACAGACACCAGTGAGAGAACAACTGGCCAGATCACAGCTGCCATCATATAGACCGGCCAGGGCAGTGCAACAAGCCGCCAGGGTAGGTGCACGCCCCACGGGATCAAGTAACGTGCCCAACCGGCCAGATAAAGGGACAGGAGAGTCAAGGCGATATCCAGAAGGCCAAGTATTATGACTTGGTTAGCTTCACGGTGGCGGGTTATCACCTTGTGCTTCTTCCTTACAAGTCTCTACTCCAGGAGCGACATAATAAACGTAGAATGACTTTACCATTCCCAGGGCCTTCTCATACTCCAGCGTCGCCTCTGGAAAAAGCTGTATTAACTGGTCCTCTGACAGGTAACGCACATTGCGGATATACTCAAATCTGGCCCCCAACACCTGGCATACGAGCTTGCGCAGCCATTCCCAGGAAATCATATGGGTGCAGTTGCTCTCATTTACCAGAGGGCAAAGTCGCCCAATCTGCGCTCTAATCTCGTTGAATTGTGGCCAATAGACCGGGAAATTCGCATCATAGCATCGGGTTTACACGCGAGTTTAATATACACATAACTGAACTTCGCGCGTAGTTTCTGGGGCGGACGATTGGAAATCGCGCCGGCAGGGGCAGAGCGGCGCTCTGCCCCTGGCCGCCCGCCCTGCACGGACGGAGGCGCCCACGCCGGTGGACGCCCGGCAGCAAGCCCCTGAGGTACGACTTGAGTCGCTTAACTTGATGCCAACAGGGCGCAGCGCGCTGCTGTGGTCAATGGTCGGCCTCTGCCGACCGGCGCGTCGGCGCAGGCCGACGCCCGGCGCCGCAGGCGCCCGTAAAGGTTGCTTTCCAATCGGCACGCGGCGGCAGGCAGCCGGGCAGGTAATTACGAGTTATCCCCGAATTTTGGCAAGTTTTGAAAAATAGGGTACACTCATTGACAGGACTTACGCAGTCACAACCGGTCTGCCCCGTGAGACGGATTTTCGACCTCACCTGAGCCAGGTACCTGGTAAAGGAGGCCGGGATCCCCGCTTCCGGAATACATTATCCGAGGAGGCTCAAATGAAGCGAGCGGTAAGTGTCAGTCTGGGAAGTTCTGCCCGTGACAAAAAAGTTGTCATCTCTCTCAAAGGTGAACAAATCGCTGCCGAGCGCATTGGCACTGACGGTGATGTGCAGAAGGCCCGCCATCTCTTCGCCGAACTGGATGGTAAGGTTGATGCACTGGGCGTGGGCGGGGTGGATCTTTACCTGCGTCTGGAGGGACGCGAGTATCCTCTGCGAGCGGCTTTGAAGCTGGTTCAGGATGTCCATCACACACCGGTCGTTGATGGGCGTGGTCTGAAACACACCCTGGAGCGACGGGTTTTCGAGCTTGTGGCGCCGATACTGGGTGAGCAGCCACGCTTTCGCCGTGCTTTCGTGCCGGTCGCTGTGGATCGCATCGGCCTGGCGACCGCTGTCACAGAGGTAGCCGATGAGGTGATTATCGGGGATCTGATGATCGCTCTGGGTATTCCTATCCCCATACGCGGGCTGCCCGCATATCACAGGCTGGCCCGTATGTTGCTCCCTATCGTCAGCCATTTCCCTATGAGTCTGCTCTTCTACGGAAGCGGCGGCGAATCATCCAGCCCCAGGTACCGATCTTATTTTGCAAACGCCGACCTGCTCGCCGGCGATTTTATGTTTATGAAAAAATACCTGCCAGAGGACCTGGCAGGCAAAACGGTGGTCACGAACACCACTACCGAACAGAACGTGGCCTTGCTCCAGGAGCGTGGTGTGCATCTGATGATCACAACCACGCCGCGTTATGAGGGGCGCTCCTTCGGCACCAATATGATGGAAGCAGTCCTCACTGCCTATGCGGGCAAGGGACGTCCGCTCTCTGACAACGAGCTAAACACACTGATAGACGAGCTGGAGCTACGCCCCAGCGTGCAAATATTGAACGGATAACCTGGCATCTGCTCCTGCCTATTCCACAATGCGCTCGAAGGCGTCCAACACCTCACCGGAGTCGGAGATGGCCGTTGCCCTGAGATACGTGCCGTCGAGTTCTATCAAGACGAAATGATATGCCATCGCGAAGGCTACCTGCGTCGCTTCTCGCTGGTGCATCGGATACAACGGCGCCCCACCACCTCCGGTCACAATATAGGTGATGTCGCCGACTTCGTTGCGCTCGTAATTGTGCTTGTGGCCGGAGAAGACCATATCCACGCCATAGCGCTCAAAGAGCGGCGTCAACGCCTGCCGGACGCTCTCTTCGCCGCTATCTTGCGTTGAAGTGTAGGGCGGGATGTGAAAATACACGAAGAGCCACTTCTGAGTGTTGGTCGCCAGCACTTCCTGCAGCCAGAGGTACTGCTGGCTACAGGGCGCATAATCCGCGAATCCGTCAACCTGCAGACCGACAAAGCGAGCATGCCCGTAGTCGAATGCATACCAGCGCTCGTTACCGGGCAGATAAAACAGCTCGAAGTAGTTATGATGATTGCCTTCATGGTTTCCCTGCACCGGAAAGAGCGGTGCTCGACCCATCAATTCCCGTTCAATCTCGAAAAATACGTCCCACTGGCTTCTTTCAGCGCCGTACTCCACAAGGTCGCCGGTGTGCAGCACGAAGTCCGGTTCCTCCCCCAGAATCCGCTCAATCACTCTGCGATGTACATCGTGCTGTGTGCGGGTATCGCCAAAAACCACGAATCTGAAGGCCTCCTGCTCGGGACCGGCAGCGGTGCGGAAGGTTTGATCTTCGCTGATGGCAACTCCTTCGCTCTCGATATGGTAGTGGTAGACGGTGTACGGTGCGAGATTGGTCAGAGTGATCACATGACGTGTCTCTGCTGTGGAATCGCCTGCCCTCATTACGGCCGATGATGTACTCCAGTACGCAATCTCGCCAGGAGCATTGACATCGGTCTCCCACACGACGATGACCGAGTGCGGTGTGACTGACTGCAGGTATGGTCCACGTACCAGGCGCACATTCACAGCGGTCACAGATGGCAGTGTTGGAGCGGGTGATGTTGACCCCGGGGTAGACGTGGATGCGGGAGGGGTCGGTGATGGCGTCGCTGTTCTTGTCGGCATGGGTGTGGGCGTGGCTGCAACCGGAGCAACGGTCGGTGATGGCGACGACATCCACATCGTGGCAGGAGTGGGTGGCGGATTTGCCACTCCCTGGCATGCGTTCAGGCCAATGCTCAATATGAGAGCGTATGTCGCTGCAGGTAAAACGATCCGTTTCATCTCTCTCAATAGTATACCACGGATGCCCGGGAGCCGCGAGAGTGGGTGACCACCCTGCGCGCGGACGTCGTCGTATTTATGTACGTCAGCTTACCGGTGAGTTCATGGCTGTAACGTGACAAGAATGGCCAATCGTTGTAAAATATGCTGGTGGAGGTTCCTCAACTCAGTGCCGGCAATTCTGTATTGGACGCAGACATACGGATTTCAGGATTCCGACACACACCAGATACCACATCTCGGAGGTTACACAATGACGACTCATACCCAACCGGTTGAACAGCGCGTGGAAGAACTGCTTGGCCAAATGACGCTGAAGGAAAAAGTCTCCCTCCTTTCCGGGTTGGACATGTGGCACACCGTTCCTATCGAGCGCCTGGGGATTCCCTCTCTGGTAATGACCGATGGGCCGCATGGCGTCCGCGCCAATGAGGCCGGGCGTCCTCAGGGCCCGACCACCGCTTTCCCCACTGGTGTCGCGATGGCATCCAGTTGGAATACTGAGCTTATCGAAAGGGTGGGTATGGCGCTGGCAGAGGAAGCGCGCGCAATGGGCTGTGATATTCTGCTGGGGCCCTGCGTCAATATCGCCCGTACCCCACTGGCCGGCCGCAATTTTGAGAGCTACTCAGAGGACCCTTACCTGGCCGGACGAATTGGTGTGGCCTGGGTTAAGGGCCTGCAGAGCCGTGGCGTCGGCGCTTCACTCAAGCACTACGCCTGTAACAATCAGGAAACCGAGCGTTTTCGTGGCAGCTCCGAGGTTGATGAACGCACGCTCAGGGAGATATATCTGCCGGCCTTCGAGACCATCGTGAAAGAAACGCAACCCTGGACGGTAATGTGCTCATACAACCGTATCAACGGCGTTTACGCCAGTCAGAACCGCCACCTCCTGACCGAGATACTGCGGGAAGAGTGGGGTTTCGAGGGCGTCGTCATTTCTGATTGGGGCGCCAATCACACCACCATCGAGTCTGTCGAGGCCGGATTGGATATAGAGATGCCCGGCCCGGCCAGATATTACGGCAGTCTGCTGGTAGATGCTGTGCGTAACTGGCAGGTGGATGAGGAGGTGGTCAACAACGCGGTACGCCGCATCCTGAGGATGATCATCCGCTCGGGTAAGATGGATGGAATCAACCTGCCGGAGGGAAGCGTCAACACGCCGGAGCATCAGAACCTGGCCCGTGAGCTGGCGGAGGAGTCCATCACCCTGCTGAAAAATGAAAACGGACTTCTGCCGCTCGACACAAAAAAGCTCACTTCCCTTGCTGTCATCGGCCCCAATGCCGCCGTGCACTACGTCAGCGGCGGTGGAAGTTCTTATGTGGAGCCACCTTACGGCGTAAGCCCTCTGGATGCACTGCGGGCCAGGCTTGGTGATACCGTTAAAATCGGCTATGAGCAGGGGTGCGATAACCACGTGGAACCACCCCCACTAAAGAGCGAGTACCTGACGCCTGCCAGGGGGGAAGGATATGGCCTGTGGGGCGAGTATTTCAATAATACCGACCTGTCAGGTGAGCCAGCGGCAGAACGGCTCGATAGCAATCTGGCATTCTGGTGGCTGCGCCCGCCCGAGCCGATCGCGCCGGAGCGTTTCTCTGTCCGCTGGAGCGGCAGGTTCACTGCTCCGGCCTCCGGCCGCCACGAGTTCAGACTGGTCAGCCCGGCCTTTGCCCGTCTCTATCTGGATGGCACATTGCTGATCGAGGTGACCCCGGACCCCTATGCCCGCTCCGACTGGCCGGTCAGCACTGGCTCAGCCTTCCTGGAACTTTCTGCTGGCAGAGTTTACGATATAATGGTGGAGTACATCAAGCCGGCTGACGTGGATTTCCCGACAATTTACCTGCTGTGTACCTATGCACCGAAACCGGAGGACGACGACAGAATAGCACGAGCTGTCAGTCTGGCGAAGGATTCGGATGTGGCAATCGTCTTTGGCGGCATGCCCACAGGTTATGAAACCGAGGGCCACGATAGACCCAATATGGACCTGCCGGGCAGGCAGGAAGAACTGATTAGAGCCGTAGCGCGGGCAAATCCAAACACTATCGTCGTGCTGAACTGCGGGTCGCCTGTGACCATGCCGTGGCTCGACGAGGTGCCCGCACTGCTCCTGGCTTACTATCCCGGTCAGGAGTGGGGTAACGCGCTCGCCAATATACTGGTGGGTTCGGTTAACCCCTCGGGCAGGCTTTCCTTCACCATCCCCAGGCGTTATCAGGACAATCCGACTTTCATCAACTATCCGGGTGCCAAAGAAGTGCGCTACGGGGAAGGCATCTTCGTCGGTTACCGCTACTACGATGCGAAGGGGATTGAGCCGCTCTTTCCATTTGGATTCGGCCTCTCGTACACCACATTTGAGTACAGCGATCTCTGCGTACCGGAGAAGGCGCGGATTGGCGAGCCAGTCGAGGTCTCGGTGACGGTGAGGAACACAGGCAACCGCGCTGGCAAGGAAGTGATACAACTGTACGTCAGCGACCGGGCCTCGTCCCTGCCGCGTCCACCCAAGGAGCTTAAGGGTTTTGCCAAGATCGCCCTGCAGCCTGGTGAGAGCCGCACCGTGCGTTTCACTCTGGAGCGGAGAGCCTTTGCATTCTACAACCCTTACCGGCGCGAATGGGTGGTGGAGCCGGGCGAATTCGACATACTGGTGGGCACCTCGTCCAGGGATATAAGAGCCAGGGCCACGCTCGCGCTGAGCTGAAAAATCCTGAGCGACAGGGGGTGTCCGCTTATGACAACAAGGCTTCAAAACCCATACGGCTATTTCGACGTCAATCACCGTGAGTATGTCATCACCCGTCCCGATACACCCACACCATGGCTCAACTACCTGGGCGAGGGTCGGTACGGCGGCATTATCTCCAATACAGCTGGCGGCTATTCCTTCGACCGTGACCCGCGTAGCCGCCGGGTTACCCGCTATCGTTACAACAGCATCCCTGCAGATCAGCCGGGCCGCTACATCTACCTGCGCGATCAGGAGAGCGGCGTATACTGGAGCCCTACCTGGCAGCCGGTGACGACGCGTCAACTGGATGGCTACGAGTGCCGCCACGGCGCCGGCTATACACGCATCAGCAGCACCTTCCAGGGGATCGCTGCAGAACTGCTCTATTTCGTGCCGCCTACGTCTTACGCACCCTACCCATGCGAGCTGTGGGTGCTGCGCGTGAAGAACGTCGGGGAGAGAATAAGACGGCTGCGCACCTTCAGCTACGTCGAGTTCAGCTACTACGACGCCGTCGTGGATCAGACCAACATGGACTGGGGTATGCACATCGTCCGCAGCCGCTACAGCGATGGCACGATTTACACTTCCACCCAGTTCCGCCCTACAGTAACTTTCTTCTCCAGCAGTCGTCCACCGCTGGGCTTCGACACCGATCGGGAGGCCTTCGCAGGCCGTTACAGGGGTCTGGCTAACCCGATTGTGGTGGAAAGCGGGGAGCCGACCGGCAGCGAGGCGCCGCGTGGCAACAACATCGGCTCCCTATGCCACGAACTGGTGCTCTCCCCCGGCGAGGAGAGTGAGATAATCTACATCCTGGGCGTGGCAGAGGACCGTTCCTCCATCCCGGACATCGTGGCACACTACCGGCAGACAGAGCATGTGCGTTCTGCTTTCGAGACGCTGCGCGCTGATTGGGAGAGCTACCTGAGCTGTTTCGTTGTGGAAACCCCGGACCCTGAGATGAACGCCATGCTCAACTTCTGGAATCCCGTTCAGTGCCGGGCCAATCTCTACTGGTCGCGCTTCGTCTCCGGCTACGATACCGGCCTGGGACGTGGTATGGGGACCCGTGACTCGGCCCAGGATACGCTTGGCACAGTGCATAGCCTCCCCGACCACGCACGCAACGTGTTAACCACGCTGTGGCGACTCCAGTTCCGTGACGGTCACACCTGGCATCAGGTCTTCCCGCTTACGGGCGAGGGCGGGCCGGGGCTGGCGGCAGAGTTCCCCGAGTGGCCGCAGTGGTTCAGTGATGATCATCTCTGGCTGATCATCGCCACCTGCGCCTACCTGCGAGAGACGGGGGACTTCGCTTACCTGGATGAGAGCATCCCTTATCAGGATGGTGAAAAGGATACGGTATGGGGTCACATGCTCCGGGCGGTGGACTTCACGCTGGCCCATCGTGGACCGCATGGCCTGCCCCGCCTGGGCTTTTCCGATTGGGATGATACCATGAATCTTGACCACGGGAGCGGCAAGGCGGAAAGTGTGTGGAGCGGTGAGCAATTCTGCCGCGCCATGCTTGACCTGGCCGACCTGTGTGACCATCTGGGCCACGATGAAGAAGCTTCCCGTTTCCGTGCCCTCCATCGAGAAATGGCCGGGATAATAAACCGCACTTCATGGGATGGAGCGTGGTATGTGCGGGCGTATGACGACGATGGCTTACCTGTGGGTGTGGAGCGGGAGGATTACCACAAGATCAACCTGAACCCGCAGACATGGGCGGTCATTGGAGAGATCGGCGACTTCGGGTGCGACGATGGATATGAGCGCCTGGTGCGGGCTATGGAAAGCGCTCACGAAAAGCTCAACACCCCGTTCGGCCTGAGGCTGATGTGGCCACCCTACGAGACTTACTCCCCGCGTGTGCAGGGCACAAGCACCTTCCCTCCCGGCGCCAAGGAGAACGGCGGTATATTCTGCCACGCCAATACCTGGGCCATTGTTGCCGCCGCAAGGCTGGGGTGGGGCGATCGTGCCTATCAGTACTATCGCCAGCTCCTGCCCCTGGCGCGCACTGATGCCGACCGCTATATGGCCGAGCCATATGTCTACTGCCAGAATATCTGTGCACCGGAGCATCCCCAATACGGGATGGGTCGCAATTCCTGGCTTACTGGCACGGCCTCGTGGGCGTATGTGGCCGCCACTCAGTGGTTACTGGGCATCCGTCCCACTTTTAAGGGGCTTCAGATCGCACCTGTGCTCCCATCAGACTGGCCTGGCTTCACTGCCAGGCGTATGTTCCGCGGCGTAAGCTATCACATTGTGGTAGAGCGCACCGGGCCGGGGAACACAGTCGCGTTAATAGTGGATGGACAGCCGGTGGAGGGTAATATCGTTCCCCTGCCTGCTGGTGGCACAGCCAGTGTTAATGTGAAAGTCTTGCTGGGGGACGGCCGTAGCTGACCTGGCAGCCTGGACCAGGTGAGCGTACCGCGCTGGGGACACACAGGCAGGTGAACGGGGCGTCAAGCTCCGTAGCGTCCCCACTGCGCGGGCCGGTCCAGACTGAGAATATTTACGCGCGAGTCACTGCAGGCCGGTTGGAGTCGCCTTTTTGGGGCGTTTCGCGTCGGTTGGGGCGATCAGCCGGATCGCCCCTCCGCCGACACTGCCCGGTGCGATTGATTAATCGGCCGTACCCGGTGAAGGCCGACCGAATGCCTGGGGCCCCAAAGAGTGTACGGACAAGGTTAACCTCGCCCCTTACGGTCACCACCTGAATATTTACACGCGCGATAAGGCGCGCTGACGCAACTGGCCGCAGCCAGCCTGAATGTCTATACCGCGCCGGAGACGGATGGTGTGGGAGACATGATGCCTGTCAAGAATGGCGACGAACTTCTCGATTGCGGCAGGCGATGGAGGCTGCCCCGCATAGCCAGGGGTGGGATTGAGGGGGATGAGATTAACATGGGCCAGCAGCCCGACCAGCCGCGCACACAGCGCCTCTGCCTGCTCCGGCGTGTCGTTCACGCCACCGATCAGCACCCACTCAAAACTCACCCGTCTGCCGGTCTGCCTGACATAGCGATGACATGCCTCAAACAGGGCATCCAGCCCATAACGGCGGTTGATGGGGACGAGCTGATTGCGCAGGGCATCGGTGGCGGCATGCAGCGACACGGCAAGCGTGATCTGCAGGCCCTCCTGGGCCAGCCGTTCAATAGCTGGCACAATGCCGACCGTGGAGAGTGTGACATGACGCTGGCCCAGGTTGAACCCCTGAGGGTGAGTCAGGCGTCTTATGGCTTCCAGTGAGGCCTGGTAGTTGAGTAGTGGCTCCCCCATTCCCATAAGCACAACGTTGCTCAATCGCCTGCCCTCAGCCCGGAGCAGGCGGGCAAAATGGAGGGCCTGGGCAACAATTTCGCCCGCACTCAGATCGCGCCTGAAGCCCTGCTGTCCCGTGGCGCAAAAAGCGCAGCCAACCGGGCATCCGATCTGCGTGGAGATGCAGGCGGTGAGGCGATGTTCGTAACGCATCAATACCGCCTCCACCGTCTCGCCGTCTGCCATGCGGAGCAGTACCTTGAGCGTTTTGCCATCGGAGGAGCGCAGCATCTCTACAGGCTCCGGGACGCCGATGGTGGTCTCTGTTGCCAGCCGCGCGCGCAACGTGCGGGGCAGATTGGTCATTTGCTCAAAGTCCGTGGCCAGATGGATGTAGAGCCATTCCCAAATTTGCCTGGCACGGTAGGGGGGTTCGCCCCAGCTCTCAAGGAGAGCCTGGATGGCCGGGAGATCAGGCTCGAGCAACACTACAGGAGCTGTTTCCATACTCGCGTCAGCTCTTCGATGCCTGAGTACACCAGGTCAGGCCTGATGTGAGATACAGCCAGCTCGGAGTGCGTAGAGATGCCGGACAGGACAAGGATTGTCATAAGACCAGCCTTCACACCACCCAGGATGTCCGTGTCAATCCGGTCTCCCAGGACAGCAGTGGTCTCAGGCCGGGCATCCATACGACGCAGTGCCTCTCTAAAAAGCCAGACCTCCGGCTTGCCGACGACAGTAGGAGCCACCCCCGTGGTAACCTGTAAGGCCGCCAGTTGAGCACCGTTACCAGGCACCTTACCGCGCACAGTGGGGTAGTTCACATCGGGATTGGTTCCGATGAAGCCGGCCCCGGTCTGAATGAGAAGCGCGGCAGTGGCAAGTTTTTCCCAGGTAAGGAACCTGTCCCACCCGACAACGACGAAGGACGCGCCGGCCCCGCTCTCATCGGCAAGGACAAAGCCATGTTCCATAAGCGCCTCCCGTACCCCGTCCTCGCCGATGGCGTAAACACGGCTGCCAGGGGGAGCCAGCCCGGCCAGATAGGCGGCAGTTGCCTGCGCTGAAGTGAGGATGTTGTCCGGCGCTACTTCAACACCAAAGCCGGCCAGTTTGTTGACATACTGGGCTGGCGTCTTACTGGAATTGTTCGTCACCAGCATGAAGCGCACACCATTGTGGCGCAGGAATGTGAAGAACTCCTGTAGACCTGGCAGCGGATGGTCTCCGTGCCACAATACACCGTCCATGTCCACGATCAGGCTGCGGACCGTGCGCAGGCGCTCACCTGCACAAGCGGATGACGGTGCCGGGCGGATTGCGGAGAGCCGTTCGTAGTCGGCAGGGGTGTCAATATCGGCCAGTACGCTGGCATCAGAAACGGGGAGTGAGGCAGCCCGGTCTGCATAACGGGCGATCAAAATGCGGCCTCCCTCGTCTCCACTCACAGCAGCCAGCTCAGGGAACATTTCCCTGGCGAAAAGCACCGGGGTCCTCTGCTGACCGGCAAGCGCGGGATAGACGATGGGAGCACCACTCTCCTGGTGGCGGGCGATCAACGCCCGAAGCAGGTCAGGAGTAATCAGAGGCTGATCACAGTGGAGGAAAACAACACCCTCAGTGTCAGGCGACAGGGCGGCCAGCCCGATCTGCACCGACGTGCTCAGCCCTTGCTCCCAACGCCAGTTCATCACCGTCTGGACAGGGCGTGAACCTAAGGCAGCGCTGACCGGCTCAGCCTGACAGCCCAGGACGACAATAACCCTGGCAAATCCCGCTGCCAGGGCCACATCGGCGACGTGGGCAATGAGCGGCACTCCTCCCCAGTCGAGCAATTGCTTGGGCTGACCGAAGCGCACGGAAGCACCTGCGGCGAGGATCACCGCCACGATATTCTTGTGGGCATCCGCGTTCTTGAACGTCACTCTGGCACAGATGGAATCGGGGGGGTCAGCTTATGCGCCGGTAAAAGAGCGGTGGACGCTGTACCGGGGTATCGCTGAAGGTATGCGCAGCCAACAAACGCTCTCTGGCCGCTTCCATCTGCGCCGGATCGTTGGCGTAGATGGTAAACAGAGGGGTGTCCTTTTGCACTAACTCTCCCACCTTGTAATGCACGATAACCCCGACGCTGTGGTCAATCGGGTCTTCCTTTCTTCGCCGCCCGCCGCCCAGTTCCAATACCGCCCTGCCTGTTTCAGCGGCATCCAGCCCGGCCAGGTAGCCACTTCGTGGAGCAGGTACAGGTTTAACAAGTCGGGCCTTAGGCAGGCGCTCCGGGTCTTCAACGTAGCGCACATCGCCTCCCTGGGCCTCGACCAGCTCCACGAACTTACGCCAGGCGGCGCCTGAGGAGAGCGTCTCCATGGCCATTGTGAGCGCTTCACTGGCATCCTGAGCTGCACCACCCAGTATCAACATCTCTGCCGCGACGACTATGCAGTGGTCGCGGAAATCGGTAGGGCCACCCTCGTGGAGGGTGTTGATCGCCTCTCGCAACTCAAGGGCATTGCCCACAGCCCAGCCCAGAGGCTGGCTCATATCAGAGATAAGGGCAACCACTTTTCTTCCGGCCTGGGTGCCCAGGCGCACGAGTGCTCTGGCCAGGGCTTCGGCCTCATCGGGCGTTTTCATAAAAGCACCGTTCCCCGCTTTGACGTCCAGCAGAATGGCATCACTGCCGGTAGCCAGCTTCTTGCTCATGATCGAGCTGACGATAAGAGGGATGGACTCGACCGTCGCGGTCACGTCACGCAGTGCATAGAGCTTGCGATCCGCCGGCACCAGGTCAGCGCTCTGCCCGGTCAGCACAATGCCAATCCGTTTGAGCTGCGCTTTGAATTCCTCTATGCTGAGCTCAGTGCGATAGCCGGGGATGGACTCCAGCTTGTCCACCGTGCCTCCGCTGAACCCCAGACTACGGCCGGTCATCTTGGCGACAGGTATACCGCAGGCAGCCACCAGAGGTGCGACCACCAGGCTGACTTTGTCCCCGACCCCGCCGGTGGAATGTTTATCCACTGCAAAAGGCACAGCGTCCTTCAGGTCGAGGACTTTCCCCGAGTGGGCCATAGCTATGGTCAGATCATAGGTTTCCTGGTCCGTCATTCCGTTAAGATAGACGGCCATCAACCAGGCAGCAGCCTGATAATCGGGGATATGGCCTTGTGTGTAGCCATGGATGAAGAACTCGATCTCCTCGCGCGACAGCTCTTTTCCATCACGCTTCCTGGCGATTATTTCCAGCGCTTCCACTCCTCACCTCGTGCACTGCTGCGTGTCGCGTACTTGATGAGCCCGACATACAGTAATGACCGGCACCCAGATAGAGAGACAGGTGCCGGTCACCTCAGGCTGGGGGCGGAGGATTCGAACCCCCACTACACGGATTCAGAGTCCGTTGTCTTGCCATTAGACGAGCCCCCAGCACTGTCAGATATTTTACCACAGAACACCGGGCTTGACAAATTTGCGTCAGCAGGGGGGTGTCCGTCACTTTTTGCGCGAGAAGGGAGCGAGAGCAAGCTATGGCTGGCCGTGGCGACGTCGGTTGTAGGGCAACTGCTCGCAGTTGCCCTACAGGGTGTGGTCTGAAGACCGGGCCGAGCCGGGTGGATGCAAAAATATGACGGACACCCTCAGCAGGAATGGTCCCAGGTTACCTCCCCAATGTATATTTCGAAGGGCGATACCTCAAGATGAGTCGGGGTATCGGTGTCCTTCTGGCGCCTGTGGCTGGAGAAGACCAACCGGCAGGCAGAAGCCCCTATGTTAAAGCACAGCGCATGAGCGCGCTCTGACATATTCAGCACCACCAGGCAACACTGCCCATCAGCTTCGGCGGAGCGCAGGAAAGCCAGGTAATCCTGTGCTTCCTCGTGGAGGGGAATGTAATCGCCTGATATAAGCGCGGGGGTTTGGCGACGCATATGCAGCATACGGCGGTAGAAATTTAGCAACGAGTCTGGGTCACCAAGCTGTTCGGCGACGTTGATACCCTGCGCATAATTGGGATTCACCGGCAGCCAGGTCCGCACATCAGGAGGACTGAAACCAGCATTGGGAGTATTGGCCCACTGCATTGGCGTACGACAGCGGTCTCTGGTCACACGGGCAGCGAGCTGCACCGCCTCAGCGGGCGGCAGTCCCAGTGTCTCCGTAATCATCTGGTATGCCCTGATACCTACCGTATCTCTGAACTGATTTATGTCCTCCAGTAGCAGATCGGTCATCCCGATCTCCTCCCCGTTGTAGAGGAATGGGGTGCCGCGCAGTGTGAGGACCAGAGCCAGGGAAATGCGGGCCAGCGCATCGTCATTTTTCCCGTCGCCGAACTGAGTATAGACGCGGGACGAATCGTGGTTACCCAGCGTGTTGCAGGGCCAGGCGCCGGGGGGCAGCTCCGCCAGCCTCTCCCGTTGATTGGCACGCACCCAGGCTGGCGTGAGGCGATTGGTTCTCATCAGGGGAAAATTGAAGACCAGGTGAAGCTCATCATCGCCGCTGCCGTAATAGGCGATCTCCTCGCTCTCACCTACCAGCACCCGCTCGGGATATTCGTCCACTACGGCACGCAGTTCCTTCATCAATGTATGCACTTCAGGCAGGTCAATCTGATAACGAAACAGCTCCTCTATCTCCTCCCTGGTCTTGGCTGCCTGGCGCTCATCGGCGGCCAGATGACTCCTGTAGTATAACTCCAGCAGCGAGGATGCGGAGGTATGATCGGGCAGATCGGGGTGCTCGAAGATCGTGCCAATTGCATCCAGACGAAAACCATCCACACCCAGATCAAGCCAGAAGCGCACAGCCTCCCACATACTCCGTTTGACCTGCGGATTGCGCCAGTTGAGATCGGGCTGCTCTTTAAGGAAAGCGTGGTAGTAATACTGGCCGGTCACAGGGTCATACTCCCAGGCAGAGCCACCGAAGAAGGAATTCCAGTTGTTAGGTGGACTGGCCGGTCCCGGCCCCTTCCCGTCGCGCCAGATGTACCAGTCCCGCTTAGGATTATCGCGGCTGGAGCGGGACTCAATGAACCAGGGATGTTGATCAGAGGTATGGTTGAGTACCAGATCGAGGATGACACGTATAGAACGACGGTGCGCCTCATCCAGAAAATGCTTGAAATCACCCAGCGTGCCATACTCAGGTGCGACGTTGGTATAATCGGATATGTCGTAGCCGCAGTCGCGCTGGGGCGAGGGATAATGAGGAGATAGCCATACGGCGTCAATCCCCAGCTCCTCCAGGTAATCCAGCCGCTCGACCATTCCTTTAAAATCGCCGATGCCGTCACCATTACCGTCAGCGAAGCTACGCGGGTAAATCTGGTAAAAGACCGCTTTCTGCCACCATTTCAGGTCATTGATGGATGTGTTCCTGCCAGTTGTCATTGTCGACTCCGCAATTTGAGAGTAGGAGACGCTTTACGGGCCGCTACAGGAAGTGCGGCTTGAGAAAGCACAGCTATCGGCGTGGGGCGATCCAAGGATACGCCTTCAGCCTGTATGAACAGAATTGGCCGATCTTTCAGGTAGGGTAATGAATTACACGCCCCTCAACTGGAGCTCCTCAGCGCGATGACAGGCGACAAAGTGATCCGGTCGTAGCTCACGGAACTCCGGCGACTGTTTGCTGCATATATCCACAGCATAGCGGCAGCGGGGATGGAAGTAGCACCCTGGTGGCGGATTGGATGGATCCGCCACATCACCCTGCATCACGATGCGCTCCGATTTGTACAGCGGGTCAGCTTTGGGCACAGCCGACATCAGTGCTTCGGTATAAGGGTGAAGCGGATTGACGTACAGCTCCTCGGCACTGGCCATTTCCACGATCTTGCCCACATACATGACAGCCACCCGGTCGGAAATGTGCTGTACCACGCTCAGATCGTGGGCCACGAAGATGTAGGAGAGGTTAAAGTCAGCCTGCAGGTCCTGCAACAGATTCAACGTCTGGGCCTGGATGGAGACATCGAGTGCGGAGACCGGTTCGTCGCAGATTACCAGGCGCGGGTTGAGTGCGAGAGCGCGGGCGATGCCAATGCGCTGGCGCTGGCCTCCTGAGAACTCATGTGGGTAGCGGCGCATATGCTCCGGGCGCAACCCGACACGCTCCAACAGGTTCACGACGATCTCTTCAACCTCAGGCCCCTTGCCCCGGCCGTGAATCACCAGTGGCTCGGCAACGATGTCAGAGACGCTCATGCGCGGGTTGAGCGAGTTGATCGGGTCCTGAAAGATCATAGATATTTCCTGCCGGAGCAACTTCAACTGCTGTTTGTCGGCTGTAAGCAGGTCCACCATCTGGGGCGAGCCATCAGGCGAGAGCAGGCGGGTCTTAAAAAGAGCGCTGCCGGCGGTCGGCTCGTACAGGCGGATGATGGTGCGGCCTGCAGTGGTCTTACCGCAACCGCTTTCACCCACCAGCCCCAGCGTCTCGCCTTCTCGCACGAAGAAGGTGACGTCGTCAACCGCCCTGACATACCCGACCGTCCGCCTCAACAGCCCGCGCTGAATCGGGAAATATTTCTTCAGGCCCTTTACGTCAAGTAAGATATTGTCTTGTGGGGAAGGTTCTGCCATCACTCTCACACCTCCTCGTACAACAAGCAGCGCACCCAGTGTTGGGGGGCGATCTGCTTCCAGCTCGGGGTGAGGACGTCGCATTTACCAGCCATGAAGTATGAACAGCGCGGATGGAACACACATCCCGGAGGGAGGTGGAACGGGTCAGGCACCATTCCGGCGATAGAGGCCAGCCGCTGGCGACTTTTCCTGCCCACGTGGGGGATGGACTGGAGCAGCGCGCGTGTGTAGGGATGCTGTGGGTTATAGAACAGTTCTACGGCGGTAGCCTGCTCCACCTGCTTGCCCATATACATCACCACGACCTCCTCAGCCATCTCGGCAATGACCCCCAGATTGTGAGTGATGAACATAATGGCCATATTCACCGTTTCTTGCAACTCGCGCATCAGGTCCAGGATCTGCGCTTCGATGGACACATCCAGAGCAGTCGTGGGTTCATCGGCGATCAGCATCTTAGGCTCACAAGATAGAGCGACCGCGATCATCACCCGCTGACGCTGGCCGCCGCTTAGTTGATGGGGATAAGCGTCCACACGCTGCTCGGGCTTGGGGATACCCACCTTACGCAGCATTTCGATGGCAATTTCCCTGGCTTCCTGTTTGCTCACCTGCCGGTGGGCCTGAATGGTTTCCGCAAGCTGGTCACCGATCTTGCGGATCGGGATCAGGCGATGCAAAGTCACCGCCTCGTTGATATGCGTACCGGCAGTATACACCGGGGTCAGGGAACTCATCGGCTCCTGGAAAATCATCCCTATTTCCCCTCCACGGATCTGACGAATGAGTTCCCCATCCGGGTCCAGTTGAGTAATATTGATAACCTCGGTGACACCGGAGCCGCCATCCAGGTAACGGTAATAAAGGATCTCCCCTCCCGTGATCTTGCCGGGCTTGGGGACCATATTAAGGATCGCCCGGGCGGTCATAGATTTACCGCAGCCACTCTCGCCTATGACACCCAGTGTGCGGCCGCGCTTAACCTCAAGAGAAAGGCCGTCTACAGCTTTGATGATCCCTTCCCGCACATCGAATTCTACCTTCAGGTCTTTTACTTCGACCAGCGTGTCCCCGTCGCTCATCGCTGTACTCCTATCTACCGCCGTAGGGGTCCATAGCGTCGCGCAGCCCATCGCCGAGCATATTGTAGGCCAGGATGGTGATCAACAAAAACGGTACTGTCCACAACAGCCAGGGGGCGTAGCGGATGGCGTACACCGTGCCGGCCTCCTGCAGCAATACGCCCCAGCTCGTCAGCGGTGGGCGTAGCCCCAGTCCCAGCCAGCTCAGTGCTGTCTCCGAGAGAATCATACCCGGGATGGAAAGTGTGGCGATGACAATGACATGGCTCATAGTGCCTGGGAGCAGATGGCGGAACATCAGGCGGGAGTCACTGGCACCGGCACTCCTGGCGGCCAGCACATACTCACGCTCGCGCAGGGAGAGGATCAGCCCTCTCACCTGGCGGGCCAGGCCGCCCCAGCGCACGAATGCCAGGATGATCGTCAGCATGAAATAAACCGTCACCGGCGACCAGTGCTTGGGGATGGCAGCAGCCAGTGCCATAAAGAGCGGGATGTCAGGAAAGGCGTTAAGGAACTCGGTTGTACGCTGGATGAGCATATCGGTGGCTCCGCCGTAATAGCCGGAGATCACTCCCAGCACGCAGCCAAGAATAAGCGTAAGAAACTGGCCGATCAGGCCGATCATCAAGGAGAGCCGCCCACCATAAAGGATACGCGAAAAATAATCCCGCCCGTTTGAGTCGGTACCCATGATAAAGATCGAGGCCTGAGGATCGCTTTCATCTACGCCGAACAAATGGATGTCGGTGGGAAAGAGGCCGAAGAGTCTATAAGGCTCGCGCCTCACAAAGAAATAGACAGGGTAGATGCGCGAAGGCTCCTCCTTAAAGGTCCGCTTGCGTGTCTCCTGATCTATGTGCTTTTCCAGCCCATATACGAAGGGCCTGAGATGGAATCGGCCCTGCGCATCAACGAAGCGGATAGTCTGTGGACGTGCTTCGGTATAATTGGAGCGGCGCTCCAGCGAGTACGGGGCGATAAACTCTGCCAACCCCACAAAACAAATATAGAACAGCAGCAGGATGATGCCACCTGCAACCGCCGTCTTATTTTTCTTGAACTTCCACCACACCAGGCTCCAGTAGCTCTGGCTGACGTGCTTCCTCTTCTCGGTTGCTTGGGCCATAATCACAACCTCCGTACCTAATCCAGGCGGATGCGGGGGTCAACCCAGGCCAGCATCAGGTCAGCAAGCAGATTGCCGATCAACAGCATGAAGGTGAAAAACACGATGCATGTGCCGGCCATATACATATCGAGCTTGCGCAAAGAATCAACAAATAGCGGCCCAATCGTCGGCAGGTTCAGCACTATTGAGACCAGTGCATTGCCGGTGACGATGCTGGGGAAAGCTTCCGACCCCAAAATGACAATGAGAGGGTTGATGGCCACACGCACAGCATGCTTCCAGATCACAGTCCGGTTCTTCAGGCCGCGGGCACGCGCTGCTTCCACGAAGGGCTGCCCCAGGGTATCCAGCAGGTTACCGCGCATAATGCGCACCAGACCACCGGTCCCTGTGACCGCGCTGATGATAGCCGGTACCCACAGATGGTTCATCAGGTCCACAAAACGGCCCCAACTCCACGGGGCGTTGACATACTGTTGGGAGAACAACCCCACGACCTCCTTGTTCAGGAAGACAATTGCAACATAAAGGATGATGAGGGCGAGCAGGAAACCGGGCATTCCCAGCCCGATGAAGCTGATCACGGTGATGATCTGATCCCCCAAAGAATACTGATTCACCGCGGAATAAACGCCCAGGGGGATAGCAATGACCCAGGTCACGATCAGGGTGGCGACTGCCAGGATGACCGTCATTGTCAGGCGCTCACCAAGCAGTTCCTTTACCGGCCTTTCGTACTCGAACGACTCACCGAAGTCACCCTTGACGAACTTGGTGATCCAGCCGATGTACCTTACCATGAAAGGTTTGTCCAGCCCATAACGCACACGATATTCCTCGATACGGTTCTCGGCGCTACGGTCGCCACGCGCCCGCAGTTGCTCCAGCTTCTGGGTGAGATAGTCGCCTGGAGGTAGCTCCATCACGACGAAGCTGACAAAAGAGACAAGAATCACCATAATAAAAGCATACCCGATACGCCTGAGCAGGTAGTTCACCATCGGTGGCCTCCTGATTGAACGATGGCGGGCGGCGTGAGCCGCCCGCCATACCATTGCTTACGGGGCCTGGACTACTTGTCCATCCACCATTGGGCCGGGACCTGGTTACCAGGTGTTGCCGGTGCCCACGGACCGACCACACCGTAGTCGAGGATGTTACGCATATAATCCTTGACTATTACCGGCATCTGCTGGTCACCGGCGACACCGATCACGAAGGGCCCCTCCTCGATGATAACATCCACGGCCTCCCAGACCACCTTGTGGCGATCCTCGATGGTGGCGGTGGCGCGGCCCTTGCGGTACAGTTCCTGCAACCTGGCCGCCGGGCTGCCTGGCTCAGGCTTAACGCCACAGGAGTAAGGCTGCCCTTCCGTCGGTGTGCACTGCTCACCACCCCGTGCGAACCAGCGGCCTTCCAGCGGGAACATATAGCGGTTCACGATGGGGAAGATCCAGTCCGGGTAGGTCCAGATATCAATCTCGGAGATGTGGGCTGCACGCAGCATGTAGTACCCCTCGTTGGTACGGGTATCCACATCAGGTTGCCCTTGCAGGTTATTGACCTCAACCTGGAGCTTCAGGTTCTTCTCCCATTCGACCTCCACCTCGGCCGCGGCGTCGGTCTGCACCTTAAGGCTGCCGCCCCAGTCGGTGACGTCAATGATGAGTGTGAAGGGTTTGCCGCTGGGCAGATCGCGCCAGCCATCGCCATCAGCGTCCACCATGCCGATCTCGTCGAGCAAGGCATTGGCCTCCTCAGCGTCGAAATAAGCATAGGACTCAGCCCAGCGCTTGAAGACCTCCTGCCCCTCGGGGCTGGCAAAGTGCCATGACTGGGGACTGATGGTGGCAGCCTTTGGCTCGCCGATGCCGTTCCAGGCCACATCTATGATGCGCTGGCGGTCGAAACCGATGGAGAGAGCACGGCGGAAGCGTTTGTCACGCAGGATATTGCGGATCTCAGCCGCGCGCTCGGGGGTATCATCCGGATAGTTCTTGCCGCCCTCGACATAGTATTGGTTGACCATATACCCGGGCCAGGCGCCAGCGCCGTTCATCCAGCCCTTCATCAGATGGTAGCCACCGGAAGAGGCCTGCTCCAGCAGGAAGGGGATGTCATTGGGGCTGCCGCAGATACGGAACGCGGTGTCGTACTTGCCCTGAGAGCAGTTCAACAACCGCACCTGCTCATCGGCTACGATCTCGATATCTATGTAGTCAATGTACGGCAGTTGATTGCCCTCGGTGTCCACCCTCCAATAGTAAGGATTGCGGGCGAAGATGATACGGCTGCCATCCTCGAAGCGCTCGTGACAACACCAGGCGAACAGGCATGGAAAGTCCGGATTCTCCCACCACTTATCCGCTTTTTCCAGGTCCTCGTAGGAAGCATTGGGATTGTATTTGGGGTGGAACTGCTTGAGATAGTGGAACGGCTTCATCATCGGGTTGGCGAATTCCCAGAAGCCCTGGGCCATATAGTAGGGGTCAATCCACAGTGGCCGGTCCTTGGACTTCCAGACTACGGTGTACTCGTCGGGGAATTCCATGTCAATGGGCGTGCCATCCTCGTTGCGCAGCCAGGCTGGCACCGAGACCACCTTATAGTCTTCGTTCTTGGCTATGTCTTCCCACCAGAACTTCCAGTCCTGGGTGGTATAAGGCGTGCCATCCGACCACTTCAGACCTTTGCGCAGGTGCAGAGTGAATGTCTTGCCGTCGGAGGACCACTCGTAGCTCTCCGCCAGGCCAGGCTCATATCCGGTGAGGTCGGCCTTCCACTTGATCGGCGGTTCGGAGATGTAGAGCAACACATTGCCGACACCAGGCCACCAGGAAGCGGTATACAGTGTACCCCCGTATTTGCCGATGGATTCGCGTGGGGCGGTAATGAGTGGGGTTTCGGGGAGGCGCTCATCAACCGGTGGGAGCTTGCCGGCCGCGACCAGCTCCGCCAGCATTGGCGCCTCGTTATACTTGGACACTTCTACAGCAACAGGTGTGGGAGTGGCCTCCTCTGCTTTGATAGCTCCGGCTGCCACTGTAGGAGCTGTGGTCGGGGTAGGCGCCACAGTCGTCGTCGGGCCTTTACAGGCGACCAGGACCAGGACCACGATAGCCATCAGGTTGAGCACTGCCAGCTTACGCATCTTCTTCTCCTTTCGTTCCAAATGCTAAACTTGCTGAAAGCCAGTACAGAAACAGAAAACGGTCGCACTGTAATTAGTGTCTCAAAAAGTTTACCCGATAGCCATCACCTCCTTACCTGGGATTTCGTGGAGTAAAAACCGGGTTAGTTAAACGTTTAAACTCTTTGTAATTATATCATGCTAATATATATTGTGTCAATAGGGTAACCTTAAAATTTCGCTGGCTCCCGGGCTACAGCTCTTGAACATTAGCCCGCACTGGCGTCCCGACGACCATGCCGATGAATTCGGCCGTGCGGCGCACGATCTCATCCACCGGTGTTGAAGCGGAGATAGCCGCCTCGAACATAGCCTGCAGTTGCCGTGAGATGATAACATATTCCGGGACCAGAGGCCGCACACGCCCGAAGGCGATCATCTGTGGCAGGTAACTCAACAGCAGCCCGTCTGTCCCGGCCTGATAAGAGCGATAAGGCAGGCTAAGCATCATGGAACGATACACTTCCCCGACAATCTCAGGTTTCACGGCCAGACGCAGGACGTCCATAATCAACACGGGACGCTCGCATTGACGCATGATAACGTAACTTGCTCCCCCTATTGTCGCGGCTGGCTTCCTGCCAGGCGCAGCCGGTGGCGCTGTGCAGCCTACCTTGCGAAAGAATTCCTCTTCTTCCCAATTGCTCGTTTCGCGGATCAGATCGCTCTCATAACTGCCCCCAAGTGCCATGGCCACCTTGCCCATGGCAAACAGACGGGCAGCAGTGTCCTCCTGGTAGGAAACCATCTCAATCGGGCCGGCATGGTAGACCTGTACCAGTTCTCTAAGAAAGTGGATTGCCTGCCTGGTCCCGGGGCTGTCGAGCAAGACCTCACCGGTCTCCGGATCGAAGATATCCCCTCCCGCCGACCAGACGAATGGCATCAACATATAGACCGTAGCCTCATGTCCATTCATGCCAGCGGGGAAGGCAAGCGGGTGCTCCAGCCCATATCGCTGCCGCACCTGAGGGCGACGGAAGTAGTGCACAGCTTCCACCAATGTGTCCCAGTTCCGCGGCGGCGATATCCCTTCCTGCTCAAACCAGTCTCTGCGATACCACAGCAACGAGACATCCGCCTTCGCTGGCAGTCCGTAAAGCTTGCCATTGAAGGTATTGACTGCCAGGACAGAAGGGTAAATATTTTGCGCCAGCTCGTCCCTATCCCAGCGGAACCCCAAATCCTCAATGGAATAGATGAAACCAGAGCGCGCCAGGCTGACAACCCAGGCACAGTCCACCAGCGCCACGTCGGGTGCAATACCGCTGCCGACTGCTGCGTTCAGCAGATCGTAGAAGCGGGAGTGATTTACTACCTCCAGGTGAAAAGCAATTTGCTGACCGGTGTGCCGGGCATTCCAGGCCTGAGAAATCTGCTCAAGCACCACCGGCCACTCCGGGGCTGAGCTCATCATCCGGATTTGCGTGACAGGCGTGAAGTGGATGGAAGCCTGCTCACTCACATAAGTGCCATGCCCGGGACGGCGCACGATAAGGCCTTCAAACTCAAGCTCGTTGAGCGCCTGGCGTACCGGGGTGCGGCTTATGTTATACATCTGGCACAACTTATGTTCGGTAGGAATGCGGTCGCCAGGCCGCCACACACCTGACTCGATCTTTTCACGGATCAATGTTTTGAGCTGGTGATATATCGGTACCGGAGAGTTGTGGTCAATGTTTGACACCAGTCTACCCGAGGCAGTTTGGTATTATGTAATTACATTATACCAAAATAAAGACGGTTTGTCAAGTGCTGGTGAGGTTTTTTCGCATCCCGACTTTTGGTGGGCCATCCCACCCGAGCCTGGCCGCAAATAACCAGGTTCAGGTAGGAAAGACTGTTGAAGCACCCTCCAGGCTGACCACCAGTGCCTGGCTGGCGCTCCATGCCCGGCCATCAACATGCCAGGCTCCCGCAAGGTGAACCAGACCATTGCGGCATGGCCAGACGATTGGGGAACACAACCGCGGTGGGAGGCAGATGGTCCTGCCAGGCAGGCTCCCAAATGGTGCTGCGCACTTTATGGAGTCAGCACAGCAGCCACCAGGTATTGCTCACGAAAAACCATCGCAACTATGAAGGTTTTTGGGACAGGAATCTTTGTAACAGGTGGCTTTACCCGCCGATCTCCGACATCACCCGTCCTTCAGGCAATACACACTCATCCAGGTGATGACGCTGAGGTTTGTTGCTGATGCCGCTCAGCAGAAGCGCCTCGATCTCGGCAACATCCGCTCCCCTCCGCAAAGGGGTACGCAGATCAATCTCGTAATCGGAGAGGAGGCAGGGACGCAAGTGACCATCAGCGGTGAGACGCAGGCGGTTACATCCGTGACAGAAATGCTCGCTGAGCGGGGTGATGAAACCCACCGTGCCGTGCGCCTCAGGCAGACGGTAATAACGGGCCGGGCCATTTCCTGTATCCAATGCCGCCGGCTCAAGTTTCCCCAGTGCATCCTCAATGCGCTGACGAATCTCCTGGGCTGTTATGACATGCTCTTGCCACCGGGCATACATTGCATCATCGTTCACCAGCGGCATCAGCTCGATGAAGCGCACGTGCCAGCCTTCCTCTACTGTCCTGCGCGCCAGGTCTATCACCTCATCATCATTCAGCCCGCGCATGACAACGGTATTGATTTTAATCGGATGGAGACCTGCCTCACGCGCTGCCTCCATCCCGGCCAGCACGTCCTCCAGATGCCCAAACCGCGTGATGAGCTGGAAACGCTCGGGACGCAGCGTATCCAGACTGATATTAACCCGTCGCAGACCTGCTGCAGCCAACTCCGCCGCATAACGGGCCAGAAGCGTGCCGTTGGTCGTCATTGCCAGGTCATCAATGCCGGGGATCTGTGCGATCATACGCACCAGCTCTACCAATCCCAAGCGTACCAGAGGCTCACCGCCGGTTAAACGCACCTTGCTGATGCCCAGCCTGGCAGCCGCCCGCACAATGATCTCGATCTCTTCGTAGCGCAAAATCTCCTCGTGTGGCCGCCATGGAACACCCTTAGGCGGCATGCAATAGATACAGCGCAGATTGCAGCGATCGGTAACGGAGATGCGCAAATAGCTGATGGGGCGCTGATAGGCATCCAGACGGGTCATCCCTTAGCTCCAGGAAAAACATGTACAGCCGATGCTTTGAAAGCGGTATATACCTCTTCACCCTCACGCAGTGCCATTTCTTCCAGCGATCTCCTGGTAATGGCACAGACAAGGTCCACTCCGGAGAGATGCACCGTTGCGTAGATGATGTTTCCCCGATCTGCAATGCTTGCAATGCGGCCAGGAAAGGAATTCCGCACGCTGGAACGGAATGGTTCTCTGGAGATGATAATGTCCTCTGGCCTGAGGGAACCATAAACCTGTCCGGTCAGACCGGTCACCACAGCCATCTCTATCCCGCCGACAGAGAGCAGCTTGTGACCATCCCCTGCCGGGCGCAATATCCCCTTAAAAACGTTTCTCACCCCGACAAAACGGGCCACGAACTCAGAATTGGGTTTCCTGAAGATTTCCTCCGGAGGCCCTACCTGCAACACCTTACCCTGGTGAATGACAGCGATCCTTGCCCCCAGTGCCACCGCTTCCTCAAAGTCGTGTGTCACGTGGATGACGGTGGCTTTTAGAGCACGATGCAGGCCAGCCAGCTCACGCTGCAGCAGCTCGCGGCTGGCCGGATCGAGGGCAGCAAGCGGCTCGTCAAGAAGCAACAGACGGGGAGCAATGACCAGAGCGCGTGCCAGCGCGACCCGTTGTCCCTCGCCCCCGCTCAACCTCTCCGGCTTACGGTGGTGCAGATGTGTGATCCCCAGGAGTTCGGATATGGCATACACACGTTCCCTTATCTGGCGATCGCTGCTGGCATCCCTCCGCCTGCTCCGCAGGCGCAGGCCAAAGGCGATGTTTTCGAAAACATTCAGATGGGGAAACAATACAGCGCCCTGATACACGAACCCCACTCCCCGCTTTTCCGGTGGCAGGTCGGTCACGTCAACCCCGTCTATGAGAACACGGCCCCGGCGCGGGCGGTGGATGCCGGCGATCGTTTCGAGAAGCACGGTTTTACCGGCTCCGGTCGGCCCCAGAATGACGAAATACTCGCCGGCAGCCACGTCGAGCGTGATCCCCTCCAGGCTGAACTCACCCAGCTCCACCTGGAGCTGCTCTAATCGGACTCCCCCCATACCTCCCTTCTCCTCCGGGTAGTCATCCGCCATCCTACCCTGCTCCCCCGACCGGCGATCATTCGCAGTGCCACAAAGGCTGCCAGGGAGACCAGGACCATCAGCGCCGCTACAGGTTGAGCGCGGCGAAGACCCCACGACTCGAAACGCTCATAGAGCAGCACAGGAGCTACCATAGGATGATAGGCCAGGATGACAATAGCCCCGAATTCGCTTAATCCTCGTGCCCACATCATGATGGCGCCGGAGAAAATGTTGCGCCAGGCCATCGGGAGCGAGACACGCCAAAAGCTTTCCCAGGGGGATGCGCCGAGTGTGCGGGCCGTATGCTCTAACCGCGGGTCTATCGCCTCAAATCCCTCGCGCGCAGCGTTGACCAGAAAAGACATGCTCACAAACAGCATGGCTGCAACGATACCAGGTATGGCAGAGACAAATCTGATCCCCAGGAGGCCAAATACCTGCCCAAGAAATGTGTGCCGCCCGAAAACCATAAGCAGTGCGATCCCCGCCGCTGTATGAGGCACGACGACGGGTAAGTCTATAATCCCCTCGACCAGCCATCTGGCCGGGAAGTCGTGGCGGGCCAGCAAATAAGCCAATGGGACGCCCGTCAGTAAAGCAATTGCCGTGGCGATCAGCGAGGCGGCAAAGGTCAGCAGGATCGAACGCCGCACCTCCTGGTCCAGTATAGTCTCCCAGAGCAAGGCTGGAGACGCCGCGACTATATGGAGCAGTGGCCAGGCGACAAACAGCACCAACAATGCGCCAGGTATGGCAAAAGTGATAAGAGTGCGGCGATCCATAACTCAACCTCACCGATCCGTTCCCTATCTGCCGTCCGCTACAGCAACGACCATATCCCTAAGCTCAGCAGGCAAAGCATCCGCCTGCTCACTCACTGCTGGTACGAGAGGCGGGTGACCTGTCGCCTTCATTATCCCCTGCCCCTCCGGTCCGAGCAGGAACTTCAGGAACTCGATAGCCAGGTCAGGGCGAGGGGCGCTCTCAGGGATGGTCAATCCGTAGACGATCGGTGCGCCTGGCTGGGTGATGGTGATACCCTCCGGACCCGCCAGTTCTACCGAAACCCGCCGGTAGAAATCGGCGTACCCGGCTTTGCTCAGGTTGATCTCGTCCGGTAACTCCACGAACTGCAACCCGTGCTGCACGGCCACCGAGCGGTACTCGAATGCGTAGTCCATATCGCCGGATTGTAGAAGGGGAACCAGGTCAGTCTCTTTGGGACGGATGTTTTCCAGAGGGCAACGCTCTCGCAACCGTGAGTAGAGGCCAGGGAGCCGGTAATGCTCTTCAGCCAGTTGCCAGACCAGCAGTGTGCGATAGCCGCAAGGGTCGGTATTGGGATCGGAGTGGCCATAGATCACGTCGTTGCGGGTGATGATTTCGTACCAGTTCTGCGCGTTGATCTCGTCAGCATACCGGGAGCGGTCGGTATAGGCGATGACCATTTCGTTGCCGGCAAACTGGATGTTCCAGTCAGCAAAGGCAGGGAGCAGCAGATTGTCAATGACGGTGTAATCGGCGACGATCACCAGATCGGCCTGGCGTCCCAGCTCGCTGACCTTGCGCGCGCTCACCAGGCTACCGGCAGCCTCAGTCTCAAAGACCACACCCAGGTGGCGGGCCTTAAAAGCGCGGGTCAGTTGCTCCAGCGGCACAGCCAGGCTGCCTGCGTGGAAGATAATTACCGTGCCCTGGAGCGTGGTCAGAGCGGGATCACCGGGATGCGTGCGGGACTGTACAGAGGCGCAAGCGGTCAGCATCGTTAAAAGCAGCGCCAGTGCAGCGATGACCCACAGTCGCTTCATTTCCACAATGTCCGGACTTTACCAGTGGACTTTGAACAAATCTGGCCGAGCCTTCAGGCGGGCCATATCAGTGGTGACCTGGCAGTAAGCTGACTGTTGTTCAAAGTCCAACGCTAATGATGGGGGATTTGCTGCCGGCTATCTCAAGCGGCTTGAGAGGGATCGGCGCATCCCCTTTCCAAACACGGGAGGCGTGGTCGTTTCCGGCCACACCCTGCCGGCCTCACGCCATGGGCCGAACCTTTAGGCCATGAGGCTCGGAGATGCTACAAACTCCAGGCAGTCGTGGGCTGCCAGCCACAGGTGGGCTGCCCGCGCTCCTGCTTTTGGAACCTATCCGAAAAACCGTACAGGCAGCATCCCTATGCCGCCTGTACCGACGCATAGGGATGCGTCGGTTACGTTTTTCGGATAGGCACTTAATATGATAACACAGCAGGTGGAGAAGTCAACCTATAGGACAACTGCTCGCAGTTGTCCTGCAAATCAGCCGGTACGTCGCGCTTCCAATTGGGCCTGGAGCAGTTCCTTTACCAACTGTGGGTTGGCCTTCCCCTGGGTAGCTCTCATCACCTGTCCCATCAACCAGCCGAACAACTGTGCCTTGCCGCTGAGGTACTGGGCAACCTCGGAGGGATTCCCGTCCAATACCTGCGCTATGACCTGTTCCAGCGCTGCGGTATCGGAGATTTGAGCCAATCCGCGCTCCTCCACGATCTGCCGGGCGGCGCGGCCGGTGGTGAACATTTCCTCCAGCACTCGCTTACCAGTGTTGAGATTGATGGTCCCGTTCTGCACCAGAGCGATCAGTTCCGCCAGCATTGGTGGCGGCGGGGCGCTTGTGATCGTGCGTCCGCTTTCATTCATCAGGCGGAACAATTCACCGGTAATCCAGTTGGCAACGCCCTTGGGATCGGCCACACCAGCAGCAGCGGAGAGAGTGGCCTCGTAATAATCGGCTACGGCCTTGTCCGCCACCAACAGTCCAGCATCATAGCTGCTCAGGCCGTAATCCCTGATGAAACGTGCCCGCCTGGCATCAGGTAGCTCCGGCAGGCTGGCGCGCAGTTCCTCGACCCACTCGCGGCTGATCTCAAGCGGGGGCAGGTCAGGGTCCGGGAAGTAGCGGTAATCGTGAGCGTATTCCTTGCCCCGCTGGGGCACGGTGACGCCGCGCGATTCATCCCAGCCCATTGTCTGCTGGGTGATCGTGCCACCGGCTTCGAGCGTGGCGATCTGGCTCTCGATCTCGTATGCTACGGAGCGTGCCAGCGCCCGAAAGGAGTTCAGATTCTTAATCTCGTGGCGGGGATTAAGCTCAGTGGAGCCGAGCGGCCTTACGCTGACGTTGGCCTCGAAGCGCATCACGCCTTTCTCCATGTCCCCCGAGTTTATCCCAAGGTAGACCAGGTATGAGTATAACCTGGTGGCGTAGGCCATCACCTCAGCAGCAGAGCGCATATCCGGCTCACTCACAATTTCGAGCAACGGCACGCCGGCACGGTTCAGGTCCACGCGGCTGCTCCCGTCGCCCATATGGTACAGCTTGCCGGTGTCCTCCTCCATATGGGCACGGGTGATGCGGATACGTCTGGTCCCCTCTTCGGTCTCGATATCCAGGTAGCCGTTCACACACAGGGGCAGCTCGTATTGGGAAATCTGATAGCCTTTGGGAAGGTCAGGGTAGAAATATGACTTACGGGCAAAGCAGCTCACAGGAGGGATTTCGCAGTTAAGCGCCAGCCCGGTCTTGATGGCCATCTCAATGGCGCGCTTATTGATGACCGGCAGGGTACCAGGCATACCGGCACAGACCGGGCAGACATAAGTGTTAGGCGGCAAATCGCCGGTATCCTCCACCACCGGACATGAACAGAACATCTTGGAACGGGTATGGATCTGAGCGTGGACTTCCAGGCCAATGACTGGTTCGTATTTCACAGCTTCCCCCGATGCATTTTTGGTGTGGTGAGCGCTGAAAGGGTGACCTCAGTCAGCGCCCGAACAGTTACGTTCAGGCAATGGTATATCCGGAGTCCTGCCGCTAATTGTGATGGCCAGGCAATGGTATCCTCCATACCATTGCGCTCTCCCCCGTAGGCGTGAAGCCAAAACGATGGTACAGCCGCTGGGAGACATGGTTGTTCTGTTGGGTATTAAGGGTAACCTCTTCCGCGCCCCATTTCCAGAAGGCAAGCAATGCATCACGCAGCAATTGTGAGCCTATGCCGTGCCCCTGATGGACAGGTGTGACAGCAATGCGATTGAGATGTGCCATCGGTTCGTTTACATCGCCAGTGGCGTAACCCACGATCTCTCCCTCTATCTCCGCCACGACAAAGTAAGGTGAGACGGTGATCCCGTGTCGGATAGTAAGTTCGCCATTCCACCAGTGAGGTGGGAACGCTGCCCAGTCCACGGCCGCAATGCCGGGGATATCCTGTTCGGAGGAAGCACGCAGGTGCACGTCGCACGCAGCCACTTCCGGGAGCACACGATCAAACTTGGCAAATGTTATCACCTGTTCCAATGGCACAAAGCCACCCCTGGCCAGGTATTTGCCGGCCCAGCCTTCGTAATCTATCCAGGTCAGCTCCCTTACCCCCGACCTGCTCAGCTCCGCCAGCACGCGAGATAACATCAGGCCGAGCCTTTGGGACATCCATCTATCGTCCTCCAGCGCTACCATCCGTACCCGTGCCACCGGCACACCGTCCGACCAGGCGCAGATGGCGCCCGTCAGCCTCCCGCTCTCGTCTGATGCCACATAAAAATGGGCCGGGAATGCCTGACACGTCCCACAATGCCACACGCAGGGCATTTTGAAACGCGCCCTCCAGTGAAGTGCCCGAATTTCTGGTATATCCGCAGGGCGTGCCTTTCTGACTCCCTCCATCTGTGCCTCGCGTTTATACTAGCACCATTGTGTCTGGGAGTCAAGCCTGCGCATTGTCTTCGAGCAGTTGCCGGGCACGCTCTATCTGGAGCCTGACTGCCCCCGTCGCCGTGCCTCCCTCTACGTTGCGCATCTCCACGGAGCGATGGAAGTTGAATACGAGGTACACGTCCTCGTCGAATGCCGGGTGTATGGCCCGGTACTCGCCCAACGCCAGTTCTTTCAGCGGTACACCCAGTTCTTCGGCACGGCGGACGGCTCGCCCTACCAGGTGGTGACTTTCGCGGAAGGGTACTCCTTTGCGCACCAGGTAGTCGGCAAGATCGGTGGCAAGCATGCCATCATCAAGTGCAGCCTCAACTCGCGCCCGGTTCACCCTCATGGTGCGGATCACGCCCGCAATGATGGGAAGTTCCAGCCGTAGCATATCCAGCGTATCGAAAAGCGGCTCTTTATCCTCCTGCAGGTCCTTGTTGTAAGAGGAGGGTATCCCCTTCAGCATGGTCAGCACTCCGGTAAGGTGACCAATCAGGCGGCCGGTCTTGCCACGCACCAGCTCCAGCATATCGGGGTTTTTCTTTTGGGGCATGAGGCTGGAGCCGGTGGTGTAAGCTTCGTCCAGTTCGATGAAGCCAAACTCCCGGCTGTTCCATATGATCAGGTCCTCTGCCAGCCCACTCAGGTGCACCTGCAAGAGCGCAGCCCAGGCCAGGAATTCAACGATGAAGTCACGGTCGCTCACCGCGTCCACACTGTTCTCGCTGTTGCACTCGAAGCCGAGTGCAGCGGCAAGCGCAGCGCGGTCAATGCCGAAGGGATTGCCGGCCAGTGCTCCCGCGCCCAGCGGGCAGACCCTGGTGCGCCGTTCCGCATCCGCGAGCCTTTCCCGGTCGCGCTGGAGCTTCCAGAAATAGGACAGCAGCCAGTGGCTAAAGAGAATCGGCTGAGCCTGTTGCAGGTGGGTGTATCCCGGGATGATCAGGTCCAGGTACTCCGCAGCCTTTTCCACAATGGCCTTCTGCACTTCCAGGAGCCTCTGCCGTAACGCTGCCATCTCGCCGAGGAGGTAGAGGCGCACGTCGGTAGCGACCTGATCGTTACGGGAACGTCCGGTGTGAAGCCTGCCGGCCACTGCACCGATCAGCTCTCCCAACCGTCGCTCGACAGCGGTATGGATATCCTCATCGTCGGGCTGGATTTGGAACGTGCCGGCCTCGAACTCGGCCAGCACCTGCTCCAGGGCGCCGACAAGCTGGTCCCGCTCTTCGGCGGTGATAAGGCCGGCACGCGCCAGTGCTTCAGCATAGGCAATACTGCCCTGGATATCGGCTGCGTACAGGCGACGGTCAAAGCTGATAGAGTTGCCGAAACGTTGCGTCAGCTCATCGCTTGCGGTGGCAAACCGCCCACCCCACAGTTTCATCACCTAATCCCTCTTGAAGCGGGTGTAGTCCGGCATTTCCAGCCCCGCCTTGCGGCCGTTTTCCAGCTCGACAAGAGCTCTGACCTTGAGCGGCAGGCCGAACAGGTTAATGAAACCTTGAGCATCGCTCTGGTCATATACATCGTCCTTGCCAAAGGTGGCCAGGTCCTCACGATAGAGGCTGAAGGGGGACTTGCGTCCCACCACAGTACAATTTCCTTTGTAAAGCTTGACCCGCACGGAGCCGGTGACCCGCTCCTGTGTCTTGGCGACGAAGGCGGACAGCGCCTCACGCAGGGGCGTGAACCACAGGCCGTAGTAGACCAGCTCGGCGTAGCGGTGGGCGACCAGCTCTTTGTAGTGAAGTGTCTCCCGGTCCAGGCAGATGGATTCCAGCCCCTGGTGTGCGGTGTAGAGGATCGTGCCGCCGGGCGTCTCATAGACACCGCGCGATTTTATGCCCACCAGCCGGTTCTCGACCAGGTCCACGCGGCCCACACCATGGGCACCACCCAGTTCATTAAGACGGGTAAGCAGCTCTACCGGTCCCATAGGCTGGCCATCCAGCGCTACCGGCACGCCCCGCTCAAAGTCTATGACGATATAGAGTGGCTCATCTGGTGCTTTTTCCGGAGCGACGGTGATCTTGAACATCTCCTCTTCCGGTTCGACCCAGGGGTCTTCAAGCCTGCCTCCCTCGTGGCTGATATGCCACAGGTTGCGGTCACGGCTGTAGATGGATTTTTCCGTAACCGCCACCGGGATGTTATGGGCACGGGCGTAGGCAAGCGCGTCCTCACGGGAGCGGATTTCCCACTCGCGCCATGGGGCGATCACTTTGAGGAAGGGGTTGAGCGCCTTAACGGTCAATTCGAACCGCACCTGGTCATTTCCCTTGCCTGTGCAGCCATGGGCAACGGCATCGGCGTTTTCCTGTTCTGCGATGCGTACCAGATGTTTCGCGGTGACCGGCCGGGCAAACGAGGTCCCCAGCAGATAGAGCCTTTCATAAATGGCACCGGCCTGCATGGTGGGGAAAGCGTATTCGGTGAGGAACTCTTCGCGCAGGTCCACAATGTATGCTTTGCTGGCCCCGCTGGCAATGGCCTTCTCTTCCAGGCCTTCCAGCTCCTCGTCGCCCTGTCCCAGGTTGGCGGTAAAGGTGATGACCTCACAGCCGTAGTTCTCCTTGAGCCAGGCCAGGATGACCGAGGTGTCCAGCCCGCCGGAGTAAGCCAGAACAACTTTATTAACTTTGCCTTTCATTTGTACATCCTCCGTCAGTTGGGATATAAATAAAAGCGCGATGGTTGTCACCCCATCGCGTAAATAATGAGCCGGCCTTCGTCTGGAGGCCGGCTGCGGGTTCGGTTACAGGAACAATGCAAAGGCAGAGCCTACCCAGACGGAGAGTCCGGCTCTCCTCTGCCTCGTCGCAGGAATAATATACTCTGATCGGCCGGGCACCGGCCCTGCCAGTTGTTACTCAGAAAGGTCTTCATAATCTAATCTGTAGCCCTTGGCGAAATTTTACCATAGTACCGGTAGAGTGCAAGTCAGGCTCGCAGGGGGATTTCGAAGCAAATCCCAATCTGGGGAGAGAGTCGGGTAGGTAAGGGTACCTACCCTTACCTTAGCCGGCACAAACGCGGCACAAACCGGCTGAAGTAGGGGTAGGT
>DAOTYA010000127.1:0-3534 GCA_034435075.1 Anaerolineae bacterium
CGCTCGTCGGTCTCGAAGAAGCGCCAGTGGAGATCGTAGAAGCGCCGGATGCCCGCCAGATCGTCCTCGTCCTGCTCATCGAACGCGTCCCATCCCATCACCAGATCGCTGCCGAAGAGGATGCGATCCTGGTGCTTGATGAAGAACGCCCGCGCTTCCTCCGCCGGGTGGCGGCCGATCTCGCCGATGCGGGCGCTGGTATCCACGTAAAAGTTGGGATGGCGCTCCAGGCAGCCGTCCACGTAGGCCAGGTTTTCGGGATATTCGCCCAGGTGCGCGCCGATAAAGATCGTGCCGCGATGACGCGCCATAGCGCGCTCGCGTTGCTCCAACAGTGCGTCGTGCGTGGGGAAGCCAGGCGCGCCAAAGTGCCAGTCGGGGTGGCGCTGCAACTCCTCCCACCGCTCGTTGGCCTCGTCGAGCGGCCCGAAGAAAGCCAGCGGATCGGCGGTGTGGATGAGCACGGGCACGCCCAGTTCACCCGCTTTGGCCCACAGCGGGTCCAGGCGCGGGTCGTCCACCGGAATGAGATGCCCCTCGGAATCCTTGTGGCGCAGGCCGAGTTCCTTGAAGATCTTGAGTCCGCGCGCGCCACCCTCGACCTTGCGCTCCAGGGCCTGCGCCATGCGCTCGCCAAAGCCGGGCGCGGTATCGCGGAAGTCGGGCGTGGTAAAGTAGACCATGCGCTCACCCAGCACGCTGCGGAAGGCGGCCATCCCCTCCTCGAACGGGATGTCCAGTATCTCCAATATTCCCAGGTTGACCATGCAGGCCAACCCGTTCTCGTCCATCACCCTGGCGATTATCTTCGCCTTGGCAGGATGGAAGTGTACATGGGCGTCAATTTTGTCCATAACCAGTCCTCCGCCAACCCCTCTGGTGTTTACAACTCCACCACTGCCGTCAGGTGGGTTGGACGATCGGGGTCCAAACCCTTCATCAGCGCCCGGTGATAAGCCAGATGCTGGATCGGCACCAGGTAGAGCGGCCCGCGCTCCCACTCGCTCAGGCCGCTTCGCAGTTCGACGGTGTAGTCGGGCCGCCAGTCAGAAAAGGCAGCCGCATCTTCGGCGAAGGCCAGGACGCGCGCTCCCAGGTTCTGCATATCCCTCAGCACGCGCACCTCCTCGGCCAGGCCGGTATCGGAGAGGAAGCCCACCACCAACGTCCGCCCGTTCACCATAGACATCGGCCCGTGGCGGAACTCGAGCGGATGATACGCTTCGGCCTGGGAAAGGGACATCTCTTTCGTCTTGAGCATCGCCTCGCAGGCCAGGCCATAGAGCGGCCCCCCGCCCAGGAAGAAGAGCCGCTCGAAGCCCTCATCCTCTCCCAGGCGCCTGGGCAGGTCGCCCATCCTGCCGACCAGGTCTTCCAGCGCAGCGGGCAGCCGTTGCAGGCGCTTGACCATCCCCTCGTCGCGCGCCAGCAGCGCAGCCAGCCCCAGCGCCAGCAGCGTCATGCTGGTGAAAGAGCGGGTCTGGGCGATGGACTCTTCCTGCGCGTCCGGCGCAAGGAGGGCGAAATCAGCCTGCTGCGCCAGGGCGCTCTCGGGATAGCAGGTGATCGCCACGACGGGGCCGTGATTCACCTTGCGGAATTGCTCCAGTGCCCGCAGCGTCTCCGTCGTCGTGCCGGAGCGGGAGATGGTCAGGAGCAGTGTCTTGCCGTTCAGGCAAGTCTCCGGAAAAAGCCACAGTTCCGAGGCCGGCGCGGCGCGGGCGGGCCGACCTGCGCAATGGGCGAGCGTTGCGGCGGCGGTCTGCGCCAGGTAGTGCGTGGAGCCGCAGCCGACGACGACGATGTGATCGAAGTCGGCGCCCTCCAGAAAATCGGCCAATGCAGGGTGGCTGGCGTCAAAGGATGCCAGCGTCCTCCGCCACGTTTCGGGCTGAGTGATGATCTCCTTCCACGTATTCAAGCCCCTGGACATTCTACTTCTCCTTGCACTGATTTGCTGCGCTGCCGGACTGTGGTCCGGCCGGCATCGGGTCACAACTGTGCGGCGCGGGTCACAACTCCCCGGCCGCCGGACTGTGGTCCGGCGGGCACCCAACCGTGCGGCGCGGGTCACAACTGTGCGGCGCGGGTCACAACAGTGCTGCGCGGGTCATAACCCGCGCCCCCGCCCGCCGGATTTTGATCCGGCGAGCACAGAAGTATGGCGTCTCATTCGTCCGTTCCGTGCGGCGCGGGTCACAACAGTGCTGCGCGGGTCACAACTCCCCGGCCGCCGGACTGTGGTCCGGCGGGCACCCAACCGTGCGGCGCGGTTCACAACTGTGCTGCGCGGGTCACAACCCGCGCCCCCGCCCGCCGGATTTTGATCCGGCGAGCACAGGGTGTGGCGTCTCATTCATCCGTTCCCCTCTGCTTCTGCGATGATCACACGGATCCCTGCCTGCTCGAACAGGGCGACCATCTCCGGATCGGCCTCGGAATCGGTCACCAGGATCTCCACCAGTTCCAGCGGCGCCAGGTATGCTGAGGCAACCCGGCCGAACTTGGTGTGGTCAGCCACCACGATCAGATGGGGCGACATCTCGATGATCTTGCGGTCGGTCATCACCTCCGGCAGATAATCGTTGGTGAGGCCGGATTCCAGGCTGATGGCCGGTATGCCGATGATGACTTTATCCACCCGTATCTCGTGCAGGGATTGCTCGGCGATGTGGCCGATCAGCGAGAGTTCCGAGGCACGCATCATGCCGCCGGTGACCACAACAGTCACGCCAGAGGCTGCGGCCAACTCGGTGGCGACGGTGAGCGCGTTGGTGACGACGGTGAGGTTCTGACGGTTCACCAGATGGCGGGCGACGTAAGCGGTGGTGGAGCCGGAGCCGATAAAAACCGATTCACCGTCGGCGACCAACGCCGCCGCCGCGCGGCCGATGGATTGCTTATGACGTTCCATGTGGAGCATACGCTGCACTACCGGCGGCTCAGGCGGCGCCGGCGTTACCATAATCGCCCCACCGTGTGCGCGACGCAGCTCACCCCGTGCATGTAGCTCGCCCAGGTCACGGCGGATGGTCACCTCGCTTACGGCAAAGTGGCGGCTTAATTCAGCCACGGTGACATGCTGGTTGCTGCGCAGCATGTCAAGGATCAGGCGTTGGCGTTCCTCTTTCAGCATTGAGCGGATATGTCCACATTAGAATATATTCGAAACCAGATTTGTTCATATTATATCATAATCGTTCATAAATGTCAACATTTTCAGTCATATGCCGCAGTTGTCCCACTACGGATGGAGGGCGTGGTAAACCATTCGGGCGTGATTGCACTCCCCTCGCCATGACCAGGCTCAGCATCCCCAGGGTGTCTCAGGCTGCGGCCGGACTCTGACCGGGTCACCGGGCGGCCTGGAGGCCGGCCTGAGCCGGGTGGACGCAAAAATATGACGGACACCCTATAGTGCAGGGGGATTTCGAAGCAAATCCCAATCTGGGGAGAGAGTCGGGTAGGTAAGGGTACCTACCCTTACCTTAGCCGGCACAAACGCGGCACAAACCGGCTGAAGTAGGGGTAGGT
>DAOTYA010000128.1:0-13845 GCA_034435075.1 Anaerolineae bacterium
CCGGTTTTGACTTCGCCTCGCCCGAGGAGGTGATGGCGGAAATCGCCCGCGTCGCGCCCAGTTACGGCGGCGTCACCTATGAGCGGCTGGACCGGGAGGGCTCCCTGCAGTGGCCTGTGCCCACGGTGGACCACCCCGGCACCCCGTACCTGCACAGGGAGAAGTTCACCCGCGGCCTGGGTCGCTTCCACGCGGTGGAGTTCCAGGAGGCGGCGGAACTGCCGGACGAGGAGTACCCGTTCATCCTGACCACGGGCCGCATCATGTTCCAGTACCACACGGGCACGATGACCCGGCGGTCGCCCAAACTGGAGCAGGAGGCTCCGGAGCCGTACGTGGAGATGAATCCGGAGGACGCGGTCCGCATTGGCTTGGACGGCGCGCGGCGGGTGCGGGTGGTCAGCCGTCGGGGGGAGATTGAGGTCGCGGTCCGGCTCACGGAACGCATCCGGCCCGGCGTCGTCTTCATCCCCTTCCACTACGCGGAGGCAGCGGCCAACGCCCTCACCCACGCCGCGCTGGACCCCGTCTCCAAAATCCCGGAGTACAAGGTCTGCGCGGTGCGGGTGGAGCCGGTGATGTAACACGCAACATGCAATATGCAACACGGAACGTAATTACCTACCCGGCTGCCTGCCGCCGTGTGCCGACTGGAAATCGCCCCTTACAGGCGCCTGCGCCGACGCGGAAACAGCGGTCGGCGCAGGCCGACCGAAGGCCTGCGGCCCAAAGTGGGCGATTTCAGTCGGCAGGGGTAGGCAGTTACCACGGAACACAATATGTGCTCTGTATCGTGCTACATATGTTGCCAGCTCCACGCAGCCACCGGGTCCCGCCCGCTGGAAGGTATGATAAATCCTGGGCGTCCGTCATTATTTTGCATCCCCCGGCTCGGGCCGCTCTCCAGGCCATGCCAGACGTCGCCGACCGGCCGCAGCGCAGAACGACTGCGAGCGGTTGTCCTACAACCATAGCCTGATCTCACTCCCTTCTCGCGCAAAAATGCGACGGACACCCATAAGTCATGCTGCACTTGTGCTGCCTTTAGAGTTGGTGTATACTTTCATACCAGGCTCACTACAAATTTGTCATGAACGTAACTACCCAGGCTGTGGCCGGTCTCTGACCGGGCCACCCAACCCAGGGTTATTTGGCCGGATTACGGCATCCACTTCCCATCGTGGCGACGTCGGGCGCGGTCTGAAGACCGGCCCGAGGCGGGGAACTGGGTAGTTGAACTATCCCGAGGTATGAGCCATTCTGCTTACAAACGGGAGGATAACTGATGAGGGTATCCTGTTTGCAGGAAAACCTGGCTAAAGGGCTCAGCGTTGTCGGGAGAGCGGTCTCGCCTCGCTCCACGTTGCCGGTGCTGGGCAACGTGTTGCTCACCACTGACGGGGGCAGGTTGAAACTTTCTGCCACAAATCTGGAGATCGGCATCAGTTGCTGGATAGGTGCGAAGGTCGAGGAAGAGGGCGGCATAACTGTGCCGGCACGCACCTTTATTGACCTGGTCAACGCTTTGCCTCCCGAGCGTGTGGACATGGAATTGATCGCGCGCACGCAAACGCTCAACCTGCGCGCGGGTCGTAGCGAAGCCAACATCAAGGGAATTGATGCTGAAGAGTTCCCCATTGTGCCGGCTGATGGAGAAGGCTCGCATTCCATCCCGGTCGAGGCAGACACCTTGCGTTCCGCTATCGCACAGGTTGCATTTGCCGCTGCCACTGACGAGACCCGCCCTATCCTCACCGGTGTGCTGGTCAAATTTGAGGACACGAAGCTCACACTTGCAGCAGCGGACGGTTACCGTCTGTCGGTACGTTCCATTGCGTTGTCCCACCCTGTCACCGACCCATTCAGCATCATCGTCCCGGCTCGCGCACTGGTTGAGCTGGGGCGTATCAGCGGCGAGCAGCAGGAGCCAATCCGTGTTTCCCTCACGCCCGCACGCAATCAGGTGCTCTTTCGGCTGACCGATATTGTGCTTGTCTCTCAACTGATTGACGGCAATTTCCCTGATTACCGTCAGATTATCCCTCGGGAGTGGGCCACTCACACGGTGGTTGACACGGCTGCGTTTCTCAAAGCGTGTAAAGCAGCCCTGATCTTCGCCCGCGAGGCTGCCCACATCACCCGCCTGCATATCAAACCGGGCAGCGAGCTTTCCCCAGGACATATGATCGTGTCGGCCACTTCAGCCGAAACCGGTGACGATGTAAGTGAGTTGGACGCCACCATCGAGGGAGAGGAGATCGAGATCGCATTTAACGTCCGTTACCTGATTGATGTACTCTCGGTCATCAACACCCCCCAGGTAGCCTTGAACACAACCACACCTTCCAGCCCCGGAGTGATACGCCCGGTGGGGGATGTGGATTATACCCATGTGATTATGCCTATGCATCTGGGGCGGTGAGCAGGGCCTGCAGCCCCAGATGCAGAGGCCAGTTGAAGGTGTTGCGCGGGGGATTTTTGCATCTTACCGGATGGGGGATAATCGGGAGGAAGTGCTTTGAACGTTGCCAATGTGATTACTACGCTCCGTTTTCCTCTGCTGGTGGGCATTGTGCTCCTGCTCTATTTTGGTGGCGCTGTGGGACAGTTGGTAGCTGCAGTGCTCATCATTGCTCTGATTCTGATGGATTCGCTTGACGGCGTTGTCGCCAGACGGCGTGATGAGCAGACCCTCATCGGCAGCGCTCTGGACATGGCTGCCGATCGCGCTGTGGAGGTAGTGCTGTGGGTGGCATACGCCCATTTGAGACTGATCCCGATCTTTATCCCCCTCACCGTGATTATCCGGGGCGCACTGACTGATTCGATCAGAAATGTGGCGCTGCAACATGGGGAGTCCGCCCACAGTATGATGCGCGCACCGTGGGCGCGCTGGCTGGTGGTCTCCAGTGTGATGCGCACAGGGTATGCGGTGATTAAAGCGATCGCTTTCACATTGCTGGCCCTTGCTCTGGGCCTCAGGTCCGGCCAAATAGAAGCCTGGCGCGCCTTTCTGGTGGCCGGCCAGTTCTTCTCATGGCTGTCTCTGGCGCTGTGTCTGCTGCGTGGTTTGCCGGTGATTGTTGAGGCGCCAGCCCTCTTCAAATCGGCGGAGTATAATCTTCCCACTCCTTCTGTCTCCGTTGATTCCCCGATTCGCTGACAGTCCTTGCACCAATGCGCCTGCAGGACATTACCAGTAGTGGAGTCGCAACCAGGATCGGCCTGTTCCTGGGCAGGTATATGCCGCGCCGGATGGGTTACGCCCTGGCACGATACATTGCCTGTATCATTGCAGATTGCCGTCCGGCTATATACCACACTGTTCGTGCGAATCTGCAGCAGGTGGTAGGACCTGGGGTGAGAGAGGAAGCGCTTCACGAGATGACACGCCAGGTCTTCTACCATGCCGGACAGTGTTATTATGATTTCTTTCACGCTGTCGGCCAGCCGCCGGAGAAGCGCGGCAGTATGATAGATATCCCGGAGTCCTTCGTTGAGCATGTACGCGCGGAAGCAGCGCGGGGCAGGGGCGTGCTTCTACTGGGGATACACATGAGCAATTTTGACCTGATCTTCCCGGCCCTGGGAGCGCGCGGACTGCCTGTACAGGTGCTCTCCCTGGCGGACCCCGGGCCGGGTTTCAGGATTTTTAACCGGCTGCGAGGAGTTGGTGCGCTGAGGATCACCCCAATCTCACCTGAATCGCTGCGGCAGGCCATCAAGTTACTCAAAAGCGGTGGCATCGTGGCAACAGGGGTGGACCGCCCGGTGCCACAGGATCGGGAATTGATTGAGTTTTTCGGGCGGCCGGCCCTCATGCCGCTTGGCCCGGCCCGGCTGGCAGTGATGACCGGCGCAGCCACCTTCGTGGGCGGTTGCTACCACACACCCGGCAAGGGATACGCGCTTCAATATACCGGGCCGCTGGGTTTCGCCCGTACCGGCGACAGGAATCAGGACATCCTGACCGCCGCTCGTGCCATTGCAGCTATTGTGGAAAATTACATACGCGCACGGCCAGAACAGTGGATGATGTTCCATCCCGTCTGGCCCGAGCATTGAGCATGGATGTGAGATTGCCGATGAATGGAGAGGAGTTGATCAGACGGTACAGAACAGGAGAACGGAATTTTTCCGGAGTGGAACTGGGAAACATCAAACTGCCCGCATGCAGTCTGCGCGGCGCGGACCTGAGCGGAGCTAACCTGAGCAATGCCTGCCTGCGCGGGGCCGATCTCCGTTATGCCAATCTCAGCGGCACAAAACTCACCAGTGCGGACCTGGTCGGAGCCGACCCCATTGGCGCCAACCTGCGCGAAGCCATCCTCACCGGTGCGGATCTGAGCGGGGCGGATCTGAGCGGCGCGGATTTAAGTTATGCCCTGCTTTTCCAGACCAGACTGCGCCGGGCGAAGCTGAACGGCGCCAATCTGAGCGGGGCAGACCTCAGCGGCGCAGATCTCAGCGGTGCCGATCTGCGCGGCGCCAACCTTGCCCAGGCCATCCTGTTCAAGGCCAACCTCAGCCAGGCCAATTTAATAGACACTATGGTAAGTACAGCACAGCTTGCTGAGGCCAGCTCACTCGCCGGCGCCATCCTGCCCAACGGCGATCACCACAACTGACCCATGCCCACAGCAGACCTGATCCTGATACACGCCCCCACCGTTTACGACTTTCGCCGGCGGGCTACGCTGTGGGGACCGATCAGTGACCTGGTGCCTTCCGAGCCAGTCTTCGATATGTACCCGCTTGGGTTCGCGACGATGGTGGCCTATCTGGAGCAGGCCGGTTTCCGCACCAGGATAGCCAACCTGGCTGCACGGATGGTGCGCTCCCGCAGCTTCGATGTCGAGAAATTTATCGCCCGTACTCAGGCGCGCCTTTTTGGGATAGACCTGCACTGGTTGCCTCACGCTCACGGGGCTTTGGAAATCGCCCGTCTGGTTAAACTCCATCATCCTGGAGCTCCGGTCCTCTTCGGCGGCTTCTCCGCCTCATATTTCCACACTGAGCTTATACGCTATCCTCAGGTGGATTACGTGCTGCGCGGCGACTCAACGGAAGAGCCGCTACGCCAGCTCCTGGAGTGCGTTGTCTCTTCACCCGGGACGCTCGATCACTCAAAGCTTGCCCGCATCCCTAATCTGACCTGGAAAGATGCCAGCGGTCAGGTGCACGTCAATCCCCAGTCCTATATACCGGCAAATCTGGACCACCTGGAGATGGACTACCGGCAATTGGTGCGTTCCGTCGTACGTGACCGGGACTTTCTGAACTACATACCGTTCAGCCACTGGATTGATTATCCCACAATGGCGGTGCTGACTGTACGTGGTTGCAGCCACAACTGTGCCTATTGTGGAGGCTCTGCCTCTGCCTCCCGTCTGATCAGTGGGCGCACCGCTCCTGCCTACCGCTCCCCGGAGCGGCTGGCTGAGGATATGTACCGGATGTACGAGATCAGCCGGGGGCCAGCCTTCTTGCTTGGAGACATCCGGCAGGCAGGTCTGGAGCATGCCCGCCGTTTCCTGCGCGCTGTACGGGGCTATCCAGGGCAGGGCATGCTCGAGATCTTCACTCCAATGGACCGGGAGTTTGCCCGCGAACTGGCTGAAGCTTTGCCCGGCTTCGTGATTGAGTTCTCGCCAGAGTCCCATGACCCGACCGTCCGTCGGGCGATCCACAAGCACTTTTCCAACGAGGAGCTGGAGGAGACGATTGAGGTCTGTCTCGATGCCGGGTGCCGGCGCTTCGATCTGTTTTTTATGACCGGCCTGCCGCATCAAACAGCCCAGTCGGTGCTCGATTCAGTGGCTTATTGCGAGAAACTTCTGGAGCGTTTCGGGGATAACCGCTTCATCCCTTTCATCGGCCCCTTGGCACCCTTTGTGGACCCGGGCAGCCTGTTTTACGAGCAGCCTGAGAAGTACGGATATCACATCCGCTATCGTACGCTTGAGGAGCACAGGCAGGCACTCCTCGCCCCCACCTGGAAACACATCCTGAACTATGAGACGCGCTGGATGAGCCGGGATGAGCTGGCGCGGGTGACCTATGAGGCAGGCCGCCGTCTCAATGCGCTTAAGGCACGTTTCGGGCTGATCTCCCCACAGATGGCCGCCGAGACAGAACGGCGGATCGAGCGCGCTATTACCCTGATGGCGCAGATTGATCAACTGGTGGCACGCTGCATGCCTGAGGAGCTAGAGCGGGAATTGCTGGCGCTGAAGCCACTCATTGACCGCGCTAATACCTCTACCGTCTGCGAGAAAAGTGAGCTCGACCTTCCCTTCGGTATTACCGCGTTTAACTTCCCCAGCCTGATAAAAATGGGTGTGGCCCAGGTGCTCGGCAGGCTGGCCGGTCTTGGTCACTTTTCAGCGGCTGAGAAACCAGTGAGCGATGGGGTATCCGTGGAGCAGGGTGATGATCGCGCCGATGACGAGGAAAGGCCCGTAAGGGATGTGATCACGACGTCGGCGCACGTGGGTGATTAAGAGCAACAGGCTGACCCCGGCACCGATAAGCAGCGTCAGCACTAACGCCTCGACGATAAGCGGGAATCCTGTGATCAGGCCGATAAAAGCGGCCAGTTTGATGTCCCCTCCCCCCAACGCGCCGTCACCGAAAAGCCTGTTTCCTATCAATGCGGCGACTGAAAAGAAAACAAAGCCAATCAGCCCGCCGGTCAAAGCGCTCCACCACGTCATCCCCGGAGTGACAAAGCTGGCCAGGAAGGCGAGTATGATCGCCGGGTAAGTCACCCTGTTGAGGATCAGCCGGCGCTCGATATCGGTGACCAGGATAATGGCAAAGATAGCCCCATAGACCAGGTAGAGCACCAGTCTGATATTGACGTTCGCTCCCAGCGTACCCCAGAGATAGACATAAGCCGTCGCCAGTCCCAGTTCAACCAACGGATAGCGCAGACGGAGCGGTGCACCGCAGTGAGGACAGTAAGCCCGACTCACCAGAAACGAGGGCAGGGTCAGCCATTGCCACCAGGGGCGCTCCCGGCCGCAGTAGGGGCAATAGGGCACCGGCACATTCCGATGGGCCGGCAACACAGTGGCCAGATGATTTACCACCACGCCAGCCAGCAAGCCCAGGATAAACAGGAAGAGCATCGGAAACCACGTCTGCACGATAACCCCTTTCAATTCCTGGTCGGGAATGACGTCCCGTAAGAGTACCTGCTGGTAGTGGCCATTCCGGATCTCCTGGCGTCAACGCAGTGGGAAAACACCCTGGAAGGTACCGGTAAGGGAGTAACGTATCAGGTCTATGACGCCCACCTGCACGATGCTGATAGTCAGGCCGATCAGCAACGGCCCGATGGCATCCTGCCAGGTATCCGCTGTATTCTCGCGGCGTACGATGAGCAACGCCAGCGTAGCATTGACGATGCCAAGCATGGTCAACACGCCTGCTGCACTCAGCAGGGCCAGTGGATAAAGCAAAAGCCAGTGTCGTGTGAGCACCAGGCTGACCAGACAGCCTTCTAAAAGCACCAGGACGCCAAGTTCGCCCGGATGACGGATGGCACGTTGATTGGACGGATGGCGCCACAGCGTCAGGTTAAAGGCCGGGTATACCAGTGCGCTGAGCACCAGCCCTTGTAAAGCTCCTGTGCTCAGCCGCAGCCAGTTGCGTGGTTCGTAAAGGTGGGGACCGTTAACGAGCGTCATATAAGAGTTTAAGCCGTCAAATGCCCATATCAGGAAGAATCCGACCAGGAAGACGAGCACCGAAGGTGAAGGGAAAGCAGCAGCCCGGTGACGGCGCAGGATGAGTCCCTGCCCTGCCAGGCCGAGCAGCGCGCCGACGAAAGTGCCGGTGCAGCGAGCACAGAGCGGTAGCTGGCGTCCCGCGATGGCAAAAGAACGGGATGGGATACGATGGCATACCGCGTAGCCTACCAGGTCAAGCTTGCTCAGCAGACCATCAGGGGTGGCGACGGCAAAAGTTATCAAAGCGACCATAGCTGCCAGTACGAATGGCCAGCGACCGGTCACACCTTTGATAATTGCGGAGAGCATTGGGAGGCGACGGCTGAGCTGCATGTGGATCAGTGGATGGATGGACGGCCAGGGGAGCCAAACTCATTCTCCAGGATGGCCCAGATGTCTGCCCAAAGGTGGCGATCCGCAAAGCTGGTGCGAATCTCGTCCAGAGTGCGATTAAAGGTGCGCTCGTTTGTCTCCCCCAGGATGGTGAGGATGGCATTGGCTACCCCAAAACAGATCTCGCGGTTGGCGCGGTGTGCCCGATGTACCTGGCGCAGGAGTGGGATATCCTCAGGGAGGCCGACCATAATCATGCCAGCCACTCCATTGGCAACCTGTTCCTCATCCTTCGACTCCAGCCCTGCGCGTAAGAACGGGAGGGCCCGGTCATCTCCAAGACCGGCGAGGCTTAGCGCAGCGGTCGAGACGCACTCAGGGTCATCCAGGTGCTCCTGGAGGAAGCGCCATATCGGCTCGCAGGCCCGCTTATCGCCGGTAGCTCCCAACAGCGAGACAACTTCTTCGACCGCGACCGGGGCCAGCGTTGGATCGTCCAGTGCCTGCAACAGCTCGTCCACAATGAACTCGCCCATACGTCTGAGTATGTCAAAGGCGCGGTCATGAATCTCTTGCGAGGAACTACCCAGTTGACGGATCAACTCGCGTGTCTGAGCACCGTACTTGCGGTATGCTCGCTCGGCCTGGGGCCTTCTGGCGCGACGCATCTCCGCTGCTGATTCCATTACCTTGCGGTTGGGCATCTTCTACTCCCCCATTATTTGCAGGATCAGCCGCCGCTCTCGAGGGCGGGTATCGAAGTCTATAAACACAATTTGTTGCCATGTGCCCAACGTGAGCTGCCTTTTGACAAAGGGCACCGTCAGTGAAGGACCGATGAGGGCTGCACGTATGTGAGAATGGCCGTTATCATCTCCCCATCGTAGATGGTGCTGGTAATCCTGGCCAGGGGGTGCAATTTTATCCAGCACTCGCCTGAGATCGGCCAGAGCGCCGCTCTCGTACTCTATGGTGGTCAGGCCAGCGGTTGAGCCGGGGGAGAAGATGGTGACCGTCCCGGCTTGCAGGCCGGATTCCTTCACCGCTTCGCTGACCTGGGCGGTGATATCCCGAATGTCACAGTTGCCCTGGGTACGTAGTTGTAGCTCTCTGGTAACTACCATACCTTTCTCCAAATCATATCATAGCATATTTTCGCAAAATTTAACAGCGGGTGGTCATCCGGCGACGCTGTGGCTGGAACCGGCAGGCCCAGACGCGAAGTTACAGGTGGCAAAGACCGTCTCTTGCGCTCCTTAACCTGAGCAGGCATAATAATTCTCGTCTGAGATGATCTGCTGAGAGAATAGTACGCGGGTGAAATCTTGCCGGCCTGTGCAGGAAGCTTTTCTGCCTGTCGAGGTCTGGCAACTTTGCACTATGCCAATGCAGCGGTATCTCAGGGACATTGTGATTCCAGAATGGCTTGCCTGAGTTTTTCAAAGGCTCTTGTGAAGATGATTGGTCGGAGCAGCGGAATCAATCTATGTCAGATTGGGCAATCATCCGGTGACAGGCATATGGCTGCCGACGAGCGGAGCTCTCGCAACCGGGTTAGCAGGCGGCTGTGGCGTGGTGTACTGTTATCTTTCACCATGGTTCTGATGGCCATGCTGGCACTGATTGTGGCTCTCCTGTTGGGCTGGAATAGCCCCTCTCCTGCACGTCCTCCTGACCGCCGGTTAACTGGTTTGCCCCGGCGTCTCCAGGTTGCTTCTGGCGCGACGGAGGTTGTATTGCCCGGCTGCTCCCTGGGAGACTTCACCGCTGAATTAGAAGCTCTCCCTGTTGCGGGCCCTGACTTCAACGGCTATGGGCTGATCTACCGCGCCCAGGATTCCACCCGTTACTACGCCTTCGCCGTGGGGAGCGATGGTTACTATGGCGTGTTGCGGCAGGATGAAAATGAGACAGTGATGCTGGTGGAGTGGCAGCAATTTCCTCACATCCGTCGGGGCCGGCAGCTCAACCGACTGCGCGTGACGTGCGCCGGGCCGATTTGTCATCTCTACATCAACGACGAGTATGCCACAGGCTTTGAAGATGCCACGTGGCTGTATGGGGACATTGGCTTGTGGGTATATGCGCCAGGAGACGCGGAAGTAACCGTAGAGTTCCTTGATGTGAGAATTTGGGAAGCGCGGTGAACTGTTGGGCTCTGGGGGTTACCCGGTGGCACAAGCCTGATTTGCCTACGCCTCGCGCGGCAGTATAATAAACCTGCCTGTGCTACTGCAGCGCCAGTCCTGGCGAAGGGTGGGATCACAGACATCATTATGTGCCGGCCGATCCCCTGTGAGCCGATGCTGAGTGTGCCGTGACTTATGAGCGCTGCAGTTCCAGAAAATCTTCACTTAGTGCCTGTCCGAAAAACGTAACCGACGCATCCCTATGCGTCGGTATAAGCGGCATAGGGATGCCGCTTGTACGGTTTTTCGGATAGGCTCTTAGTAGGAGGTGCTCAGTGCGTTGGGAAGAGTTGACCGCTCCTGAGTTTGCCGCAGCAGTACGTGAGACGGGCGTGTGCGTGGTAGCAATGGGCGTCGTTGAGAGACATAGCGATCATCTGCCGCTTGGGACCGATTATCTGGTAGGACACAAGATTGCATGTCTGGCAGCAGAAAAAGAACCGGCCGTTGTCTTCCCACCCTTCTACTTCGGCCAGATTTACGAGGCCCGCTGCTTTCCCGGCACCATCACGATCAGGCCCACGCTGCTGCTCGAACTGCTTCAGGGTGTGCTCGATGAAATAGGCCGAAACGGCTTTCGCAAGATCGTGCTCTATAATGCGCATGGGGGGAACTCTCACCTGCTGGGTTTTCTGGTCCAGTCTGCCCTGTGGGAGGAAAAGCCCTATTCCCTGTACATACCACTCCGGAGAATGACGCCGGAGGGGGAAGCGGAGTGGGAGGCGGTACGCGAGACCTCATCCGGAGGCCATGCCTGTGAGTGGGAGACAAGTCTGGTGCTCGGAACGTACCCCCACCTGGTGAAAATGGAGCGTGTGCCGGAGACACCTGCCAATCCGCTTAAGCGTATGGAGCATCTGCCCCCCACGCTGACCGGCATCTGGTGGTACAGCGACTATCCCGACCATTACGCAGGCGACGCACGCCCTGCGAGTGTGGAGAAAGGGGAACTGCTTGTGCGCCTGGAGTCCGATTATCTTGCCCGGTACATCGCTGCCGTGAAGGCTGATCAGGTGGTGCCAGCGCTGGAGCGGGAGTTCTTCGCCCGGGTCAGACAGTTGAGCGAGGCCTGACCATCATCGTCAGCGCAAAGGTCACGGCCATCATCACAAGCCCTCCCGCATCAAAGAGGATAAAGCGCTGACCGGTCAGCGCAAGGGATTCATGGCCGGCGGGCAGGGTAAGCCATAGCCATGTTTCACCTGCCACCCCGATGGCCTGCTGCACTATCACAATCAGGAACAGTTGCCAGTAGCGCCCGGGATGCCATATCACAAGCGGATAGGTGGCATTCCACATCAGAAAGAGAATCCCTATCCCCCGGACAAGTACTTCTCCAACCACTCCGGTGACTTCAAAGCCCGCTGTGTAAGCAGCGGGCTCAATTATAAAGGCCAGGGCGCAGCTCAGGTTACAGCAGAAGACTATCGCCAGAACCAGGCGAGCAGCCCATAAAATCACAAAGCGAACGCTCCATGATTGCATGGCTCAGGCTTTGGATGTTTGCAGGAATACCCTCATTCCATCCCGTTCGTCAACGACGTAAGCGTGTGGCGGATAGCGTAACAAGATGGCACTCATCCACAAATCCCCTGCGCTTGAGCCGCCGTTCACAGCAGCCAGTATAGCCACTACAGCAGCCGTATAAAACTCTGAGCCTGCCAGCAGCAAGATGGCACAGCAGGCCAGCAGGCTCAAACTAACCAGTGGGGCAAGACTGACGACCAGGTACTGGTTACGTCGGAAAGCATAGCCTGGTGCAGTTGCGTAGAACATCAGCTCCTTCCACAAAAAGCCGTACCTGGGCCGCGCACCGTAGACGCGCATGGCAATGCCATGTGCCAGTTCATGCGCAGGTATCAGGAAGATTACGCCAGGTACAAGTGGAAGTAAATCTATCTCGCCCCCTGCTGGTGGATGGCCGAACAGGAGAACAAAGAAGATGAAAACGTAGCCGAAGAGGAAAAGCATCACAAATGCCAGCAGGTTGATGGCGAGAACATGGCCACGCCTGCTGCTGATTCTCCAATACAGTACTTCATGGTAATCAGGTGGAACTGTACCAGGTGGTGAGATAGAGCCTGTTATCAACTCAGAGTACCTGGGAAGCGTGGTCACTGGACCACGGGAATGAACAACCGAAAAGATGTGTAGCTCTGGTTCGTACTCAGGTAGTCATCATTCCAGCCCCCGATAGCATAGACCGAGGTGCCAAGCGACGTCACACCCGGGCTGCGCCACTGCCCGATGAGCGGGGTCTCGAAGGTCGTCCATCTGTCGCTGTAAGGATCGTAGCGCTCATTAAAGCCCAGATAACTGGTCCAGCCACCGCCCCCAATAGCATAAAGCTGCCCGTTTACACCGACCAGTCCTAACCCACCTCTCCCGATAATCAGGGGAGCGCATATATTCCACTCCCCACTGACGGGATCGTAGAGGGCGCACGTGGTAAGCTCTCGCTTGCCGTCATATCCCCCCACCACGTAGATGTGATCGCTCAAAGGGGCTGCTGCTGCCAGACCCCGCGCCTCGTCCATAGGCTGGCTCCGGCCCCAGCTATCTGTTTGCGCGTCGTAGATGAATACTGTGGACACGTATTGTGTGCCATCCCACCCGCCGAACAGGAATAGCCTGTCATTCCAGACAGCCAGTGCGTAGGCACAACGTGCTTCAGGCAACGGGCTACCCTGGCGCCAGGTATCCTCCTCCATATCGTAGATCTCAAGTGTATCCAGTGGCCGGCCCCAAGCATCGCAGCCGCCCGGTACATAGGTCTCTTTACCGATCACCGCCGCGGATACATAAGTGACCGGAGTCGGCTTGTCCCGACCCCGTACCCACAGGTCCTCCTCAGGGCTGTATATCTCGACGACGGCGCTGGCCCCCTCAACCGTCTGCCCGGCGATAGCGAAGATACGGCCCTGCCAGGCGGCAAGGGCCAGGTAGGCACGCCGGGTTGGCATCTGCGCCAGTTCGCGCCATGGGGAAGTTTGCGCTCCACTCACAGGCGGCAGAGAGCGCTCGGACGGGAGGGCCAGGGGCAGGCCGTGCCCGTTATTGCCAGCACGTGTGTTGTCACGAGGCCAGCTCACGAGGACCCCAGCGATTACAAGCAGAAAAGTAACGATCAGGGCAAGACGCTTAAACCATGGAAGTGCTGGTTCAGATATAACAGACTGAGGCTGGGGCAGCGGTGCGGCGGCAACCTGGTTTTCGGCTTCAGCCCTGACCTCCTCCTGTTCCGGTGGTTTGTCAATAACCACCCATCCCTCGCGCACGGCTATCATAGTCGCTTCAGTGCGCGACTCAGCACCTAATTTGACGAAGATATTGCGCAGGTGTACTTTGACGGTATTGACGCTGATGCACAGGCGGTAGGCGATCTCGCGGTTTGTGACACCTGTCGCCACCAGCCTGAGCAGCTCGATCTCACGCTCGGTCAGGGGTTCACCGTACTCCGCCATGGTCAGTTGGATTATAGCATGCCCGGCCACAACCGCAACTCGCCTCATATGATGGCTTGCGCAGCGAAATTTTGGGGGGTGACAGGCAGGAGTGGGGATCTGGGGTGGGCCAGAGGCCAGGGG
>DAOTYA010000129.1:0-2399 GCA_034435075.1 Anaerolineae bacterium
CGGTTGGTGGTGGAGCGACCACCGCGGAATGCCTGAACGCCCGCTGGGTCAAAGACGTCACCGTGCCCGATAATACTCGCTTCGAGAAGGGGAAGGAGTTCGATAAGACCTGGCGCGTGCGCAATACCGGTACATGTGCCTGGCCGGCAGACACAGTGCTTGCTTTCGTGAGCGGTGCGAAATTAGATGCGTCTGACAGCGTGCCCGTAGGGGCGCTGGAACCGGGTGCAGAGATAGACGTAACTGTAAAGATGAAGGCTCCGGACCAGGACGGGAACTATACCGGCATCTGGAAGATGCGGACGGCGCAGGGGCCGTTTGGCGGCAACCTGACGGTGGTGATCGTGGTTGGTGAGGGAACGCCTGCGACGCCCGTCGTGGCTCCGGTCAGCAGCGGTGGGTTCGAGCTGGGAGGGCACGTGCGGGACATAGGCCATCCCTATGCCAGCCTGATGCACTATGCCGGCATGACCTGGTCTAAAGTGCAGGTCCACTACGGACAGGATGCGTCTGGCATCATCCAGGCCGCCCACGCGAACGGGTTTAAGATACAACTGAGCGCCCTGGGGCGGCCGGGGATGGTGGTGGAGCCGGGTTTCGAGCAGAACTTCGCCAATTGGGTAGCCTCGCTGGCACGGGCCGGTGCGGACGCCATCGAAGTGTGGAATGAGCCGAACATTGACCGTGAGTGGCAGATTGGCTACATCAGCCCGCAGGCGTACACGGAGCTTCTCTGTGCCTCGTATAACGCCATCAAGGCGGCGAACCCTAAGACGGCAGTTATCAGTGCCGCGCCGGCACCGACCGGATGGTTTGGCGGGTGCAGTCCCAACGGCTGCGATGATAAACCGTGGATGGAAGGGTTGTTCAACGCCGGCGCAGCTAACTGTATGGACTATATCGGGGCGCATCACAATGCCGGTGCCACCTCACCTTCTGCAACCAGCGGCCATCCCGGAGATAACGGGAGTCGTCATCATTCCTGGTACTTTCTGCCGCAGACGCAGCTTTACTACAACATTTTCCGGGGCACGCGCAAACTCTTCTACACTGAGATGGGCTATGCGTCGCAGGAGGGTGTGCCGACGTTCTCGGATGCTTTCGCCTGGGCGCGTGGCACGAACAACGCTCAGCAGGCGGCCTGGCTGGCTGAGGCCGTTCGTTTGAGTATTAATACCGGCATGGTGCGTTGCATCATCGTCTGGAATATTGATTTCGTGCGCTACGGCTACGATCCGCAGGACGGATACGCGATCGTTCGCCCTGACGGAAGTTGCCCGGCCTGCGTGGCGCTTCACGAAGTGCTGGGCACCCGCTAGCATCAGGTTTGCACGCGGGTGTGAGATACGCATAACTGGATTCCGCGCGTCGTTCCTGCCTGACGTGCCCGCCGGACGTGACCGCCTTACGTGCCCGCCGGACGTGACCGCCTGACGTGCCCGCCGGATCACAATCCGGCGGCGGCCAGCACCCGGGCAACCCTGGCCGGAGCACTGGTTATCGGCCTGGCGGGGATGCTTTTGGTGTGGCTCGATGGAATAATCGGCGGCCCGCTGAACGCGCTCCCCGACGCAGCCGGCCGTTGGGGAAGTGTACGGCTCCTTTTGCCGGCCGTGCTGGGCGGAGTATGCGGCTCGTTGTTCGATAGCCTGCTCGGGGCAACGGTGCAGGCCATTTACTATTCGCCCAAGCGGGGCAAGGAAACGGAAAAAAGACCGATCCGGACGGCACGCCGAACGAGCATCGACGCGGCTGGCGGTGGCTGAACAACGACTGGGTGAATGCACTCAGTTCGGCCGTCGGCGCGCTGATCGCCGTGCTCGGCTGTCAGATCATCTGGGGATGAACGTCCCCCTTCAGGTTGCACGAATGAATTGCCCGCGATGGGCGGCGCATCTGGCCAGGAAGCAGACCAGGAGAGCAATCAAGACGACGCCCGGCATCACTGCCGCAGACGATAAACGGATATGGCATCCGGTTTCTCTTCTCCACCCTTTTCCGTCGAGGATTCGCCCCAATAGCGCCGCTTCAGCGCCCGAATGGCCAGGGCCAGTCCGGCGAGCGGCCATACATGAAACATCAGCAGCGCGCCGCACTCTGGACAGGGCAACATCCCTACGCCTAATAACGCCGCCGTGAGGAGCCACAATCTGGCCGTCGCGCCGGTAAATCGCTTCCATATCCGCCTGAGTCTGCTCTTATCGGCCGATCCTTCTTCCATAGTACCTCCGGCCCTCGTACACCGTCTCGACGATCTGGCCCCGCTCGATCAGCCGGTAGATGACAGCCCAATCGGCCCCGGCCCGCGCCAGGAACGCCCCCACGGCGTCCTCCCGCATCGGGTGAACGGCGGTGATGCTCAGTAAATCCGCTTCGACGTCCCCTGTGAAGGCGAAGGC
>DAOTYA010000130.1:0-16587 GCA_034435075.1 Anaerolineae bacterium
TAACGAGTGGGGCACTGTCTCAACGAGGGACCCGGCGAAATTGAAGTCGCGGTAAAGATGCCGTGTACCCGCAGCAGGACAAAAAGACCCCGTGGAGCTTTACTGCAGCTTGGTATTGAGTTAGGGCTTAGCTTGTGTAGGATAGGTGGGAGGCGATGAAGCCGGGGCGCCAGCTTCGGTGGAGCCGTCCTTGAAATACCACCCTGGTTAAGCCTTGACCCTAACCCCTGGCCGTGAATCCGGCAGGGGGACAGTGCCAGGTGGGCAGTTTGACTGGGGCGGTCGCCTCAAATGTGGGGCGCCCTGGCGGCAACGTCAGGGGCAAATCTGGCTGTATGCTGGGAAGTCCGTTCTCCAGGCATCATCTGTACCGTTACCCGGATGATGACCGAGGAGGTGTAGAATCTGGCGCTACCCGATGGGTGAAAAAGCGGCCAGTGCGGATTATCAGCAGGGAAGTCTTCCAGGGAAGACCCCCCAACGACTGTACGCCAGACATCCCTCTGGGATGGTGATACAGTCTGAACTTCCAGGCGACTGGAAGCCGGGGCAACCCGGGGTCTGGCTGTGATCGGGAGTATAGCATGAGGTCAAGAGAGCTCGAAGAATACAAAAAAGGCTTGAAACTCACCAGAGAACAGAGAGAAGTGCTGATTGGGTTAATGTTGGGTGATGCCCACCTTGAGACTCAAAATAATGGCCGCACCTACCGTCTCAAGGTGGAACAAAGCGAAGCCCATATCGCCTATGTCATGCACCTCTACAAACTGTTCGCTGAATGGGTGCAAACTCCACCCCAGGTCAAGGTGGTGTGGAGCCAAGGGCATGAAAGTCGAAACTGGTGGTTTCAGACCTTGAGTCATAGCGCCTTCCGATTTTATGCCCATCAGTTTTACCGGGATGGACAGAAACGTGTGCCGCGATTGATCCACCGTTGGCTGACTCCTTGTGCCTTAGCCTATTGGTTCATGGACGATGGGTCGGCCAAATCGGCACAATCAAAAGGGGTGCTGATCAATACCCAGGCTTTCAGCCTGGGTGAGGTGCAGCGCCTTTGCCAGGTGCTGCAAGAGCGGTTTGACCTCAAGGCGCAACCTCGGAAGCAACGAGAAGGTTATCAGGTCTACATCTCAGGCGAATCATACGAAGTATTCCGTGACCTGATCGAGCCTTATCTTATTCCAGAAATGCGCTATAAACTTCCCTCGGCCAGACAAACGTAATTGCCTAAAAGGTACCGGAGGCGCCCAAAGGTTCCCTCAGGCGGAATGGAAACCCGCCGAAGAGTGCAAAGGCATAAGGGAGCTTGACTGTGAGACTCACAAGTCGAGCAGAGACGAAAGTCGGGCTTAGTGATCCTACGGTCCCGAGTGGAAGGGCCGTGGCTTACCGGACAAAAGCTACCCCGGGGATAACAGGCTGGTGAGGTCCAAGAGTTCACATCGACGACCTCGCTCGGCACCTCGATGTCGGCTCGTCACATCCTGGGGCTGGACAAGGTCCCAAGGGTTGGGCTGTTCGCCCATTAAAGTGGCACGTGAGCTGGGTTCAGACCGTCGCGAGACAGGTCGGTCTCTATCCGCTGCGGGCGCAGGGGACTTGAGGGGAGCTGCCCTCAGTACGAGAGGACCAGGGTGGACAGACCTCTGGTGTGCCAGTTGTCCCGCCAGGGGCATCGCTGGGTAGCCATGTCTGGCAGAGATAACCGCTGAAAGCATCTAAGTGGGAAACTCGCCCCAAGATGAGGTCCCCCACCGGGTAAACCGGGTAAGACCGCCGGCAGACTACCGGTTATATAGGCGGGATGTGTAAGCGCAGCAATGCGTTGAGCTAACCCGTACTAACGGTCGAGGGCTTAACTCGTGGTGCGGAGAACTTGGAGTTTTCGCGCTGTTCAGTTGTGTCTATAAAAACAGGTGTTGATTTCGTAACAAAAGCCTCTTGGTGATTCTAGCGGCGGGGTCACACCCGGTCCCATCCCGAACCCGGCAGTTAAGCCCGCCAGCGCCGATGGTACTTGGGGGGTAACCCCTGGGAGAGTAGGTCATCGCCAGGAGGCTTTTTGCTTACCTGCGTTAACCCTGGGAGCACCCTTATGTCTGAGAAACACCCGCCTCGATCCCCTGTGCCACGCCCTCAATATACGCAGCCTCTCAGCAGTGATCGGCACCAGGAGAGGACGCAACGGCCCATGCCCACCCTCTCACCTGATGAGGTTGAGACGGCTGAGATAGAGGAGGAATTGGGGGAGCCTACTATGCCTGTCCCACGTGTGCCTACAGGCGCCACTCCTACGGTGGGATTGCCTCGCCCTGTGCCGCCACCTCTGCGCCCGGGTTATGTCCCGCCTCAACCCCGTTTTGCCCCACCATCTCAACAGGCCAGGAAATCCAATCCGCTCAATGTGCTTATCAGGATAGGATTCTGGATGGTCGCCTCAGTGGTGTCCCTGTTTTTTGTAGGCTTCATTACGATCATCGCTGGCTATTTCGCTATCGCCAGACAGCTCCCCTCTCCTCAGGAGCTGCGCAGCCGCCAGTCCCCGTTCGTCAGCAGCAAGATTCTGGACCGTGACGGCAATCTGCTCTATGAGGTGACTGACCCGCGCGGGGGGCGGCGCACTTATGTCACGCTTGACCAGATCTCTCGCTATTTGATTGATGCCACGATCGCAACCGAGGATCGCAATTTCTGGGTGCACCCCGGGTTTGACCCCATCGCTATCTTGCGAGCGCTCTATTATAATCTCTCGGAGCGGGAAATCGTCTCCGGAGGCAGCACGATCACGCAGCAGGTGGCCCGTAATGTCCTCCTCGACCCGGAGGAGAGGATGCAGGAGACGGCCTGGCGCAAGATCAAGGAGGCAGTGCTGGCGGCCGAGCTGACCCGTGTCTACCCTAAGGAGACGATTTTGGAGGTTTATCTCAACGAGAATTATTACGGCAATCTGGCCTATGGTATCCAGGCTGCCGCTGAGACCTACTTTGGTGTGGATGCAGCCGATCTGACGCTGGCGCAGGCTTCTTTCCTGGCCGGCCTCCCCCAGTCCCCTGCCACCTATGACCCGTTTGGAGGAGGGTTGGATAGGGCCCTGGCCCGCCAGGCTGATGTGCTGGCCTTGATGATCGAGGATGAGTATATCACCCATGCTGAGGCGGCGCTGGCGGTGGCCGAGATGCGCGCTTATGAGTTTAAAGCCCCCCGTCTTGATTTGAACGCGGCGCCGCATTTTGTAGTCTACGTGCGGCAGACTGTCGAGAAGATGTTCGGGCCGGAGGCGTTGTACCGTGGCCCCGGGCTGCGCATCTATACCACACTGGACCCTCGCCTGCAGGAGCTGGCAGAGCAGGCGGTGCGTGAGGGAGTGGCTGCGCTCTCAGAACGTAATGCTACTAACGGTGCTCTTGTAGCGCTTGACCCGACTACCGGCCACATACTGGCTATGGTCGGGTCCGCTGATTTTTATAACGAGGAGATTGACGGTCAGGTCAATGTTGCGCTTCGTTGTCGCCAGCCCGGCTCCGCTATCAAGCCGCTCACTTATGTGGCCGCTTTCGAGCGGGGCTGGACACCGGCCACTCTGCTTTGGGACGTGCGTACAGAGTTCCCAGACGGGGCCAATCCTCCCTATGTGCCGGTTAATTTCGATGGCAAATACCACGGCCCGATGCTTCTGCGCGATGCGCTGGCCAATTCTTACAATGTGCCCGCTGTGGAGGCGCTCCAGTTTGTGGGTGTGGATGGGCTTTTGGAGATGGCCGGCCGGCTGGGGGTTGATTCGCTGGTACATCCTGAGTTGTATTGTCCGGATTATCCTCTTGACCATCCCCCTGCCTACGGTTTGTCGCTCACATTGGGGGGTGGAGAGGCGAAGTTGCTGGAAATGACCGCTGCCTTCGCTGCCTTCGCCAACGGTGGCGCGCGCGTGAGACCCTCGCCTGTCCTGCGCATTGAGGACAGTAAGGGCAATGTGCTGGTGGATAATACTTTGCCGCCCAGAGAGCAGGTGCTTGCACCTGAGCATGCTTATTTAATCACTTCCATCCTGGCCGATCCACAGGCGCGCTGCAAGGCTTTTGCCTGCCCCAGTGTGCTCGAGCTAAGCCGCCCGGCGGCGGTTAAAACGGGCACCACAACTGATTTCCGGGATGCCCTGGCCATCGGTTATACGCCTGATCTGGTCACAGGGGTATGGGTGGGCAATGCGGATAACACGCCGATGTATAACGTGTCTGGTGTGCGCGGTGCCGGGCCGATATGGCATAATTTTATGGAAGCTGCGCTCGCAGATCGTCCGGTAAAGGATTTTGCGCGGCCGTCTGGTATAGTCAGCTATGAGATATGCGCCGATTCCGGCGCCCGGCCCACGCCGTTCTGTCCTCGCCGTAAGCAGGAGTTGTTCGCTAAAAATCAGCCACCGCTGGACGAGACGCACGACTGGTATCAGGTGGTGCGGGTTGATGCCCTTTCGGGCCTGCTGGCAAATGAGTATTGCCCGGACCAGGTAGTCGAGCGCCTGATGGTTGTGATTGATGACCAGCGGGGGTGGGAGTGGGCACGGGTGCAGCTTGAGGCGAACCCGGACTATTTCGAAGGGCTGCCTCTGGCTCCCCGCCAGGCATGCAGTCCGGATACTGAGCGCCCCCTGGTGACGATCACTTACCCCGAAAACGGTGGTACTGTTTCCGGCATCGTGCCGATTTACGGGACCGTGCAGTTGCCGGGTTTTCAGCATTATGAGGCGGATTATGGCGCCGGAAGCGATCCCCAGGTTTGGGGCTGGATCAGTGGGCCGCACCTGGCGCAGGTACAGAACGGCCTGTTGACCCAGTGGGATACCACTCATCTGCCCCCAGGACTGTATACTCTGCGCGTGACGGCTTTCAGCGGCGAGTTGGGCCGTGTTGAGGCACGGGTGCAGGTTTTCGTTGCTGCTCCTGCCCAGGAGCCGACGCCTGTCCCTGTGCCCACGGATACGCCTCTACCTGTGCCAGTAGATACGCCTGAATCTGTACCGACTGAGGCGCCTATACCTGAGCCGACTCTGGAGCCGGAGCCCTCACTTACACCTGAGAGTGGTTGACCTGCAGGCCTGACGGAATGAAGGCCTGTGCTGAGGTTTGCGCCGCCCCGGTATTGTGCTATACTTACCAGCGCCTGCCGAAGCTGGCGGGTCAAGAGGCGGGTGAAACATGACAGGTAATGGCATTGCCGGGGAGGAGCTCGCCGATCTGGAGATACGTATCTTCCAGCGTTCTGCTGACGGCGAAGGTTACCCGGTCGAACTGACGCTGAGCACGCCGGGCGGGCAACAGGAGTTTCCCCGTGGTTACCTCGCCTGTAACATCCTGCCCTGGTGCTCCTCAGGCGATCCGCAGGCCGATGGGCGCCGTCTGTTTGAGAGCCTGTTGGGCGATGTCCGTATCCGCGCGGCGTGGGAAAGGGCCTGGGGGCAGTGCCCCGGATGTCGTGTCCATCTGCGCATAGACCCTGCCGCGGCGGAGTTGCACACCCTCCCGTGGGAATTGCTGCACGACGAGAGGGCCATGCTCTCCGCTCAGGCTCATACCCCTTTCTCGCGTTATCTCCCTGTTGCTCTGCCGTGGGGTGGTCCGGTTGAGGAGCGGCCTGTACGCGTCCTGGTCGCCATCCCCACTCCCTCGGACCTGGAGTCGCGCTACAATTTGCCCCTTGTGGACCTGGAGAGCGAGCAGGCCGGCCTCCGCGCCGTTTTCTCCGCTGTAGGCCCCAACCTTGTGCTGGCCGATTTCCTGCCCCCGCCTGTGACCCTGGAGTGTATCGAGGAAAAGTTACGCGCTGGTTACCACATACTCCATTACCTGGGGCACGGTGCATTCAACGTCAGGCGCGGACAGGCAGCGCTGTATCTGCAGGATGAGCAGGGTCTGACCGCTGTGATCACCGACGAGATGTTGGCCAGCATGCTCTCCCGCCAGGGTGTGCGTCCGCGTCTGGTCTTCCTGGTCGCCTGCCAGTCGGCCACCCGTGCCACCGCCGATGCTTTCTTGGGGCTGGCCCCACGCCTGGTCTCTGTGGGCGTGCCGGCGGTGGTGGCGATGCAGGATGTGGTGACGGTCGAGAGCGGACGGAAATTCAGCCTCGCTTTTTATAAGCGGCTTCTGGAACATGGGCAGGTAGACCTGGCGATGAACGAGGCGCGCAGCACTCTGCTCACCGCTGGTCGGCCCGATGCAGGTGTGCCTGTGTTGTTTATGCGCCTGAAATCGGGCCGGCTGTGGGGCGCCGAGGCCGACTCCCGTGGCGAGGTTTTAGGTGACAGGAATCCGCGTGTGTTCTGGACCGGCCTGGTCCGTATGATCCAGCAGGGCAAGTGTACTCCCATTATCGGTCACCGTGTCCAGACCCGGTGGCTGCCGCAGTACGAGGAAATCGCTGAGGCGTGGGCCGGGCTGCACGGGTATCCCTTCACTGACAGACGTAACCTGACCCGGGTGGCGCAGTATCTGGCAAGCAATCAGGGAGCAGACTTCCCCCGCTACGAACTGCTCGATTTTATGAAGCAGGAACTCGTCAGCAGGCTGCCGGAGGAGTTGAGGCCTGCCGGCAGGTATACCACGTTGAGCGAGCTGATCCGGGCCGTCGGCTGGCCGAACTTTAGCGCCGGCGATCCGAACGATCCTTATCGCGTGCTGGCCGGGTTGGGCCTCCCCGTTTACCTGACGACCGATTTCAACAGCCTGATGAGCGAGGCATTACGCGCACAGGGCAGACAGCCGGTGCGCGAAATCTGCCGCTGGAGTGACGCGTTGAGCGGTGCGCCCTCGATTTTCGAGCAGGATCCGGGGTATGTCCCGACCCCGGAGGCTCCTCTGGTCTATCACTTATTCGGCAGCGATGAGGACGCCAATTCGCTGGTGCTGACTGAAGATGATTGTCTGGACTTTCTGGTGCGTATTTCGGCTGAGATGGAACGTATCCCTTCCTGCGTCTGGGCGGCACTCTCCAACAGTTCGCTGGTGTTCCTTGGCTATGCACTGAGCGATTGGGAGTTCCGCGTCATTCTGCGCGGGCTGGTGGCAACCCGAGAACAGCGGCGCAAATTCAAACATGTGGCTGTGCAGTTGGAGCTTGACCACAGCAGTACGGACACTGCCGCGGTGCGTAATTTCCTGCATCACTATTTTCAGGATGCTGAGATCAACGTTTTCTGGGGTAGCGTGCAGCAGTTTGTGGCGGAGCTGCGTGAGTACTGGGAGGCGTTGAGCCGGTGAAAAACAACCCCTATGTCGGTCCCCGTCCTTTCGAGCGTGGCGACCGCCCCAATTTCTACGGGCGCAGCCGTGAGGCCCGCGAGCTGTTGTCGCTGCTCCTGGCCGAGCGGGTGGTCCTCTTCTACGCTCCTTCTGGCGCCGGCAAAACCTCTCTGATCAACACTATGATCATCCCTGGCCTGGAAGAGGAGGGTTTCAATCCGCTGCCGGTCACACGGGTAGGGAACGCGCCGCCGCCCGGGGTAAGGCCCGACGAGGTGGAAAATATCTTCGTGTTCAGTGCTCTGATGGGCCTTGCCGGCACCGATGTGCCGCCGACGGCTTTGCTCGGGGAAACTTTTTCCTCGTTCCTCGCTCGCTACTACACGGATGCAGGTGACTGGGAGAGCAGGCCACCGATCCTGATCGTGGATCAGTTTGAGGAGATTTTCACCAGGCATCGGGAGCGGGCACGGGATATACGCGGCTTTTTTGAACAGTTGGTAGAAGCGCTGAATGAGATACCATCGTTGGGTGTGCTCCTGGCGATGAGTGAAGAACGCGTGGCCGGGCTGGATCCTTATGCCTCGCTGTTCCCCAGACGCCTGCGCACGCGCTTCCGCATGGAACGTCTCGACCGTGATGCCGCGCTGGAAGCGGTGAGCAGGCCGGCTCAGAACGCCGGCTGCCCGTTTGAGGAGGGTGTGGCCGAGCGCCTGGTGGACAACCTGCGCCGCATCAAGGTTCAGCACTTCGGCGGTGCTGAGGCCTGGCTGGAGGGCGAGGAGGTATTGGGTCCATTCGTTGAGCCGGTCCAGTTGCAGGTCGTGTGCAGCCAGTTGTGGGAGAGCCTCCCTGAGCAGGAAGACTATACGATCCAGTGGCACGAGGTTGAGCAGTTCGGCGACGTTGATCGTGCTCTGATAGACTTCTACGAGCGGGGGCTGGCCCGCTGTGTGCAGGAAACTGGAGTCAGCGAGCGAGAGCTACGTCACTGGTTCGGCCGGCAGTTGATCACGCCGATGCGCACCCGTGGGCTGGTGTGGCGGGGCGAGCGGGATACTGCCGGGCTTCCCAACGTAGCCGTGGACTGCCTGGAGGCGCAGCTCCTCATCCATGCTGAGCTGCGGGCCGGCGCGCACTGGTACGAAATCTCCCATGACCGGCTGATAGACCCGATCCTGCGTTCCAATCAGGAATGGGAGCTTGCGCGCCAGACGCCACTCCGCCTGGCAGCCCGCCGCTGGCAGGAAAGCGGAGACCCCGGCATCCTCTATCGTGGCCGTACTCTTGAGGAAGCCCTGGCCTGGGCACGTTCCCATCCTGCTGAGGTCGAGCCGTATGAGCAGGAATTCCTGGAAGCTGCCCATCAGGCCGAGCAGGCCCGCGTCAGAAGGCGCAATCTCCAGATCGCCGGCGCCATCATTGCTACTATCGTTATCCTGGTGGTCAGCGCGCTGGCCGGTATCGCCTATCGGGCCAGCCGCGTTGCCCGCTCCAGGGAATGGGCCTCTAACTCGATGCGTTACCGCACGATCAACCAGGAGCAAAGTATCGTCATGGCCCAGATGGCGGTCGAGGCTGCCAACACCGCGCAGGCCCAGATCGCACTGCGCCAGGCCGTCACCGACTTCTATCCTGCCCGTCGGCTGGAAGGGGGAGAGATGGGTTACGTGGCCAGCGTTGTCTACAGCCCTGACGGTTCTACAATGGCTGCCAGCCTGGCCGATGGCCGGATTCTGCTGTGGGATGCGGCCACCGCTCGCCTGATACGGACCATTAGTGTGCCTGGGAGAGGTGGGGAGAACTGGATTTGGGGACTGGCCTACAGTCCTGATAGCCGCTGCCTGGCCAGCGGCGGTGATCCCCCCATCCGTATCTGGGATGTCTCAAGTGGTCAGGAGGTGGCCAGGCTGGAGGGCCACACCGGTCTGGTGGCCGGGCTGGCCTTCAGCCCTGATGGGCGCTACCTGGCCTCTGGCTCCTACGACAGGTCCGCCCGTATCTGGGACCTCTCGACAGGGACGGCTGTGTACACGATCACTGCACACCCGCTGGCCGTGCGTGGCGTTGCTTTCAGCCCCGATGGGCATGTCCTTGCCACTGCCTCGTGGGATCAGAGGATACGTCTGTGGAAAATTGTGATCGAAGACGAGGCTGAAGTGCCCCTGGTACTCCCGTTACTTTCTCTCGCTGGCCATACCGGTGGGGTCAACAGCGTCGTGTTCAGCCCGGATGGTACGCTCCTTGCCACCGCCTCCGATGACAGGCTCGTTCGTCTGTGGAAGGTGAGCACGGGAGAGGCATTGGTGACCATGATAGGCCATACCGATCAGGTCATGAACCTCAGCTTCAGCCCTGATGGGCGTTTTCTGGCCTCCGCCTCCCGCGATGCCACTGTGCGCCTGTGGGATGTCAGCCTGCGCAAGAGTGACGCCGTTGCGGTGTTAACCGGCCACACCGGCCCGGTCAACGGCGTGGCTTTCGATCCCCGCGGGCGCTTTCTGCTCTCCGGCTCCGCGGATAAGACGATACGCGTCTGGGACACCAGACCCCCGGCGGGCGCCGCCGTCTCCACACTCAGCGGACATCGTAAAACGGTAAACTGCCTGGAATACAGCCCTGATGGCGCTTTCCTGGCCTCCGGCTCGTCTGACGGCACGGTGCGCATCTGGTCAACTGCTACGGGCGAGGCTGTGACCACGCTTTCCGTCCAGAGTACCGTGTGGGATGTGGCCTACAGCCCTGATGGACGATATCTGGCCGTCTGCTCTGCCGATAAGCTGGTGCGTTTGTGGGATACCGCTGCCCTCTCCGGGCCACCTGTGATGACGCTATCCGGCCATGCTGATGAGGTTGACGCATTGGCCTTCAGCCCGGACGGGCGCTATCTGGCAACTGCTGCCGATGATAAAACGGCTCTGCTATGGGATCTCAACACCGGCCAGGTAGTCTTTAGCTTGAATGGTCATACCGGCGCAATATATGCGCTGGCCTACAGCCCGGATGGCTCCCGCATCGCCACCGGCTCTACAGACAACGACATACGCCTGTGGGACGCCCATACCGGTGCGCTGCTGAAGGTCCTCACCGGCCACACTCATGACTTGTTTGGCCTGGCCTTCAGCCCTGACGGCAGGTATCTGGCCTCTGCAGCCTGGGATCACACAGTCCGACTGTGGGATATGAAAGCTTTCACCACTGTTCATGTGCTGGAAGGACATGATGGCTACGTTTACAGCGTGGCCTTCAGCCCGGATGGCAGGTATCTGGCGAGTGCATCGTGGGATCGGACAACCCGCCTGTGGGACCTGGCCGGGCGGCCACCTAAGGCTATCGCCATCCTCACTGGTCACTCTGACATGGTGCGCAGCGTGGCTTTCAGCCCGGATGGCAGATATGTCGCCACCGGCTCGCGTGACGCGAGTATCAGGCGCTATCCGGTCCGTTTTGAGGATGTGTGGGCCCTGTCCTGGGCCTATCTGGCTGGCGAGGCTGTGGAGAGGAAGTTGACCGTAGATCCGTTCGGCGAGTAACTTTTGGCAGAGGGAGCAATGGAAGAGTATCTTTATTTCAACGGCATTAACGGGGCGAGCGGTGATTATGAGCTGCCGCCTATGACGCCTCGCCAGCTTGCTGCCGCCATCGCGGGAGAAGAGGTGGACCGGGGGCTGCTGAACGAATTGCAGCAGCGTCGCCTGGCTCACTGGGCGGTAAAGGGGGGCGTGGATCCAGGAGACCTGGCACAGGCCGGCTGGGGGGTGATCTTCGCTGCGAAGGACGAACGGGTCCAGGCCATCCGCGAGGCTTTGAGTGAGCTGTTGGCACTGCGTCAGCAACAGGCCGGCGAGCGTTACCGTGAGTACAGCGGCGCAGACGGCTACCGCCCCGGCGATTCGAAAAACAGCTTTCTGGCCCGCCACGGCGCCGGTCCGGGACCGGTGGATCCCGACCTTGTGCCTTATTATCTGCTCATTGTCGGCGACCCAGAGACCATACCCTACCGTTTCCAGAATCAGCTCGACGTCCAGTACGCGGTGGGTCGTATCTGCTTCGATACGCTGGAGGAGTATGCCTGCTATGCTCGCAGTGTGGTGGAGGCAGAGACCGGCAGGGTCGCTCTGCCCCGCCGGGCTGCCTTCTTCGGTGTGCGCACCCCCGGTGATCGGGCGACTGAGCTGAGCGCGGACCATATGGTCAAACCGCTGGCTCAGAAGATGTCCGCCGCTCAGCCTGACTGGCAGGTGCAGAGCTGGGTTGGGGAGAGTGCGACCAAGGGGCGGTTGAACAGCCTTTTGGGGGGCGAAAATGCCCCCGCGCTGGTCTACGCCGCTGGCCACGGGATGGGCTTCCCCAACGGCGACCGGCGTCAACTGCCGCATCAGGGCGCAATCCTGTGTCAGGACTGGCCCGGGCCGGAAAGGCACAGGGGGCCGATCCCCGAGGATTTCTACCTTTCGGCTGACGACATCGCCGGCGATGCACATCTGCTCGGCTCTATGGCATTCTTCTTCGCCTGCTATGGCGCCGGCACCCCCAGATTGGACGAGTTCGCCAGGCGGATTCCTGGGGGGCGCGCTGAGATAGCTCCCTATGCATTCGTGTCCCGTCTACCCCGCCGCCTCCTCGCCCACCCCAGAGGTGGCATGCTGGCCGTGATCGGGCACGTGGAAAGGGCCTGGAGCTACTCTTTCCTGTGGGAGCGGGCCGGTGAACAGCTCACCGTGTTCGAAAGCACGCTCAGACGCCTGATGGCAGGAGCAACGGTGGGCTGGGCCGTGGAGTACTTCAACGACCGTTATGCCGAGATAGCCTCAGACCTGACTGTGCTGATCGAAGAGATGGAGTTTGGCGCTAAGGTGGATGAGCTGACACTGGCCGGATTGTGGACCGCCAACAATGACGCCCGCGCCTACGTCATCATCGGCGACCCGGCGGTGCGCCTCCCTCTTGCCAGTCCAGGCGAGGAACCGCCACCGCGCCCGGAGATTGCCCATGTGCCTGTGCTTTCCATACCTGAGGGTGAGGCACAGGTTGCCTCGCCTGGTGAGGCACGGGTTGCCTCACCTGCTGAAGCTGCGGAGATGGTCGAGGTCGCCTTCGGCCTGCGCGATGAGTGGGAAAGCCTGGGCAATTCGATCAAAAAGTTCACCAGCCAGCTCGCCACGGCGCTGGGTCAGGCGGCGGAGCAGATCGCCACGCTGGAGGTAAAGACCTATTCCGTGGATGACCTCGATGCCATGGTTAAGGACACTGCCGGCCAGGCCAGGAGGTTGCGTGCCTATACCAGAGTTGACTTCGATGGTGATATGGAAGTGTACGTGCCGGAGAGAAGCGGCGAAGTGGACCAGGTGCTCTGGAGAATACATGCCGATATGGTGCGAGAGGCACAGGCCAATCGTGCCCAGTTTTTCCGCACCATGGCTGAGCTGGCTGCCGGCCTGCTCAAAAGCCTGAAGCTGTAGTTTGAAATCTGCTTATGAGCGAGCATCTTTTCACCGTCTCCGGATTGGCTCCGGCAGGAGGTATGGACCCTTTGGGGGTATGGCAGATAGAGGCCGCTCCCGTAGCCTCTTTTGCTGCCGGAGAGGGCGGGGCAACGACGCCTGCCTGGCACGTCGTTTTGCCCGAAACTCTGGCCGAGGCTCAGGCTATCCTGGCCGATCGGGCCTCTTGCTTCCAGTTTGCCCTGGCGGACCTGGAGCGTGTGAAAGGTGAATTGGAGTCCCTGGTTGCCGAAGGGGAAATCGCTTATGCCGCCACATCCGACAAGCTCTCTGTGTACAGGGCGGAGCTGTTAAAGGCAGTGCACGCTGCCCAGGCGTATAGCTTTGAGCAGAGATTATCAGTCGGCCTTCTTGAGGATCGGCAAAGTTACGCTCAATGGGTGGCGTTTGTTGAGCAGGTAGAAAAGCTGGTCGGCAGTTACGCGCATGTGGAGACTGTACGGGGTGGGCGTATGATCGGCCGTACTGCTGTAAGCTGGATGGGAGATTTCGACACCTGGTGGCGCTCCACTGCGACTGTGGAGGAGAGGGACCTCCACCAGCAGGCAGTGCATCTGGCGCTTGAGTCGCGTACGGCGTTGGTGCGCGTGGCAACAATTGTCGTGGCCGGCGCGTTCGAGATAGCGGCTAAGGCGAGCATCCCGGGTGCGCAGGTGCTGCTGTTGCCGGCAGTGTGGAGATTTGTCCGGGATGTGCTGGCGGAGCTGCGTAAATCGTGGCCACAGCTTCAACATGGACTGCAGGCGTAACTGCCTACCCAATGCCGAAGGGGCGATTAATCAATCGTCCCTTCGTCGCCCGCTTTGGGCCTTCGGCCAGCGGTCGGCCTGCGCACAGGGTACGGGCGCAGGGCTGCTACGCCGGGTACGGGCGCAGGGCTGCTACGCAGGGTACAGGCGCAGGACTGCTACGCAGGGTACGGGCGCAGGGCTGCTACGCAGGGTACGGGCGCAGCGCCGCTGCGCCCTTACGGTTTTTTCCCTTGTAGTCGTATTTTATAAGGAGGCATTCCAATGGCAGAAGTGACTTTACAAGACGCGGTACGGAATTTTGCCAGCGAGCTGGCCCAGAAGGTGAATACCTTTGTCAAAGACGTGGCGGAACTGGAGGTGTGTACGTATACCGCAGCACCAGATGATATTAAAACCTCCCTCAAGAACAATGTGCCCGCCGAGGCCCAGGCTTCGCTGCGTGCTTACACCAGGATCAGCTTCGACGGTGATACCACCGTTGTGGTACCGGTGGAGGCCAGCGGTGTGGTAGACCTGGCTATCTGGGAACTCCATCAGAACGCTGTGCGTCAGGCTATCACTAATCGCACTATGATGATCCAGACCATCGGCGAGGCGGCCGCATCGGCTCTCCGTGCACTGGGGTTAGCAGGGTCGGTGAAATAGGGGACAGCGCTTTGTTGCGTGAGTTGTCACCTGGCTGGCAGGTGTGATACTGAATCGGCGATAGTGGGGGGAGTCAACGATGCCACAACAACCACATCTTGATCCATCGCCTTTTTACCTTGAAGGCGGAGCTACCGGGGTCTTGCTGATCCACGGCTTTACCGGTGCCCCGCCTGAAATGCGCCTCATCGGGGACTATCTCCACCAGCGGGGCTACACTGTCTACGGGCCGCTGCTACCGGGTCACGGGACGAGTGTTGAGGAGATGAACCGTTGCAGGTGGACGGACTGGACCGGTCACGTGGAAAAAGCGTTTGTCGAGCTGAGCGGCCGGTGTGAGAAAGTCTGTGTGGCAGGCCTGTCAATGGGTTCCTTGCTGACCCTCTATCTGGCTGCCCACCATCCGGAGCTGCCGGCAGCGGTGCTCTATTCACCGGCCGTCAAGGTTGCCAGCCAGCTCATCTACTTCAGCCCGGTCTTCAAGTACCTGTTTCCCAAGAAGCCTAAGTCAGGGGAGAGCGATCTTGTTGATCCTGAGGCGGAGCTGCGTTTGTGGCACTATGATGAGGACCCGGCCTTCGCGGCGCATGAGTTGTTGAAGCTGATACGACAGGTACGCCGCCTGCTGCCTCAAGTGGCCTGCCCCCTGCTCATTGTGCATAGCACCAGGGATACCGCCATTGCCCCCGATAGTGCCAGATACACTTATGAGCGTGTCGGCTCGCGGGATAAAGAGCTGATCACCCTGCACAACTCCGGCCACTGCCTGACCGTGGACGGTGAGTGGGAGTTTGTGGCTGCCAGGACATTGGACTTCATTCAACGCCATACGTAGCGTCAGCAGTTCGTATGCTCCACGAATAGAAGGCGTAGGATAACCGCCCTGTTAAGCGCCTCTCACGCGCTGCGCAATCGGTGTCTCTCCGTCCGGCGGGATGCTGCTGACCGTGGTATCCTATAGTTGCCGGTGCGTACCGGTCCCATAGCAGGTGACAGGATGCCCGGGCGCAGGATGGCCGAAGCAGCGGCTATGGGTGTACGGGGTATGATATGCTGTCCTGAATCCACCGCCCGGGCGCTTAGTGCCTATCCGAAAAGCTGTACCAGCGGCATCCCTATGCCGCTTATACCGACGCATAGGGATGCGTCAGTTACGTTTTTCGGACAGGCGCTTAACGGGGTGGTCAGATGGTGGATCCGCTGCTTGCGCGACTGATAGGTCTGGTGATTATACTTTTGCTGTGCCTGTTACTGGTCGTGTTCACGGAGCCGGCACAGGCATCCGGGGTTGTTCCGGTTTCCACCAGTCATAATGCTGATGGAGATGAAATCGCTCTGGTGAGCCTGGCGCTGGTGGGAGGGGCGGTGATCCTGGCAGTGGGGTTATGGGTAGGGAAGCTGTGGCGCACATTGAGCAAGTAGGCCACAATTCCCCGGATCGTGGAGAGCGGCAATATCCATGAGCACTCTACCGGCTCTGGTTACCAGCGCACCACCAGCGGCAGGTACAGCCGGTATCCCTCCTCCAGCCACAGGGTGTAGGTGACCGCGTTGCCCGCAATCCGGCCGTCGTAGTGCCGCACCCGCGCGTAGAGCCAGCCGTCCCGCCGCGCAATCCACTCCACCCGCGAAGCCAGGTTGTCCGGATAGGCGATGTCGTCGTTCTCCGCCAGCACCGTCGTCCCGTCGGCGTCGTACAGGGTCAGCACGGTATCGCTGGTCCAGCCCAGGCCGCCGGTCTGCAACACGTACCGCTGCCCCGCCCGTGCCCGGAACCTGACCCAGTCCTGGTCGTCCACCCCGCAGAAGTTGTGGGCCTGGCTCTGCCCGGGGGCGATTTCGGTGGCCTGATCGGACCCGTTGTCGCTCTCATAGGCGTCGCCGGAGCAGAAGTTGATGGTCGTCTCCGCCTCGGCGCTGCCGGGGTACGTCCCGGCATTGCCCGCCCGGTCCACCCCCCGCATCCGGAAGCCGTAGCGGTGGCCCATCTCCCCGATGAACCAGGCGCCCACGTACTGGCTCCCCACGCCCTGGCGCCAGTTCTCCCACGCACCGCCGTCCTGCCGCTTCTGCAGGTCGTAGTGGTCCACCCCGGAGACGTTGTCGCTCCCGTCCCACCAGACGATGAAGGCGGTGCTCTCCTGCGTGGCGGCCAGCGGCCGGATGGCCGTCGTGGGCGGCGTGCGGTCCAGGGCCACGTCCCAGATCGCCGTCCCGGCGCCGTTGCCTGCCCGGTCCCAGGCGTAGGCGTAGAAGGCCACTCCGGCCTGGTCGGGGACGCCGGCCGCATCCCAGGTCCGACTCCAGCCGTCGCTCCCGTCCAGGTCCCAGCCCATGTTCTGCCAGGCCCAGCCGCTGCCGCTGTTGTAGCCCACGAAGAACTGCACCTGGTCTATGCCGTTGGCGTCCTGCGGGACGGCCCGCACCGTCACCGGGTTGCTGGTGAGGTAA
>DAOTYA010000131.1:0-15484 GCA_034435075.1 Anaerolineae bacterium
GGGCCACCCCGGCCGTGGCAGCAGGCCTGACCGACCACACCTGGTCAGTGGAGGAGCTGTTGCGCTTCTGCCTGCCCCGCCAGGCACACTCCACGCCATAGTGTGGTGCTACCCCAAATCATATGGTAGAATGGGATCGCGATGAAAGAATGGGTTTCTATGGGGAACGTTCCGGCAGGTGTTTGTACAAAATAAGCCCGACTGACACGGCGGATCTCTCCCGCCAGTTTGTCAGGGTGGCTTATGTGCTCGATGACAGAATTACAAACTGTGGCTCCCACCGAGCGATCTGCCAGCGGCAGCCGCTCTCCATCACCTACAACTATGTGGATTCCGGGACAATGGTGTTTTGCCTGGAGGGCAAACTGATAGTTGATATCCAGCAACACGATCCGCTCTGGTCGTGGAAACTGCTCGGCAAAAAACGAGGCTCGCCCTCCGCCAAAGTCTAAAACGAAGTAGTCGGTAGAATAGAGTCCCAACAAATCCACCAGCCGTTGGTATCGCACCCGCCGGAAATGTTTGCGCAATCTGCGGAAACATTCTCGTATCAGCCATGCCTCTATGCGGGAAGAGAAATACATGACGAAGCCCCTTACAAATTGGACAGGCTGGCGATGACACTTAGATATCTATCGTATATGAGGTCCCAGTTATGATACTCCCTGACTCGTGACATCATTCTATGTGCTCGTTCCGCGACGAAAGCAGGATTTTCCAAAGCGAAAATAAGCCTGGCCCGCAAGTCCTTGACAGATCCGGCCCGAAAGAAAAGACCTTCCTCGCCAAGCACATCTCTTAATTCTGGCAAATCACTTGCGATGATGCAATTTCCGAAGCTCATTGCTTCCAGCAGTGACATAGGCATTGCTTCCAGAGTTGAAGGCAACACGTAACAATAGGCATTGCTCAACAATTCATCCTTTTCCCGCCCGTCCACGAAACCAACAAAGCGAATCCGTTCGCTGGCTTGCCTCTTCAGCTCCTCGGAATATGCTTCCCGGTGGTAGTCATCTCCCGCGATGACCAAAACCTTGTCGGTATCCAGATCACGGTATGCTTCCAGCAGCAGATGACAACCCTTCTCTTTCACCAGCCTGGCCATAAACAGGATATAACTGTTGCGTTCCAGTCCCCACTTTGCCTTGATGATGTTGGGGGGAATTTTCGCCCTTATAGTAACACCGTTTGGTATGAGAGTACAGTTCACTCTGAACCGGCGATCAAAGTATTCTTTGTCCTGCCGGCTGACACAGATGATCCGGTCTGCAAACCAAACCGTAGTCAGGCAACTAAACCGCAGGAATTGTCTGGCAAACCAACCCCATTTCTCGCGCTTGAAATCCAGCCCATGTACCTGAACGATCACTTTCTTGCCGAATAACTTGGGTATGAAGCCGAGCACTGATAGGCCAATCGTGTTGATATACACGATGTCATATTTTCCCAGAACAATCTTCACCATCGCAGTAAATGAATGGGTAATCGCATCGAGGTGCTTCGAGTGGATTCCCCACGAATATCGCAGGCGAATGCCTTTGTAACTTTTAAGGCTTTGCCTCCCATTCATGTAATGCCGGCGTACGAAGACATCGAAGCCGTAGCCATCACGTACGAGGCGCTGGCCGATTTCCTCCATGATGGTCTCCAGCCCCCCTGTGAAGGGCAACCCTTTGACACCCAACACCGCGATATTGATTTTCTGCCGCTCTATGCTACGTGAGGACAATGTCCCGACCCATATATAGATTGAGCTTGTTCTTCAGCACCCACACCACTGGCTTGATAAGATACCGGCGTATCGCTGGCACTGCACTTCCTATCATCCAACATCCGCGCTCACACCGGGCCACGTGGCTACGCACTTTGGCAGCCTGTTCCGAATTCCAAATCTCCTGGAAAGTGGCACGGTTCAAGTTACCCATAGACTCTTTGGATTCCATTCCATTGCAGGGCAGCACATCCCCAAATGGATCCACGAAGAAGAAGTCAGTCCCGGCATCACAACCCAGCGGCCTTTTTCCTGCCGTGACATGGAGCAGAAGACCCATGTTCAGATACGCACGGAACCAATCCTTGATTCTCAACCGGAAATCGCGTCTTTTGGAACTTAGCAAGACCCGAATAAACTCCCTGACTTCGCTCTCCCAGGCTGGCAAGTCTGAGATCTGGTTATCGAATTTGTGGAAGTAATGCGAGTTATGCGGCACACATTGAGTAAACTCAATTCCCATACGCGCCGCAAAGTGATAGAACGGTATCAGATCCTTAACATTCTGATCAGAGATAGTCATCGAAATCCCTACGTCTTTCACACCAAGGTCCAGTAATCCCAGGATAGCCCGCAGCCCATTGTCAAAGCCATGCTCCAGGCCACGGATTTCGTCACTGATTCTGGGTAGCCCTTCCAGGCTGATCCTGAAGGTCATATCAGGATAGCGCTTCGCAATCTGGAGCAGACGCTCAGGAAAGGAGCCGTTACTTATAATCTCCAGCCTGGCAGTCTTGGGTTTGAGTATTTCTACAATGTCCATCAGATCCCTGCGCAATGTCGGTTCACCACCAGTAATATTGATCTTGCTTTGTCCATCCGGCAGAGACTCCAGCACTTCTGGGGAGAACTCCTCTTCTATTCTTGAAGGGTATTTCCAGATATGGCACATCTGGCAGTGAGCATTACACCTGTATGTCACAATGATCGCACTTTCCATAAATCATTCCTCTCCGTTCCCTTTGCGGGCGATGGCACACCATGCCCTGGTTAATAGCAACTCGCGAGGATACTGCGCCAGCTCAGCGGCTATCTCCGGCGTCAGAAATCGCTCTCCCTCCAGTCCGGGGTCATGGTACATATTGCGCCCCTCGAAAACCAGGACATTCAGGTAACGAGCCAGAGCATTTCGGTACTCCTCCGGCCTGAGGCGGTTTAGCGGGAACCACGTCGGAAATCGGTTTTCACGCAGGTGATCCCATGGCGGCACTCGGGTGGATGGCCGTTCATCAGGATATGCCCACTCCAACGTATGGCCGCCTGAAAGGGAATAGAAGTTATGAATCAGAGCATAAAAATACCCTCCGTGAGTCAAAAGACGACTTACCTCCGCTGTAAACGTGTCCATATCCTGCACATGTTCCACTACCGCATTCGACACAATGACGTCGAAGGATTCATCTGGGAGTGGGTAGCGGCTGGCTTTTGGATCGACAATAACAAACTTAATCATCGGTGTATAAGATCTCAGACTCTGCTGAGCTGCGCGTTCCAATGTCGTATAGTAACGTCTATCGAAGATCAGACGCCGCAGAATTGATTTTACTGCTCGTTTCAAGCCGTTATGTCGCCATATTCGCACAAAAGCTATCGGCAAGTGGTCCGGTTGCACATAGTCGAGATCCAGCGCTGTTACTTGTGCTCCTTGCGCTGCGCACTGCAACGCGAAAGCAAACCGTGGCCCACATCCCAGATCCAGGATTCGTTTGCCGTGCAGGTCACCACAGCCCACCCTCGCTAAGTCGCGCAGCGTCTTGAGGAACACATCGGCATAATCGTGGTGTGCTTGACGCACTGTGAAATGGTATTGATATGACAGCGATTCTCTAATCTCACGTAGCATAGCCTGGCTCACATATAACCCATGCCTCTCAATCGAGCCACTATCTCTTCTTCTTCTGTGCTGGTGAGGCCTGAATCCACGACATACGTTGCCTGCATCGGTGCAGTGTAACACGCCTCGCGCTGCGCCGTAAATTCAGGTATGAACATATCGAACAACACCTGACCATCCATATCCTCAGGGATGAGCACGCCCAGTGCATAGAGGATCGTCGGAGCCAGGTCCATGATGCTGGCATCCTCCAGCGTAATCCCCTGGCGCACAAAGCGACCGTGAGCAATCAGGATACCATCCCTGCGATGCGCCCCAGACCAGATATCCAGAAACTCCCGTGGCACAGCGCTGATCACCGGCGACTGAAGGCCTGCCGCACCAGTATAATCGTCCCGGAACTCGATCACCAGATCAGGAGCGTTATCCAGATATCCTCCGGCATAGATTTCCTCCTTGCGATACACTGCTTTGATTGCACTATTTTTTCCGGAACTGCCGTAGGATTCCAGCAACTGCTTTTGTATATCACGCAACAACTGCTCGTACTCTTCGCCTGGTTGCACACAACCCTCTGGTTGCCGCCCGCGCAGGTTAATTTCGATGCCCTCGTATGTAGCGTACATGGGCACCCTGTAGGCCCTGGTGTGGGGCCAATCAATATTGGTTATATTCATCAATATCGAAGAGAGATGGGACAGGGTTTTGACCGGTAATGCGCGTCGTATATGCTCCTTAAAGGGCAGGTGTTCCTTAATTGTGTATAACACATCTCCAATTTTGTAAGACAATTGGCTTGACCGGCCGGATTTAAGCCTCAGCCACCCTGCGCCATGCAGCCAGGCGTTAGTATTGAAACGGCAGGTAGGTGATGGGCCACCCCCGTGATCGGACATCACAACCACTAATGCATCTTCATCCAGGCAAGCCAGCATACGCCCGACAGCATCATCACACCGCTTATACAGCTCCAGGGGAATGTGCCCATAGCGTCTGGCAGATCGGGCATTGTAGGATGGATGATGGGGGTCCATGAATTTCCAAAAGTGATGATGCGCATCATCTGGGGCGGAGAGTACAACGATTGTCACCTTATAGCGGGGATCGCGCAATGTTTCCAGCGCCAAAGCCGTGCGGTTTTCGAGCACAGCTAACGAGCGTTCCAGCTTGGCTGCCGGTGAATAAGTGTGGAAATCACCGGGAATGGACATTATGCCCAGTCGCGCCGCAAGCTCCGCCGGCCACGTATAATTACCTGATTCCGGTGTGGGGAAACCTGCCACCATAATGCCATTTATTGGCCATACCGGATATGTAAGGGGCACACAAATCAGAGCCACTTGATACCCATGTTTGCCCAGAATGTCAACGAAGGTCCGCCCGGCTATATAGCTTGAGTTGACCAGCCGTTCGTTAAAACAGGTGTAGTGCCGCAAATCATAAGTCCGAAACCCGAATACGCCATGCTTGCCCGGGTTCTTTCCAGTCATAAACGATGACCATGCGCCAGCGGAAATGGGGGGGACGACAGATTGCAGGACGCGCGAAACGCCCGTATCCATCAGCTTTTTCAAGTAAGGCAGCTCTCCTTGAGCTGCCCAGGGCTTCAGAAGGCCAAATGTTGCGCCATCCAGCCCGATCACCAAGATTTTAGAGGGCCATTCGGATGAGTAATTCAATTCTACACTTCCAGATGATTTTAATCTTTCTGCATAACCATGCGGTATAGCTCGATAATCGCCTGATAGTGCTTTTTATGACTATACTTATTGACCACTTTTTCTCGTGCTGCCATCCCCATAGTACGGCAGAGCTGGCGATCTGTAGCCAAAGTATCAATCTGCTCTGCCAGTGCCACAGCGTTGCCTGGCTCGAACAACAGCCCGTCGACTCCATGGTTGATCAACTCAGGTATACCCCCAATCCGGGCACCGATCACCGGCTTGCCCATTGCCATCGCCTCCAGAACAGATAGGGGACAATTCTCGTACCATTCCGAAGGTATAACACTGAACATAGCATTCGCCATCAATGCCTGCAGCTTATCTCTGGGTTGGTGCCCAAGGAACTCCACATTTCTCAATCCTAGCTTTCTCTGGAGAGCTTCTAGCTCGGGCTGTTGCGGACCGGCGCCGACAATCAATAGCTTTACCTGGCGAGAGCGAATCTGATGCATCGCCCGGAGCAACGTTTCTACTCCCTTGATGAGGACCAGACGGCCAACGTAGAGAAAGTAACCATCGCCGACGTCACTGTAGGTGTACTCATCGGTATTGACGAAGTTGGGGATATGGACCAACTGCTCCGGCCGCATACCAAATTCGATCATCTTACTCCGCATAAACTCGCTGGGAGTAACGTAGATGTCGGGTAAATCATACCACTTCAGAGCGTAATGGAGATACATTTCCAGAGAGCTTAGCAAGCTGGCAGATAATGAGCTGTGATTGCACTTCTGAAGTGTGGCCTGGTAAAAACGCTTCCCTTTGCAACGTTCACATATCGTACCTGCTGCCACCAGATTGTAGGTTGGACAGATTGGCTTATAGTCGTGCAGAGTCTGGACAATCGGGATGCCGGATTGCTTGATGACAGGCAGAATGGAGGGAGAAATCTGATGGTAAATGAGGTGCAGGTGAGCAATGTCCGGCCTGGTATCTTCGATCAGTTGACGGATTCGATGTCGGGCCTCCAGCGAGTATAACACTCTCCCGGCCGCCTTGACTTTCTCGCGCCAGCCATGAGCATTCCAGAAGTTGATGTAGCTGACGAAATACCGCTCATACGGACACGGCAAGTTCATAGGGTGGCGCATGGCAAATGGAACAACTGTATGCCCGGCCTGAGTGTGCAACGCGTTTAGCTCAAAAAAGTAACGTTCTGTGCCGCCTAATATATGGTAGAACTTATTAATCGCCAGAATCTTCATTGATTGACTTATCCATGATGCACCACTCAGTGGACTTCCGTGCGAATCCCAAGTAGTTTATTCATTCTACCACAAACTGCAGTTGGAGCAATGCTGGCATATGCAGATATCCACTACAATAACAGGAGTTAGCGTGGGGTTGACTTTGCGGTCCGATCATCAACCCCTGCATATGTACAACGAGATCCAGATAGGAGGCAGTCACCATGGGGTTGATGACACAAAGGTGTCCTGCGTTTTGTTTTGCTTCGAATACCCGCGTCGTCAAATCGGGCCGTCTTTGGAAATCAAAGGAGGAGTCATCTCTAAAATGACTCCTCCTTGATTGTTACCCAACGGTGGAATCAATTGTATATCAACTACTTACCATAAACGTTGTTCAGGTTGGCGTCTCCGCCGGTATGCCAGGTGTTGGCCAGGTCTTGCATCTCCTCCATCCAGGTCTCCTGGATGCAGACGATATCCGCCCCGGCAGTGACGTATGCAGCGCCGATGAAGTTGTTACCCAGCGTGTTACCGGTCGCACCGGTGTTAGGATCGCCAAACCAGGTCGCACTCTGATTACCACCGTACCGCGTATTATAACCGTGTGACACGTACTGCGCCATTGCAGTGCTATCAGTGAACTGGCATGTGGTCGTTGAGGCAGTGCACTTGGTCGCGGTAGCACGCCGGTCCACGAACTGGACCTGTGGGGTCACCGGAGTGGCCGAGACGTTCTGGCAAATGAGACCAACGTAGTCCGTCCAGGGCCGGTTAAAACCGCGGCGGTAGACCAGGGGGAAGAACCAGGTTGTTCCAGCATTAGCATCGCTCAACATATTATAGCCCCCGGCCCACTTGTCAATCTCGTACGCCTGTTTCACCACACCAACCAGCCGCTGCCCGGTCACCGATTTGACAACTGCGCTACCCAACCAACGAGGAGCGGCAGTAGTGCCTGTTCCGATCAGGCCGTTGATGACGTTTGGATCGGCATTACCGACATACTCAGTGTTGTAACCGCGCGCGCTGAAGGCCGGAATAGTATCGGTGAAAACACCACCAAAGTTACCATCGCGGTCATAAAATTCGACGCGCGCCGTGGCAGCCGTACCTTCCGTGTTAACCACAATGATACCGGTGCTGTCCAGCCACTGACCGGTCGGATTGCCGTTGGGATTACGTCTCATAACCTTTGGAGCGTACAGCACGGTCGCACCAGCATCACTCGACTGGCAGTTGTAAGCGAACGAGCCGAAAGCAGTTGAACCAGGTCCCCAGTGAGTGACCGCTACCACGGCCAGCGGCGTGCCACCAGGAGAGCGGACACGAGCTGCACCGAGGAATCTATCGGGCAGGTTGAATGCCGGGTTGAAGAGGTTGAAGGTCTTCTGCGCTTTAGCCGGAATTGTGATACCGGTCATAGGAGTGCCCACGTCAGCGCCGTTACGATCCTTAAAGCTAATCTCGACATCGGTAACCTGCTGATCTGAGGTGTTCATAACCACGATGGTGGTATCTTCCTCGTTACGCTTGCCCACCGAGGGACAGAAATTGTCGCTGCCCGGGGTCAAGACGCCGCTGTAGTCCGCACTCGTCAAACCGTCAGGTCCAATCGAGCCGCCTATATAGTTGATGAGAACGACAGCTGCGGCCTCACGATCGGACGCTACCACCGAAGAGCCAACCCAACCCATAGGCAGTTCTGTGTTAAGGGGTGCATCGGTGGTTTGATTGGTGGTCAAACCCATAGTATCTCCATAGGCCACGTTTGTCTTCTCACGGTATGCGTCCAGATTTCCATCCTGATCATAAAATTCCTGGCGGAAATTAGCTGCCCCGGTGCTATCTACGTTTTGTACAGCGCCGTAGGAGGTCCCACTACCAGGATTGGGAGCCTGAGCCTCCACCAGGGTGGCGATAGATGCCAGCACCGTCAATATAACTAAAAACATTACAGCTTTTTTCATCTTGCCCTCCTGTTTCTGAAAATTTTGCACCACTTCCACCGTTTGGTACGCCACTATTATACCAGACAACTGTTCAACATGGCAATAATACTTTGGGGCAAGATTAAACCTCGCAGCCGCGTTTTACATCACAGATACCCCAGTCTGTGGAGCCGTTCAATGATCTGGGTCTCGTCTTCGGTGGAATAACTGGATGCAACTTCACCTGAAATAATAGGCGACGACATAGCAGTGACAGGCGGTTTGGCGTGTAGAGAAAGCGAGGCTTCTTCCCACAAGTGGCCATCCATCCAATGTGGTACCTTAACGCCCAGTAAGTGTAGTAAAACCGGAGCCATGTCCACAATGTTTGCATGGCGCAATTCAAGATGTCGCTCGAAGGGACCACCAGTAGCAATGAAAACTCCAGCTTCTCGATGAGCACCAGTGATATTCTTAGGCAGAGGCTCGAGGACTCGCTTACCCTTGAAACGGGTTTCCAACAGGTAATCCCCGCGTGGCCGGACAATCAGGTCAGGGAGCATAGTCGGCGATGGTCTACTGAAGACATCCTCATGGCGGTACACCCGCTCGACCACCGAACCTTCGACATCCGTATCACTGAGCGTCTGAAGCTCTTCAATCAACTCGCTACATATCAGCTCGTACGCAGATTCCATAACAGCGCCGTACGGATCCCGTCCCATAAGGTTCACGTACAAATTGCCATAGGTGGTGCCGGAAAACAAAAAGGCTCGGGTGTCAGGCCAGTCTATCCATGGGTCTTGTGTCAGCCGACGGACCAGCCGCCCTCGTCCGCGCTTAAAGTCCTTGGGCAGCCAACGGCGGCGGAGGTGGAACACGTCCATGCCCCTTAGCCAGTCCTCCACATGAGCCTGAATCTCCATCCAGCGTTCTCCACCTGTAAGTTTCAGATAGTGGTGATCGGCCAACCAGCGGTTCAGGTAGATCCGTTTGCAGGCGGGTCCAAATCCGTGATCGGATATGATGATGTTAACCGAACTGTTGGTGGATTGGATCAGATTTTCAATCGCCCGATCTATAGTGCGGTAGAATTCGTATACTGATTCCCGCTCTGCGGTAGAATATCGAGCAAAGCGCGGATGAGTCTGGTCCAGGCAGGCCCATAGGGCATGCTGTAATATATCCGTTTCCTGGAAATGTATCATAAAGAGATCCCAGGGACCCTGCCGTATCAACCATTGGGCTACTTCGTAGCGCACCCTGGCCGCATGAGACAAAGTTCCCACAAAGCGCTCCAGACCCAAGGTCAAGATATCTGCAGATGGAGTGATGATATAGTCTGGAAACCGAGAAAGCAGCTGCTCACGCAGCTCCGAGGGATAGGTAAACTCAACCTCCGTGTTGGGGGTCAGCAGTCCGGCGATCATGTATCCGTTGACTGGCCGCACGGGGTATGTCAACGGTACGTTCATCACGCATATTCGCCTCTTCTCCTCAGACAGGATCGCCCATAGAGTTGACGCCTGTATCATGTTCGCGTCAATTAGCATGGGTTTATAGGTCCCTGGCTGACGATATAAAAAATCCACGATCCCATGTTTGCCCGGATTGGTGCCAGTTTGGAAGGTAGCCCATGCCGGCCCGGTGGTCGGCGGTATGGTTGAGTGTAACACACCGCTGCAGCCTGTTTTCATCAATTGCTGCAATGCTGGCATAATGCCCGCATCCATTAAAGGGCATAGTATATCGAACGTAGCTCCATCTAACCCAATGACAAGCACATTAACCTGACCCGGCATTGCCAATTTCCTTGTTCACCTAAAAAACGAACGCCTGCTTACCATGCCTGTGGCAAACTGTTTTATATCCCGCCAGCTCAATAGTCGCAGGCCTATGGTAAGGATCAAATAGAGGCCTGATCCAACACCGAAGGCGGAAACCAGTTGCAGAAGGTGCAGCAAGGGACCTGAAAGTTTGAACCAGGTGATAGAGCACACTAATGCCATGATAATTCCAGCCACGAGCACAGGGCCAAGAAGGCGAATCAAATATAGCTTAATGTCCCTGGCGAAACATCCAAGGTAGCGAGATAATGCTATGTAGACGATTACCAGGTAAAACAACTGAGCAAGCGTGTAAGCAGCTGCCAATCCTGCGCCATCCCACAGTTTTAAAAGCATGCCATCAAACAGAACAGTAATTCCCAGTAACGCAAGCCGCAGCCGCATCACCAGTCTCGTCTCTTGATAGGTGTAGAGTACCGTCATCATGAGGTAGGAAATGCTCATAAGTAGGATCGAGGGTACGAAGATTGTTAGCAGTCGCGCTGTGATCTCTACCGCGGACTGGTCGAAAGCTCCCCGACGGAACAATAGCCCAACCAGCGGCCGGCTTAGCGCCATTGTGCTTACCATGACAAGGCCAGTGAAAAATGTCGTCAGCCGTATGCCGAGCAATGTCAACCGACGTATCTGTTCTCTACTCTGTTGCAAGGTTTCGAGAGAAAGATGTGGCAGCAGGGCCGTACCGACGCTGTTGACGAACAGACCATGTAATGCTGTCACGATCCGGCGACTGTATCCCAACGCTGAGACTGTACCCGGCGGCAGGAATGAGGCTAAGAATCGCTCTACTATTATATTTGACTGGCCAGTCAGCTCGCCAATCAAGGGCGGCACGAATTGGTGGAGCAATGTCCGAATAGCGGGGTGACGGATCAGCAATACCGGCATACACCGCCCACCGTGCCAGTAGAAGGACAGCATCAGACATACTGCCTGGGCTAGTGTGCCTAGAGCATGTCCCCATGCTAAAGCCAGGATTCCCCAGGGTTGATAGAGCAGCGATAAGATGACTATTACGGCGCTAAAGCGCACTGCGTTCGTGATGGAAGCCAGGAAAAAACGACCATGGCTCAGGTGCACGGCGCGTAGAGGCTCAACTACTGCCAACGGAAGTAAGCTAAGGCACAGGATACGCAGGATGCGTACTGCCAGTTTGAAGTCCATACCCGAGAGTCTTGGGGACAGCGCTCGTATAACAACTGGACTGATCAAAAAGAATACGGCGACACCTGCCCCCATAGCTAACAAACCAAAAGCAAGCACTGTGCTCAGGAATGACTCGAAATCGCGCTTGTTCTCCTCTGAGAGCACTCTGGTGAAAACTGGAACCATTGCTCGCGCCCCGATCGAGTTGAACACCGAGACAAGCATCTGGGGAATGGTAGCGGCCAGGAAAAAAGTGTCCATTTCCCTCCCCAGTCCAAACCGCGCAGCGGTAAGCATGTCCAGAAGAATACCACTGATTACCCCCAGGCCGTTAGCAATGGTGATAACTAACGAGTGGCGTGCCGTGCTAATAGAAAGCGTAGGAGATACGGTTGTGGTGTCGCTGGATGCCACTGGCGCGATTCCCTGCTGTCGCTCAATTAAGGATTTATGCAGTTGCAACTGGTATGGCCAGTGGGACGGACTTTCCTGCATCCCTGGACAGTCCGGAAAGGCCATCCCACATAAACCAGCACACTGACAGGAGGTCAGGCACGTAAATCCTGCAGATTACTTCAGATCGAACCATACTGCATGGCGATCATCGCCGCGCTCGTATGTCAACCTGATCAGGTTTGATCCGTCCAGGTCCATCAGATAGATTTCCCAGTCATTAGTGTAGTTAGCTGAGAACAGTACTTTTGTACCACGCATGGCCCATCGAGGTGTCCATTCGCCATATGTATCTGTAAATGTCAACCGGGTCTGGTTACTGCCATCAGCGTTCATAACATAGATTTCCCCATTGCCAGTTCGGTCGCTTATGAACAGGATTTTTGTTCCATCGGGGGACCAGGCGGGCTGTGTGTCCTCGCCTGGGGCATATGTCAGCCGTACCACGTTGGTTCCATCCGCATCCATCACATATATTTCTCCGTCGCCGTCCCGGTCGGAGACAAAGGCAATCTTGCGGCCGTCTGGTGACCAGTTCGGCATGCTGTCCACTTTATCATTCTGAGTCAGGCGAGTCAGTTGGCCGGAGTCCACCATTACAGTATATAGCTCGAAATTCCTGTCCCGATTGGACTGGAAGACAATCCTATCCCCAAGTGGAGACCAGGCAGGATACCAGTTGTCTCCGACCACTGGCTCCAATAGACGGCGAGCATTGTTCCCATCTACATCAATTGCATACAATGTAAAGTTGTTGATGTCGTCCTTGCCCGACGTAAATGCGATCATAGAGCCATCCGGAGACCAGGTTGGTTCGGAGTTGGGCGGAGGAAAATTGGTCAGTTGTTGTACTTTACTTCCATCACCATTCATCACGTAAATCTGGTACCCGCCGCTGCGATTTGAGCAGAAGGCGATCATGCCACTTAGAGCTGGCGTCGGACTGGTTGGAAATGAAGTGGAAATAGGGCTTGTCTGGTAGGTGATGGGAGATAAAGTGGGAGATGGTGCTTTGCACGCTGCTAAAATCAGCCCAATAACTGTAGTTGTTACAATAAGCCAGGTATACCTTCTCACGGTTGTGCTCCTTCTAGATATTGTAGAAATAGCTTGTTATCGCGTGAAGTGCCGTGCAATCGAGCGCAAGCATCCCGGTGATCAAAATAGCTGGCAGCCATAGTTGTACGCGTTCAGGCATCAGTTGATACCAGCCAAGGATTAGAAAGACGCTTATTGGCCAGATAACCGGGAACAAATATCTTCCCTGGGGAACCCAAAGGCCGTACATAGCCAGCAATGGGGCGAATGCCTGGAGTAGCATCATGATTAGAGCAAATGCCAGTAACCATAGCGAAAGTCGTTGCCATCTTTCAGGAGCACCCCCCCTGCCACTGATTACTCTATAAGCATAGATTCCTAGCCCCAACAAACTCAGCGCGCACGCGCACTTCAGTACCTGATATACAACAGGTGGCAGTGGCACTACGAGGGCAGCACCGAAATTGCCCCAGAAGGACTCAAAAGCCAGCCGGATCGGCCACGGGTCTCGCCATAATTTGCGGACGTTTTCCCGCCACAGGCTGAAAAAGCGTAGCAAAGTCCTCTCCAATCCCAATCGTTTACCTATCTGCAGAGTAATGATCTCTCCCACAGTAGAGGTTGACTCCCCAGAGCCATTCTGTAGCCCTTCAACAGGTAAGTCAGGCCGGGACAGGTCCGCGATGGTTATCTGGTCGAAGTAGATTACTGCGCCTGGAGCTGCGATGAGTGCGACTTGCAAATGTACTGCATTGGCCGGCATATCCAGGCGAAGCATTACGTCCTGCCAGGTGGAATCAGCCCGGAAATCCACTCTCGCTTCCCACCTTGGTTCGTCCAGAGCTACGATAGCCAGCGCTCCATCACAGGGGGTTTCTCCAGCACGCACCTTTGCCTTCAAGGAGATCATGTGTCCACGCAAATCAAGTGTTACCTGAGGCAGTATTTGTTGTATCAGGCTTCCCTCTCTGCTTATCTCGCCTGTGACGCGCAAAGCATGTACACCGTCAAATGCGGCTGCGCGAGTAGTGGTCGCTTTCCAGACAGATGTATCAAACGACCAGTACCGTGCCCGGGCAGTGGGTATGAGGAATAACACAAGGTAACCTGCAGCGACAAGACAAATGCTAAAGGCGATGTACCGTACCCACCGGTAATGCCGGCAACCCCAGACCAGTGCCATGCCACCGACAAGTAAAGTGGCCCAGAACCCATTTTTTTTGGTCAAGATTTCTACGATCAGCAGCCCTCCGATCAGCAAGCCGCGCTGCCAATTCAAATTACTCCGTATCGTCTCCATCAGGACAATGAGCAACAACGTAGTAGCCAGGGCTGCTAATACATCATTATTTAATACGCTACCAATATGGGCCAACATTGGATGGAACGCTACGAAGGTGGGCGCTCCGATTGCCAAAAACGGATCGCTATGAAGAAGGCGTCGAGTACCCCATATAACCGCGCCGGTCAACCCAATCCACATAACAGTGGTTGCCAGGCGCATCACATATAGTTGGAGAGCGGTGTCAGCTCGTGGAAACAGTGAGTACAAGATTGCCGGCGCCAAGTAATAAAGGGGCGGATCATCACCAACCTGAGGGTAATACAGATAGCGGTTATCTATCAGGTGATTCGGAGGCTCACGGGTGATGCCACTCTGTATGATGAACCCGGCTGGTGGGGAGGATACAGGCTGGCGCTTAATAAACCGCCAAAAATCATTTTCGAACATAGAGGTGACGATGCGTTGTTGTAGTTCAGGTGACAGGTCATCCAAGGTCGGCACACGCCTGAGTTCACTCATCAGTGCGGCATACTCAAAATGGGCATGCTCATCCGGCGATTGCCACGGAGGGAGAATCGCTCCGTATAACAGGCCGCGTACTGCTGCCAGCCCGATCAATAGTGTGGCGTGGCGTTTACAGGCGCTCTCGTTGTTCCCCTTGAGAATCCACAGTGTCCCATTAACCAGCAAGCCGACTACAAATGCCAGGCTGGCAAATATCAGGAAGATATACCAGGCCGGCTCCCCCCATAATCCTGGTTTGTGATCGGTGAACTTCTCCGCTGTTTGCCATAATAACGTCGTTGAGAGCGATGCAAAAGACAGTGCTACCACTACGAGCAGGGCGATGAAAAGGAGCGGTTTCCTTCTTTTTGCCTTAGAAGTCATATCATCCTGGTACATGTATTATGTCGCGCGTATGGCAGGCTCGCACACACTTATTCCACGTAGACCCATCAATGATGCTCATCGACATGATATGGCAGGCGGTTCGGCAAAAGCCTGTCAAGCGCTCACCGCGGTGTCAACGATTGCGGGGACGTACTTCTCCAACCGGCAGCGACAGTGATCTTGAGTGAACATTCCCAAGCCACCTCAAGTCACAGCCCGCAACGCCGCATCCAGCCCGACCGTGAAGGCATTCGCCAGCCCACAGTTCCGCGTGAGGCGGATGATGTGATGTACGCCCAACTCGCGCGCCACCCCGGCGGTGCGGTCGGTGGAGCCGTCGTCCACCACCAGAAACTCGATCTCGTCCACGCCGGGCA
>DAOTYA010000132.1:0-7572 GCA_034435075.1 Anaerolineae bacterium
TCAGTTGTAGGGCAACTGCTCGCAGTTGCCCTACATTGTGGCCGGTCGTGCGGCGTCGGGCGTGGTCTGAAGACCGGCCCGAGCCAGCGGATGCAAAAATATGACGGACACCCGATAGGCTCTAAGTAGTTTGCCTTTATGGCAAACTTGTGGTATAATGTCTATAAAACCTATCAATTTTATAGTATTCTTTCAGAAAGGAGACCGGGATGAAACAGGGTAGTCCGCTGCTCAGAGCGCTGTATACCGTGGTGGTCGTTGTTGCGGGGCTATTGCTGGTGTTGCAGGCAGGATGCCGTCAGGCAGGGAGCAGTGGTTCCGCAGGTGACTTGCGGGGAACGCTCACCGTCTCCGGTGCGTGGGCACTTTATCCAATGGCAGTGCGCTGGGGTGAAGAGTTTAAGACCCTCCATCCTGGCGTCGAGTTCGACATCTCGGCTGGCGGTGCCGGCAAAGGAATGGCCGACGCCCTCTCCGGCGCAGTGGACATAGGCATGGTCTCTCGCGACATACACGAGGAGGAGATAAAGCAGGGTGCCTTCTGGGTGACCGTGGTCAGCGATGCGGTGGTCCCCACTATCAATGCGCATAATCCCTACCTGGCTCTTATTCAGAGCCGGGGTATTGACCGGCCTGGCTTCCAGGCCATCTGGATAGGGACGGCCAGGACGTGGGGGGAGGTGCTTGGCGACGCAAGCATTACGGATGGGATCCATGCCTTCACACGCTCGGATGCATGTGGTGCGGCGGAGACATGGGCAGCTTATCTTGGTGGCTACAAACAGGAGGACCTGCAGGGGATAGCCGTCTACGGCGATCCGGGCGTGGCCGAGGCTGTGAGCAGGGATCCACTGGGCATCGGATTCAACAACCTGAACTTCGCTTATGATGCCAGCACCCGCATGCCAGTCACCGGGCTGGCGATCGCGCCGATAGATGTGAACGGCAACGGCGTACTGGAGGCAGAGGAGAACTTCTATGCCGATAAGAGTGCGCTTATGGCTGCCATAGCCGATGGGCGTTATCCCTCGCCTCCGGCCCGTGGTCTTAATCTGGTCACAAAGGGCAGGCCGACCGGCCTGGCGCTGGCGTTCATCCGTTGGGTGTTGACCGACGGGCAGGCTTTTGCCGAGGAGACGGGCTATATCCCACTGACCCAGGGGCAGGCACAGGCGGAGTTGAAAAAACTCGAATGAAAGCGGCCAGGTTAACTCTCCGGCAGCTTAAAGATCGCGCGGCCAGCAGGTTGATGGGGGGGCTGACTATCCTTGTCGCGCTGCTGGTGCCAATTATGGCACTGGCGCTTCTGGCGCGCGCCCGTCCCTTGTTTGACATCGCACCGCCGGGCCGCCTGCTGTTGGAATCGGAGTGGCGACCTCTCAGGCAGGTGTTCGGATTCCTGCCGTTTATCGCGGGCACGCTGTGGGTCACGCTGATCGCCATGCTGCTGGCCACTCCTCTCTCCCTCCTGTGCGCCATCTACCTGGCTGAGTACGCCCCGGGCCGATCGCGAGAGCTGATCAAGCCCTTGCTGGACCTGCTGGCGGGCATTCCTTCGGTAGTGTATGGCCTGTGGGGGGTGCTGACCGTTGTGCCTTTCATTCGGGAAGTAGTCGTGCCCTGGGCCAGTGATGCTCTCGGATGTCTTCCCCTCGTACATAGCGACAACCCGACCGGCTACTCGGTACTGGCTGGTGGGATCGTGCTTGGTGTGATGGTTTTCCCGGTGATCATCTCAACCGCCGAGGAGGTAATCCGGGCTGTGCCTGGCGGCCTGCGTGAAGCGGCCCTGGCATTGGGAGCCACGCGCTGGCAGGTGGTCAACAGTGTGGTGTTGCGCCGGGCCCTTCCCGGGGTAATCGCTGCGGTTGTCCTGGGCTTCTCGCGTGCCTTTGGTGAGACGATGGCCGTGATGATGGTGGTTGGGAACATACCGCAACTGCCCCGCTCAATATTCGACGCGGGCTATCCACTCTCAGCGCTCATTGCCAACAATTACGGGGAGATGATGTCCATCCCTCTGTACGATGCCGCCTTGATGGCAGCGGCTCTAATCCTGCTGATCGTTGTGGTAATCTTCACGGTGTTCGCCCGCATCACCTTAGTTCAGGCGATCAGGAGGGCAGCATGAATCGTCTGAAGTATCTGGAAGAACGGATCTTCCTTGGCCTGATGGTTATCTCGCTGATCATCGTTGTCGGAAGCCTGGTGATGATTCTTGGCATGGTGGTGGTGAGAGGGGTGCCGGCACTGAACCTGGCCATGTTGACGCAGACTCCCCGGGGTGGCTATTACCTGGGCAAAGAGGGTGGTATATTAAACGCCATTGTCGGTTCGCTGGCGCTCGCGGGGGGAGCGACCGTCTTGAGCTTTTTTCTCGGCCTGGCAGTGGCACTTTACCTCCAGGTTTTTACCATGGATGCACGTCTGGCGCACCTGATAAGGCTCTCGCTCGACGTGTTATGGGGCATACCCTCTATCGTCTATGGCGCGTTTGGATTCACGTTGATGCTGTGGCTGGGACTGCGGGCTTCTCTTCTGGGTGGCATCGTCACCCTTACCCTGCTGGAGTTGCCGATCGCCATACGGGCGATGGACGAGGTTCTGGCAATGGCTCCCTCTGAGTTACGCGAAGCCTCGTATGCGCTGGGAGCGACGCGTCTGGAGACTGCCTGGCATGTGCTCGTGCGCCAGAGCGGGCCGGGATTGCTCACGGCGATGTTGCTGGCGTTGGGCCGGGGCATTGGCGATGCCGCCTCGGTGCTCTTCACCTCAGGGTACACCGATCGCCTGCCCACGTCATTATTGCGGCCAGCCGCTTCGCTTCCGCTGGCCGTCTTCTTTCAACTGGGCACGCCCGTGCCGGAAGTGCGGGCACGCGCTTATGCTTCGGCGTTTGTGCTGACGGTGATTGTACTTATAATCAGCGTAGCCACGCGTAGCCTGACCGGTCGGCTGAGGCGGCATGTGATTCGGTGAGGTACACGCTCATGTGTGACCCGGTGATCCAGATTCGTGGGCTGAATGTTGCCTATCGCGATCAGCAGGTGCTCCGCGACATCAATGTGGACATCCCCGCCCGTCAGATCACGGTCATCCTCGGGCCGTCGGGCTGTGGTAAAACCACGTTCCTGCGCTCGATGAGCCGGATGGCGGAACTGGTCGAGGGGGTGCGGGTGTGGGGGCAGGTGATCTTTGACGGGAGGGATATCTACGCTCCGCAGACAGACGTGACCGGTGTACGCAAGCGCATCGGGCTGCTGGCCCAGCGACCGTTTCCGCTCCCCATGTCTATCTACGACAATGTGGCCTATGGACCGCGCCTGCACGGTATACGCAAGCGCGCTGTATTGGACGAGATCGTTGAGAAGCAGTTGCGCGCTGCAGGACTGTGGGAAGAGGTCAGGGACCGCCTGCATGCGCCCGCGTCGGCACTCTCGATCGGTCAGCAACAGCGGCTCTGCCTGGCCCGCGGCCTGGCTGTGGAGCCGGAAGTGTTGTTGTGTGATGAGGTGACCTCGGCGCTGGACCCGCTATCGGCACAGCGGATCGAGTCTCGCCTGCTGGAGTTGAAGGCCGATTACAGCATCGTTATGGTGACGCATGTGTTGCGCCAGGCGCGACGCATGGCTGATTACGTCCTGTTCCTCTACCTGGGAGAACTGATCGAGCACGGGCCGGCGGATGAGGTGTTCAACCATCCACGCCATCCCAAAACCCGTGCTTATATCGCTGGCGAATTCTATTAAGTGCCTATCCGAAAAACGTAAACGACGCATCCCTATGCGTCGGTATAAGCGGCATAGGGATGCCGCTTGTACGGTTTTTCGGATAGGCTCTAAGAGCGGCAGACAGCCGGGTAGCAATTACCCGGTATCACCGATTTTGTGGTTGAGCATGCGGGACGGCCGGTGCCGGTGGTGCGACACAGGCACTGACCGGCCTACTCCACCACCTCGATAACGGCCTGATTACTCTGCACTTCATTCCCCGCACGATCTACCCCCACGGCTGTGAAGGTATGCAGACCTGGTTTCATCGGCCAGACAGCCTGGTAGGGTGGGAGTGAAAGCGTGGCCAGCGGCCGGCCATCCACCAGGAGCGTCACTTCTTCCAGAACCACCCCGTCGGCGGGGCGGGCGGCTACCAGGATGCGCTGGGCCCAGGAAGGAAGCTCAGGGGAAAGCTGATAGCGGCTTCCCTGGTCAGGGCTGACAAGGAGAAGAGCTGCCGGTGGGGCCATCGCGAGCGGAGAGGAGGGCAGCGATCCTCCGCAGTTCACCGCATATCCCGGGCACAGCGGGGAACAGGCGGTTGGAGGCTGGGGAATGTTTTGCCAGCGCACCCACTCCTGGGCCTCGGCAGGATAGAGCGTGTAGTATTTGTAGGTGACGAACTCAGGGGGACAACCCGGGCCGGCCAGCAGCCCGTTGCGCACATCCAATGCGTACATCCAGTGCCAGTCGTCCATACGTGTGGGCTGTGTCCCTTCAATGAACAGTTCGGAGATCGTATAAGGACAGCGTACCGGCCACCTGCTTGCTCCCTGCTCCAGGCCCGTCCTGTCGCTGGCCGGTATCATCCCGCTGTCTGCGCACACTTCCATCCGCACCATGCCGGGCGGTTCGACAAACTCCTGCACCGGCTGGCCTCTGAGCAGTGTCTCCATCACGCTGTGCCAGATCGGGCCGGCGCCGGAGACGCCACTGACTTTATTCATCGGCTCATTGTCCGCGTTGCCGACCCAGACGCCAGCTACCAGTTGTGGAGTATAACCGATCGTCCAGTTATCACGCCAGTCGGACGTGGTGCCGGTCTTGACGGCGGCCGGGCGCGAGAGCCGCAGTACACTTTCCTCTCCGAAGGTGGACATGCGGGCGAAGTTGTCGCTGAGGATGTCTGTGATGAGATAGGCCACGCGCTCGTCCATGATGCGTTCGCCAAGCGCAACCGTCCAGGTTTTGAGCACACGCCCGCGGGCATCTTCGACACGGGTAATGCTCACCGGTTCTATCCTGCGGCCACCTGTAGCGAACGCTCCGTAAGCTGCCGTCAGCTCCAGCAGCCGCACCTCACCACCGCCCAGCGTCAGCGACGGTCCCCAGCGGTCGGCATCGTCGAGGGTGGTGATCCCCATGGCACGTGCCAGGCGGGTCATACGCTCCAACGTGACATATTCCAGCACTTTTACGGCGACCAGGTTGTAACTGGAGGCGAGCGCCTGGCGCAACAGCACCGGGCCATGCCAGCGACGGTCGTAGTTGCGTGGTACGTAGGGGGTGCCCTCGCGGGTAACGTATGCTGTACGCACATCTATCATCACTGTGGCAGCCGTAAGTGGTGAGGGCAGGGTTGGGTCGAACGCCGCCGCATAGGTGATGGGCTTGATGGATGAACCGGGCTGACGTGTGGTTACCGTAGCGTTTACTGCACCGTCAATGCGCGGATCGAAGTAATCCGGGCTGCCGACCATGGCCAGAATTTCACCGGTACGGGCATCCAGCACCACCACGGCAGCGTTATTGACATTGCGGGGCGGCTGGCCTGCACGGGTATCGGCGAGCTGAGCCAGCCTGTAACGCACGATGCGCTCTACCGTCTCCTGGGCATCCAGGTCCAGCGTAGTGTAGACCTGAAGCCCGCCGGTATAAAGCGCTTCCCGTCCGAATTCCCTTTCCAGCAGACCGCGCACGTACATTACGAAGTGTGGAGCACGGATGGGAAAGGGCACTGCAGCAAAGTGGAGCTTCTCCCGGGCGGCCAGGTCGGCCTCCTCCTGCGAGATGTAACCATGTTTGACCATCAAACCGAGCACAACTTTCTGTCTGGCTGCAGCAGCGTCGGGATTCTCCAGCGGATTGTAACGGGCCGGCGCCTGTGGCAGTCCGGCCAGCAGCGCGCATTCGGCCAGGTCAAGCTCCGCGGCGCCCTTAGCAAAGTAAGTCCGGGCAGCGGCTTCGATGCCATAGGCCAGGTTACCATAAAAGGTCTCGTTCAAATAAAGTGTGAGAAGTTCGTCTTTGCTGTAAGTACGGGCCAGTCTCCAGGCCAGGATGGTCTCGCGCAGTTTGCGCTCCAGGCTGACCTGGGTGCGCTCCTCTGGGGAGAGCAGCAGGTTACGCGCCAGTTGCTGGGTGATGGTACTGCCACCAGAAAGAACCTCGCCGCCCCGCAGGTTAATCCACAAGGCGCGGATGATGGCTCGCAGGTCTACGCCTGGGTTGTGGTAGAAGCTGGCATCTTCGGTAGCGATGGTGGCGTCTATGCAGGGACGCGGGATCTCGCTCAAGGAGAGCGGTGTGTGTGCCCCACCGTGTGGGTCGAGAATCTCGTACAGGAGCCGTCCGTTCCGGTCATATATGCGCGTGGAGCGAGCCGCCGCCCGCTCGTACAGCCGATCAGGCGAGGGCAGGTCCACGAGCAGGCGACGCGCCAGCCAGATTGCCAGCACGAGGATGGCTATAGAGCATAGCGCACACACACGCGACCGGATCTGCCGGCGCCGATACGTTGACGCCGATCGTGCGGTGGTCACATCATGAACGTCCATTGCTCGGAGGCATATTTCTCCGCATACAACTGTTCTACCCAGGCACGCTCCTCGGCCGTCAACACACCCGGTACGAGGCGCAGGTTCAGTGCCTGTGCGAAGCCTCCCTCCAGCGCTGCAGCGGCTTCCTCCCAGCTCACCGGCCGGGCCAGTGCTTCCATCAAGGTCGTGGCACGCGCGCGTACACGCTCAGGGGTGGCGTTGGCCTTCAGGAAGGCGCAGATACGGGCAATGTCGCCCTCAAGTGGCAGGGCGCCATGCTGGAGCACCACCCCCCTGGAACGCACCTGTGCGCTGCCGACCAGTTTGCGTCCCCCGGCGGTGATTTCATAATCCGATGGCACCTCAAAGCAGACCGGACCGTTGGCAGATCGCTCCTGCACACGGCGGTCCGCGGCCAGATTCCCCACTCCCAGCAGTTCCAGGCCACGTATAAGCCCTGCGCTGATACGGCGGTAGCTTTCGACAACGCCACCACTGACCCTTGGCTCTCCTTCCGGTGCCACGACGCTGTATGTCAACTCGTCCACATGAAGGATGGCCCTGCCGCCGGTGGGCCGACGCACCAGACCGAAGCCGGCTATCCTCAGCTCCTCAAGTTTCACATCACCGGCCGGCTGCGCGCGGCCCAAAGAGAGACAGGCCGGTTGCCAGGCATAAAAGCGGAGAGTGGGCGGCGCCAACCCCGCCGCGACCGCATACAGTATGGCCTCGTCCACCGCCATATTGGTGGCGCCATCGGCCGGGGCGGAGCGCAGCAGCCGCCAGGTTGCCAGAGGATACTGATCCCGCATACGAAATATTATAGCACGAGCCTGGGACGTCAGGAAGTCCATCCCGGGTACGTACGGACTACGGACTACGATTTACCTGTCCCAAACCCGTGACGCTCACCAAAACTTCCAGTAAGGGTGTCCGTCACTTTTTTGCGCGAGAAGAGAGCGAGAGCAGGCTATGGCTGGCCGTGGCGACGTCAGTTGTAGGGCAACTGCGAGCAGTTGCCCTACATTGTGGCCGGTCGT
>DAOTYA010000133.1:0-6145 GCA_034435075.1 Anaerolineae bacterium
CTGGCCGGGCGCGGTCATCTCTGGATTCGCCATCGGCAATACACCTGGCGCAACGTGGTGGATGGCGTGACGATTCCGCCCATTTCCGGCCAGATCACCATCCCCGACCTGGTGACAGGCACATATCGGGTCACCTGGTGGGACACCTGGACCGGCGCGCCGACCACCGGCCAACTGGTCAACACGACCGGCAGCACACTGGTGGTATCGCTGCCGGCGCCGCTATCTGCAGATATAGCGCTCAAATGGGAACGGGTGTATCCCTACCGGGTGTTTCTGCCGCTGGTTCTTCGGAACCGGTAGGGTTTGTAGGACGCATAGGGATGCATCAGTTACGTTTTTCGGATAGGCACTAACTACACTGGATAGCACCCCCTACGCCTTCGAACTTGTCCCTGCGAATACAGATGACCGGGATGCTGCCGACGAAATCCTCGATACCCTCGAACCTGGCAGCACCGTGTGGTCGGATAAGGGCTTCATCGGCGAAGATTGGCAAGCCGAATGGGCCAGACAGGGTGTTTACATCCAGACACACAAACGCAAAAACCAGCGCAAACAGAACCATCCCGAATTCGACCGTCTACTCAACGCGGTACGCGAACGCATCGAGTGTGCGTATGACATTCTGAAAGAAGGCGGACGTTCTGTCGAACATACACTGGCCCATACGATAGATGGGCTGTGCTTTCGCATCATCGCCAAAATCACCGGCGTTACTCTCCGCCTGTTCTTACGTCGCTTCTTCGGCATAGACGTGCTGACCTACATCATCAGCGCATAACATTCACATCAAATGTAGTATTACATCAACGGAGATTGGAGAGCCGAGTCCATCCAGGAAGGGGTGAAGATCCGCCTGACCAGCCCATCGTGTACCGCGATCGTGGGGACAGCCGTAACTACCCAGGCTGTGGCCGGTCTCTGACCGGGCCACCCAACCCGGCGGTTATTTGGCTGGATTACGGTATCCACTTCCCATCGTGGCGACGTCGGGCGCGGTCTGGAGACCGGCCCGAGCCGGGGAACTGGGTAGTTACGGACAGCCTCAGTAGAGTCCGGGGGCGTGATCGTCAGCTAGAAATTCTACATCGAGGTGCCAGTGTGCTGCAAATAGCGTCCTGGCCCGACCGGCCAGTGCTGACTTATCGGTTTCATAGGTCACACCGCCCTCCACAAGGGCACCGTGGAGGTAAGGGGTACGGCCAGGCCCGGTAAATGCGCGGTATAAAGTTAAACACGAGCAACAATTGTACCCGTTCAGTTAAGAGGGAGCGAAAGCCCGGATGCTTACCCGGGCGCAGATGCTGCTTCTTTAGGCAGTGGAACCGACCCTGGCGGCTGTACTTAGGAGCAACTGGTTAACGTCGTCAGTCGGCGGCCTTAACAGGATTGCACAACACGCCGATGTTTTCTACCTCTACCTCAACCAGATCGCCCGGTGATAGCGGTCCGATGCCAGCAGGCGTGCCTGTCATTATGACATCACCCGGCTCCAGGGTCATTATGCTCGCGGTATAGGCGATCAGTTGAGCAGGAGAGAAAACCATATCTGCAGTACGTCCGCGCTGGCGCACCTGACCGTTCACTCTGCATATCACTTCCAGGTCTGCCACGTCTGCCTCGTCCAGTGCGCATAACATCCACGGCCCAAGTGGACAGAATGTGTCAAACCCCTTTGCACGAGTCCATTGATTGTCCCGCCGCTGGAGATCACGGGCGGTAACGTCGTTTCCACAGGTAACACCCAATACGTAGTGCCACGCCTCCTGTGGCGTCACGTTGCGACACCGTCGGCCTATGATTACCGCCAGCTCAGCTTCATAATCCACCCGCTGTGAATGTGGGGGTAGAATTATAGAGTCTCCTGCCCCGATCAGGCTGCTGGGCGGCTTGAAGAACAGGAGCGGTTCTGCAGGCAAGGCCATCTGGCTTTCCTCGGCATGGGCGCGGTAGTTCAGGCCTACACAGATGATCTTGGTAGGCGTGGTCGGTGGCAGCAGGCGCAGGTTGTCCAGGGTGCCCAGCTTCTCCCCGCGTTCATACCTGCCGAACACCTCGCCCTGCAATCCGTAAGCGGTTTCTCCCTCAACCAGCCCCCACCGGGGACGACCGTCTATGTCTACACGTACTATACGGACAGGACTGTTTAAGCTCACGGTTATGCTCCTTTGACTTCTGATTTCGTGAGGTGTTCCAGATAGAGCGGACATCCGCCGCCACATAGTGGCAGCTCCGTGCACGTACGGCATTTTTCCGGCACATACCGCCGCTCGCGCAGCGCACGGGCCAGCTCGTGGTTCCATATCGCTTCCCAGGGATCACGCAGTATATTACCCAGTGGTTTGTAATAGCTCTGACAGGGGATGACGGCCCCGTCAGGTTCAACACACATGTTGTAGAGTGCAGCAGTACATGCTTTCACTCCCAACTCCAGTTGCAGTGGCGAAAGCGCGCAATACTGGGTCGGGGTGTACCAGACAAGGCGTAATGAGTGGCGATTGCAGGCCTCCCGCACCTTTTCCAGAATAGAAGCAAGCTCCCCTTCACGAAAACCGGTATTGACGGAGGCCCCCCGACCGGTATAGATCAGGCTGTTGCAGGCAAAGGTTGGCACCCCCAGTGAGGCCACGAAGGCAACCGTATCCGCGATTCCTTCCACATTTTGCCGGGTCAAAGTGGTGTTGGTGGTGGTGTAGAGGCCAGCCGCGATGGCATTACGGATGCCGTCCACCGTTTCCCTCCAGGCGCCGGTGGCTGCCACCATCGCGTCGTGTATCCCTTCATCGTGCGACTCAAGTGTGATCTGCACATGGTCCAGTCCGGCCCTCGCCAGCTCCTGCACATAGCCCATTCCGGCCAGGCGCCGGCCGTTCGTCAAAAGCCCGGTGATCAGGCCCAACCTCTCAGCATATGAGACCAGCTCTACCAGATCATCGCGCAGTGTGGCCTCGCCACCAGTGAAGCAGACATGTGGTATGCCCACCTGCCATATCCGCTCCAGCACCGTTTTCCAGGCCTTTGTATCCATCTCCGGGTAGTTTCCGGGCCGGGCGACATAACAGTGGGCGCAGCTATTGTCGCAGCGATAGGTCAGCGCCAGGTCCATCCGGTAGGGAGCAGTGAGCTGCACCGAGAACGGCTCAATCCTCTCCAACTCCGTGAAAGGGCAGCTCCCGTCCTCATGGTGCAGAATAGTTTCGAGCTGCTGTCTGATACGGCGGTAGTCAGCACGGACCGTGGCGGCGCTGGCCCTGTATAATCGCCTGATCTCCCGCACCGCTTCATCTTCAGAATGGCCTTCCAGGATCAAACGGGTGTAGGTGGCAGCGGTCTGGTTGAGGTGGAACACCTGAGCAGCATTGATCAGGAGCAGGCCATGTCCATCCGGCTCCACGCGCAGGTGCAGACGTACACGTCCGCCTGCCCCGTCGTACCGCTCATATGCGTAAAGGCCGGCGGAGAGTAAGGGCCTATCCGAAAATCTTAACCGCCGCATCTCTATGCGTCGGTATAAGCGGCATAGTGATAACGCTTGTACGGTTTTCCGGATAGGTTCTAATTTGGGAGGACCTTTCCTCACCCCAATTCGGGCCATAGGCCTGCTCTCATCACCTGCCGCCGCCGGCGCAGGCACAGGCGCAACCAGCACAGGCACAGGCGCATGCACAACCGCCCCCACCCCTGTAGCTGCGCCCACTTGAGGATGGTTTGGGTGGAGGATTGGTCACCGCGGTGACGCTGCTGGTGAAACCACTTACGCTGCGGACAATACGGCTGGAGGTAGATTCAATCCCTCTGACAATCGTTGCCGCAAAGGCAGCGCCTGGGAGCGTTGGCAGTGAGGGCGCTCTGGCAGGAGTACCACCGGTGGGTCTTGAGCTGGCAGCAGTGCTCCCGCCCGGCGTTGCGGTCGCGCGTGCCCAGGGGCGGTAGTAGCTCCACCATATTGGTACGTAAACCGGGGTGGTGCTGAAAACACGGCTGGTGCGTTCCTCAAACTGGTCATCCAGCATCGTCCACTCCAGCCCCTCATCGAAGAGACGGCTGCGCACCTCCGGCACGTCCGCGCTCTCAACCTGTCCCCAGGCCCGCCGGACAATATCTTTATAGTAAGCCACTGTCTCCCGGCGGCTGAACCCTTTCATTTTGCTATCAACAGTTTTGATAAGGGAGGTCATTAAATCACGCAGTCTTTTCTCACTCAGCGTACCGTCCTGTTTTACGGCTGCGATAAAATCTTTTTCATATGGTCGCAGGTCCTCGGGTACAGGCGCATTCACTCTGACCTTGAGCGGGTTGTCATCGAGTACCGTCACCACCCCTTTCTTCAGAAGGCCGAAGAGGATCATCGTCAGCACTTTGTTGAGCGGCGTTTCCAGCAGGATCGCAGCCTCCACTGCTGTAAGTCCCCTCTTAATTCCCACACCCTCAACCTTCATCGAAGGGGGAAGATATTGCATCTTGCGTCTATGTCCGGCCCATGATGAGAGAGCTATCAACCCCACCACCCCGGCAAAGAAAAGACAGGCGGGGTTGCAGAGGAGTGCGATAAGTGTGGTAAATAACTCCGTAAGCGGCGAAGGAGGTTTCTGGATGGCACCGGCAGACATGTAGCGACGGGGAAAAGAGGCACCAAAAGTGTATTGCCGGTCCCCCCGGGCTGAGGCATTGCGCCAGGTGTACAGCACTCTGCCCGTGTCATCAAGCGCTGTTTGCGGCTCATCAGGCCAGCCAGCAGGAGCAGCGTGCCAGCGCGGCTCCTCCGGCTGTACTCCAGGTGGCAGATGGAAACGCACCGTCATATCGGTGGTACCGTGGACAAACTCGCTGCCAAACCAGGTGGGCGAGAACTGAATACTGGCATAATCTGAGTCACGGCTGTCTTCATAGACCATCCCGCCCACCCGTTCCACGACTATGTGCACCGTGCCGGACTGGCCGGGTCGGATCGCGCTGTCGCCCAGCCATACCGCCACCCCGTGCTCCCCTTTGCCCTGGTAATCCGAGTCCACCCGATCAATCGGCCTCCCGTCCACATCCCCCTTTATGTCCGAGATTTTGTAATCGCCGGCAGGCAGGCCCAGGTCCACCACGTCTATGCTATGTGCGCCCGGGTCACACGTAAAAGTAAACCAGTACTCCAGCCTGACGGAGCCATCCCAGTTGATCCACACCTCCACCGTCTCACGATCCAGCGAAAAGGAGTAGTCCTGTGCTCGCAGAGGAATGGGCAATCCCAACAGGACCGCGGCGAGTGCCAGCCATATCAGCCACTTTTTGATGCGCATTCAACACCTCCCCGGTTGCCAGTTACCACTTTGGCTCTTCAACCAACTGGTAATAGGAGCCGCAATAAGGGCAAGAAATGAAGATAGCGCCTTCCTTGACTGATATGCTATCCTTCTGGAGTTCGCCACCGCATTTCTGGCACTTTAACGTCTCCAACTGAATATCGCCGCTCAGATCGAGTTTCTGCACGATTTGTTGGGCTGGCCTGGGTTCGCGGAGTTTGATCAGCGCGATGATGCCCAGGCCAACCCCTACACTGATGACCCCCACACATAACCAGCCGGTCTGTCCCTCAGGGCTGAACGTTGCCCAGATGAAGAGGACACCGAAGAAGATCAGAATCGCCGCAACGATATAGCCTGTTATTTTTCCTGTTGACATTGTGACCGCCTTTCTAAGTGCCTATCCGAAAAACGTAACCGGCGCATCCCTATGCGTCGGTATACGCGGCATAGGGATGCCGCTTTTACGGTTTTTCGGTTAGGCTCTAAGTTGTAGGGGCAGAGTCGCTGACCCGTGGCCAAGTCAGGTTACGGACTAGCCTGCACCTAAGCCAGATGAGCAGCCTGCGCCGGGCCGCCCGACAGGTTTAGAAGCAGTTTCACCGGACTCCCTTCGTCGGCCAGGAGTGCCTGCCAGTTCAGGACCCTGATCCGTCCGCGAGAGCGGGTAAACTGCCATGCCGCCATGCCAATAGTATACCACATTTGCGTTCGTGCTCAAGTATCAGGCACGCAAAGGGGTGTCCGTCACTTTTTTGCGCGAGAAGAGAGCGAGAGCAGGCTATGGCTGGCCGTGGCGACGTCAGTTGTAGGGCAACTGCGAGCAGTTGCCCTACATTGTGGCCGGTCGT
>DAOTYA010000134.1:0-2852 GCA_034435075.1 Anaerolineae bacterium
CTCCAGACGGCGCCACTGCCCGCGTTATCCACCACCGTCCAGCCTGCCGGCAGTGTCGTGGCATCGAAGCTCTCTATCAGGCCACCTGCCCGGCTATAGCCTGGCGCACTGCAGGATACGGGGTCGGCGTCCAGGGCAAAGTCCTCGGTCTGATCGCCGGCGACGAAGACATCACGGCCACCCTGCAGGTAGCCGCTGACCCATGCCTCCACCTGGAAGGTGTACGTCATGCTCCCCTGGAGCGCGACGCTGTAGAAACCGGTGACCGGATCGTTCCAGATCGCACCGCCAGGATAGCCCACGATGTTAAGCCGGGCGTACAGCGGCCAGCCGGTATTGGCGTCCCGCACTGTGCCGGAGACCATGTACAATGTGGCAGGAGTCAGTGGGATATCCTGCACGGTTACCGTGTCGGAGAAGACCTCCACACCGCTGATGCTGTTGGATTGGTACCCGTAGGCGGACGCAGTCACCGTGTACGTCCCCACCGGCAGCGTCAGCGTGTAGTAGCCGCTGCTGTTGGATACAGTGCTGAAGGTCTGGGTGGGGCTGGAGGCTGCCTGCACCGAAGCGTTACCAATGCCGGCCGAGGTGACGAGGTCGTAGACCTGGCCGGTCAGCGTGCCGGTCGGTCCGACGGAACAGTTGGGGAACCTGAACGAACCGATGCGCGTCTGCCACAAACTGCCGTTTACCGCGTAGTACTCCTGGGTATACCAGAAGGTACAGTCATCGGCAGGGTCCACGCTCATCATACTGTAATCGCCCCAGCGGTTGGTCCAACTGGTCTGGGAGCCTGTGCCGTTGATCAGCACCGCCTCGCCTTGCGGCAGGGTGTTCGGTGGATCGGTAGCCAGGCGGCCACTGTAGCGAATACCGGGGTAAACACTGCTGCTGGAGATGCTGTAGCCCAGCGCAGCGTTGCCCATGTGGTCCAGGGCAAAGCTGCCCATCCAGCGATGATGGCTGTCCGGCGCATATACGCCTTCCTGATCCATTGCCCAGCCGGCGCCCGAGTTGCGCAGAATGAACCAGTGAATTCCGGCGTGATCGGTGCCGTCAGCGTCTACGGTGTGGTTGGAGGCCAGCGTCTGATAGGAACCGAAATTGCGGTATTGCAGGCGATACATCAACCGGTCGGAGATGGCATCCAGCCTGTTCGAGGTGCCCGGCTGAGGGATGCAGTTCCGGTTGAAGCCGCACATATCGGGGTCCACGTCAATGGTGGTGACCATGTAATTTGGGTCGTAGTTCGGGTTGATGCCAAAGGTTGAATTGGTCGGGTTGGTCCAGTCCACACGGAACTCCCAGACACGCAACGTATCGGTGGGGTCACCTATCCAGCCGCTGTCGTCCCACTCGACAAATAGCCCGGGTGTGCCTGACGGCGGCAGATTACCGAATGGCGGCCCGTCCAGGTCCGCCGGGAGCATGCCGCCGTAATTCAGGTTTACCGCGCCCACGTCAATGTAGACCATGCGGGCAGCCGGATTGCCGGCCAGCATCTGGCTGCGCTCGAAAGCGGCCACACCCGCGCCGCCCCAGCTCATTGTTCCGGCGTTGAACTGGTTAACCGTCATGTAGTAAGCATCCGGCCAGACCCCAAACTTGGGATAATCGTTCATTTTATTGACGGGGATCTGGTACTCGTACAGATACCACGCACCGGTGGGATCAGGGCTTTGCGAGATGGCGATGCATTGATAAAACGGCCCGTTGGGGTAATTGGGCAGCGCGAACTGGCTCATGAGCCAGCGTTCGGCCAGCGGGTCGTAGAGGGTGATGATATCGCCATCATTGGAGGTGTCGCACGCTGCGAAGGCAGGGTTGGAGGCCCAGAGTGTGTTGCCCGCCAGGGGGCCCAACAGCAGGTTGCCGTTTTTGTCGTAGATCGAGTAGACCAGGTTGACCCACTGGACATAGTGGTCTGGGCCTACTTCTCCCTGGGTATCGGGAGGCTGGATGACGGAGCCGATAACGGCCTGGTTATCTGCGTTGCCGTTGCCCTCGAAGTTAGCGATGGTGGACGGCATTTTGGGCAGGCCGGGCCAGTTTTGGAGACGGGCACCGGGTTTGCTGCTTTCTCTGCCTTTGAGGGCTTTGGGCAGGCGCAGCAGGGGTATTTCGCGGGGAGGCCCTGCCTTGGGAGGGGGGGCGATACGCGCCAGGTCGCGCAGAGCTGGGGAAACGCTGTAGTTAAGCGGCCGGCTCACGGTGAGGCCGATCGGCCCGGCGGGGCCTGGCGTGGCCTGTGCAGCGGGAGTTTCGTAATCCTGCCGCGCCGCCGACGGAGTGGGCACAGGGAGAAGCAACGCGACGACAGTAAATACAACAAGGGCTTGAAATAAACAGCGCTTCATAGCAGATGCCTCCTTATAGCTTTATTAAGCACATCCCCTGTCAACAGCGCGACGGAGTGGTGATCGGACGGTGGGGAATCTTAGAGACAGACAAAAGAGTGTCGTTGGTGATGGACGGCAATACTGTAGGGGGTTAGCTGCTCTCCGGATGAGGCGCGCCGGTCCAGCGCGCACTTAGCTCGTGAGTATCTCTGGCGAACGAGACTCAGCAATAATGAATGGTCGTCTGCCACCACGCACCTTCTGGGTAAAGCCAATCACACGAGTATTTGATTCCAGGCACAATAGAAGGCCCAGGTGTAGAGAAGTTGTGTACGCGGTGAGCTTGATGATATTATACATCCAGACCGGCAAAATTGTCAAACTTGCTGTTCTGCAGGGGTGTCCGTCACTTTTTTGCGCGAGAAGAGAGCGAGAGCAGGCTATGGCTGGCCGTGGCGACGTCAGTTGTAGGGCAACTGCGAGCAGTTGCCCTACATTGTGGCCGGTCGT
>DAOTYA010000135.1:0-13887 GCA_034435075.1 Anaerolineae bacterium
CAGTCCGCCCGGACCAGACTTTGCAGACACTGGCTACACTGAGACGCCCCCAGGTGGCTCAGGTGCCATCTGCTCCGCCGGACTGTGGTCCGGCGGGCGCAGGCTGAATAAATACCACTTAGTGCCTATCCGAAAAACGTAACCGACGCATCCCTATGCGTCGGTATAAGCGGCATAGGGATGCCGCTTGTACGGTTTTTCGGATAGGCTCTTAACCACGTGCTACCACGCTCAGGAAAAGTCCAAAATTCACCGTGCGCAGTATACAATTTCAGGAATTATGCCACACATCCCCGATAACGCCAGAGAACAGGGTACACCCCTACACGCACCTGTAATAAACGGTTGACACTCCGACCACATTGGTGCATAATACGCACCAGTGCACCAATCAGTCCGTCCAAGTCGTCTGTACCCACCTGGTAGAGGACCAGCAGGAGGTTTGAATGAAGCTCAATAAACTCGCTTCTTTTCTGCTGATAACGTTGCTCCTTGTGACTTCGTGCCGCTATCTGCCCGTCCCTGTACCGACGCCAACACCGACAACCAGGGCACCAATGCCTCCACTACCGCCACGGATACTTCAGATCGTTCCGGCTCCTGGCGAAGAGCACCCTCTGGATGCTCCCATCCAGCTCGTCTTCGATCAGCCTATGGACGCCGGCACAGTGGAGAGCGCCTTCGCTATTGAACCGGATGTCGGTGGCGAGTTCAGGTGGGTTACCGATCGCGTGGTGCAGTTCCGGCCGGCCGGCACCGGCTTCAAGCGAGCCACGCGCTACACCGTCAGCCTGAAGGAGAGTGCCCGCAGCAAGGAGGGGCTGCACCTGGCGGAGCCGGTGCAATTCCGCTTCACCACGGTGGGATTTCTGGAAGTTGCCGCCGTACAACCTGCTGACGGAGCGACCGAAGTCGCCACCGATGCTGTGGTGACCGTCCTTTTCAACCGTCCTGTTGTCCCTCTGCTCGCTATCGAGGATCAGGCCGGCCTGCCCCAGCCACTTACCTTTGACCCACCGGTAAGAGGGGAGGGAGAGTGGCTCAATACCTCTATTTATACCTTCAAGCCGCTTGATGGTTTTGAGCCGGCAACCACTTACCGCGTCCGTGTCGCTGCCGGCCTGGCCGACACAACCGGTGGCGTGATGGCTGAAGATTTCACCTGGCAATTCACCACCATTATGCCCGCTGTGGTCGCCACCTATCCTGATCGCGACACCATCTACGTCTCCACCCGGCCAACGGTGTGTGTGGCATTCAACCAGCCGATGGATCACGCCTCGGCTGAGGCTGCTTTCTCGCTCGAGCATCTTGATACGCACGAGAAGGTCAGCGGCACTTTCGAGTGGCTGGACATGGGTTTGTTGCCACCGCAAGGGCCTGCCTACGAGCCACATCAATATGGGTGGAGCGCAGGGGAGGGGGTGGAACACGTCGGCGTGGAAACGATGTGTTTTATCCCCAAGCGCCCGCTCGACTTCGGTGCCCGTTATGCGGCGCAGGTCGCCCGGGGCGCAAAGGGCGCCAGGGGAGAAGCCGGTACAGCCGATACATACAGGTGGGCTTTCGACACCATCGAGTACCCCCGTATTGTCATGACAAAACCGGCCGACGGGGAAAGCGGCGTGGACCCCTGGACGCGGCTGGAGGTAGTCTTTTCCAGCCCGATGGACCCTCGCTCTATCGTGGGCAACTTCACCATCAGCCCGCCGATCTCGCCAACCCAGGTATATACTTACTGGTGGGAAAGCGATACCCATCTTGAGATCTCGTTCCCGACCAGGGCAAGCAGCGAGTACACGGTGATCATCGGCAGTGGACTGCGCGGTCGTTATGGCCATCCGCTGGAGAAGGGTGCAACTGTCCGCTGGCGAACTCGCGCCTATGACCCATTTGTGCGTCTGAATACCCCTTACCCGCTTGGCACCTATAGTGCTTACACCAGCACCATGGTCTACGTGACCGCGCGTAACCTGGCGCGGATTAACATGGCGCTCTATCGCATGCCAGCTGATGACTTCCTGCACCTTAATAGCAGAGACTGGTGGGGGTACTGGGAGTCCTACCGCGGCAGGAAAGAAAACCTGATCCGCGAGTGGAGTGTAGAGGTCTCTCCGCCCCTGAATGAATCGCGCATCTATGGTACAAACCTGAGCGGCAGGGAGGGTGGAGCGCTCGCCCCGGGCATCTACTACCTGGAGGCCTGGGGCGACTCCGGCAGCGTCTACTCTGAAGCCGAACCGTCCCGGTTGCCGGAGCCGGAGCGCAGAATGTTCATCGTCTCCAGACACAACCTGAGCATGAAGACGAGCGCTACCGAGGTCCTCATCTGGGCTACGGACCTGCGCTCCGGCGATGTCTTGTCCGGTTTGCCTGTCTCTGTGATGGATGAATTGGGCACGCTCCTCGCCAGCGGTAAGACCGCCTCGGACGGTGTGTTCTTCGCCACCCTCTCCCGCTCCGTGGATGTCTGGGAGCCGCTCTTCGCCTTCATCGGCGACCCAGATGTGCCGGACGATGACTTCGCGGCGGTCGTCAATCAATGGGAGAATGGCATCGCACCCTGGATGTTCGACCTGCCGATCGAGTACTACCCGGGCCTCTTCTCGGGCTACCTCTACACCGACCGCCCTATTTACCGGCCCGGCCAGACGGTCTACTTCAAAGGCATCCTGCGCCAGGATGACGACGCTCACTATGAGCTGCCGCCGCTCGACAGGCCGGTACACGTAAGCATCTCCGATCCGGAGGGCAAAAATCTTTTCTCCGAAGACTTCACCCTCAGCGATATGGGCACTTTCTACGGCGAACTGAAACTCGACGAGGAAGCCCCGCTGGGGTTCTACACCATAGAGGCAAATTATCTGATAGACAAATCAGCGTATTTCTACGCCTCATTCCAGGTCGCGGAATATCGCAAACCGGAGTTCCAGGTGGCGGTCGAGGCGGACAGGCCCGAGTATCTGCACGGAGACAGGATTAACGTCACTGCTCAAGCCAGCTACTTCTTCGGCGGCCCGGTAGCCAATGCCAGAGTGCGCTACAACATCCTCTCCGCTGAACACTTCTTCCAGCCGCCTGGGCAATGGCAGTGGGATTTCAACGATTACGACTACGATAACTACTGGATGCGCGGCCCTCGCTCTGCCTACGGAGAACTGATCGCCAGCGGCAGCGGGACCACCGACACCCAAGGTCGCTTCACCTTCAGCCTGGAGGCCGATATAGCTGACTCCTCAACTTCCCGCCGCTTCACACTGGAGGTTACCGTCACCGATGTCAACAACCAGGAGGTGTCTGATCGCGTCGAGGTACTCGTTCACAAAGGCCTCTATTATATCGGCCTGCGACCGGGACAATATGTGGGCACAGCGGGTAAGGAAAACCGCCTCGACCTGCTCACCGTTGATTGGGCAGGTGAGCCATCGCCCAACCGGGAGGTGACCGTCGTCTTTGCCCGGTACAACTGGTACAGCGTGCGCAAACAGGGGGAGGACGGCCGTTATTACTGGGAAAGCTTCGTCGAGGAGAAACCGGTCTACACCACCACTGTCACCACGGACGGCCAGGGCAGGGCAGGCGCCACTTTTGTCCCGGAGGACGGCGGAGTCTACCGGATAGTCGCCCGTGGCATGGACGAGCGGGGTAACCAGGTGCGCAGTGCCACCTATATGTGGGTCAGTGGGCACGAATATGTGAGCTGGCGTCAGGAGAATAACGACCGTATCAATCTTATCGCTGACAAAAAGCTCTATCAAGTCGGCGATGTGGCCTCCATCATGATTCCTCATCCCTTCCAGGGTCCTGTCCAGGCCCTGATCACTATCGAGCGAGGCCATATCTACCGCCACTGGGTGGAAACACTTGAGACTAACTCCGAACAGGTCCAGATTCCCATCACCGGGGATCTGATCCCCAATATCTTTGTCTCAGTGGTCATCGTCAAAGGAGTTGACGAGACCTCCCCACTGCCCAACTTCAAGGTCGGTTATACCCTGCTCTCTATCGAGGCGAAGGACAGGGAGCTGACCATCACCCTGACGCCGGACCGGTCGGCTGGACAGCATTACCAGCCTGGAGAAGAAGTGACATGTGACGTCAGGGTGAGCGACAGCCGCGGACGCCCGGTGGAAGCGGAGCTGTCGCTTGACATGGTAGACCTGGCGGTGCTGACATTGGCCGAAGAGAGGGAGGACATAAGCAGCTATTTCTGGCGCGAGCGAGGGTTGGGCGTGCGCACGGCCAGCGGCCTGACCATCTCGGGCGATCGGGTCAATGAACAGGTTGCTGCCGAGGTCAAGGGAGTGGGAGGTGGCGGTGGGATGGAGGAGTTCGGCCCTATGCGCCGCCGCTTCCCCGACACCGCTTACTGGAATCCGGCACTGCGCACCGATAAGAACGGCCATGCCAAAATCAGCGTGCCCCTGCCGGATAATCTGACCACCTGGCGCATAAGTGCACGGGGTATTACAGCAGACACGTTGACAGGCCAGGCGTTTGTGGATGTGGTGAGCACTAAGAACTTACTGGTGCGCCCGGTGGCGCCGCGCTTCTTCGTCGCGGGTGACCGGGTGGAACTTGCGGCTGTTATACATAACAATACCAGACGGAATCTGGAGGTAGCGGTGCACTTTGAGGCCGAAGGGCTGCACATTGAGACCCCGGCCAATCGCCAGGTCAATGTACCAGCTAACGATAAGGTGAAGCTCGTGTGGCCGGTAACAGTGGAAGACCGCACCCTGGTGACACTACGCTTTGGTGCCAGAGTTGTGGGAGAGGAAGCGAGTGCAGGGGGTGCTTTCACCGTGGTCACCGGCATCGCCGATGCTGTAGAACTCACCCTGCCTGTCTATCGCTATAGCACGCCAGAGGTGGTCGCGACTGCCGGCTTCCTTGACGCTGACGGGCAGCGGATAGAGGCGGTGGTCCTCCCATCCAGCTTCGACATCACCCAGGGAGAGCTTGCGATACACATAGACCCTTCCCTGGCCGCCGGTATGAGCGAGGGACTTAAGTTCCTGGAGCACTATCCCTACGAATGTGTCGAACAGACGGTCAGCCGCTTCCTGCCCAATGTGGTTACCTATCGCGCTCTCAAAGCACTTGGCCTGGAGCGGCGCGATCTGGAGGATCAGTTACCAGGGCTGGTCTACTATGGTCTCCAGCGGCTCTATAACCAGCAGCACTACGATGGTGGTTGGGGATGGTGGATCACTGACAGGTCCGATCCATTCCTGACGGCTTATGTCCTGCTGGGGCTGGTCGAGGCAGAGAAGGCCGGGTTCTCAGTTGACGCCGGGGTGAAGGAGCGCGCGCTCGGATTCCTGAAGAACAGCCTGAGTAGCTCCAGGGATGTACGGCATCACTGGGAGGCCAACCGGCGAGCCTTCATCCTGTACGTGCTGGCCGAAGCCGGTCAGGGCGACCTGAGCCGCACGGTCACGCTGTTCGAGCAGCGAGAGCGCCTGGATACCTTTGGCAAAGCTTATCTGGCGATGACGTTTGGCCTGTTGGAGCCTGGTGAGCCAGCGCGCGTGAAAACGCTGCTCTCCGACATCACCACCGGCGCTATCGTCAGCGCCACCGGCGCTCACTGGGAAGAGCAGCAGGTAGACTACTACTCAATGAATACCGATACCCGCTCCACCGCCATAGTGCTGGCGGCGCTGGCCCGCCTGGACTATAAGAACGCGCTGGCGCCGCAAGCCGTGCGCTGGCTGATGGCCGTCAGGAAAGACGGGCACTGGGAGACAACGCAGGAAACGGCGTGGTCAATCATCGCTCTGACCGATTGGATGGTCGCGACCGGTGAATTGGAGGGGGCGTATAACTGGCACGTCATTCTGAACAACGAGGAACTCGGCGCGGGGAGCGTGAGCCGCGAAAACATTGATGAGACGACCAGACTTCAGGTTGCCATCGCCAGGCTTCTGATGGACGAGGCCAACCGCGTCGTCATCGAGCGCTGGGCGCCGGCGGGTCAGAGTAGCGGGACCGGTCGGCTCTATTACAGCCTGTACCTGCGTTACTTCAAGCCGGTAGAGCAGGTGAGCGCGCTCAACCGGGGCATTATCGTCAGCCGCCAGTACCGCTCCACCGACTGCGGTGAGGAAGGTACCGCCTGCCCACCGATCTCCGAAGCACAAACAGGCCAGGTGATCCAGGTCAGGCTGACCATTATTGCCCCCCACGACCTGCACTATGTGGTTGTGGAAGACCCATTCCCGGCCGGCACCGAGGGAGTGGACCAGAGTCTTAAGACGACCAGCGTCGTCGGCGAGCCGCCTGCGCTGGTCCGTACCGATCGGCGTGACCTGTGGGGAGGATGGGGCTGGTGGTGGTTCGGCCACTCAGAGATGCGCGACGAGAAACTGGTGCTCTTCGCTACTTATCTCCCGCGCGGCACATACGAATACACTTATTTGATCCGCGCCAGCGTCCCCGGTGAGTTCCATACCATCCCTACCATGGCTTATGAAATGTACTTCCCTGAGGTATTCGGGCGCGGCGATGGCGGACTTTTCACCGTCAGAGGGGAGGAATGAGTCAGCGTAGTGCCTATCCGGAAAACGTAACCGACGCATCCATATGCGTCGGTATTTTCGGATAGGCTCTTATTATACAGTTAGCCAGCGCAAGAGAAACGCTGTATAATTGGCAGGAGTTACGCAGTACCCTGAACGTGACTGGCACTTCGGAAAGGTCGCCGGAAGCCTGGACAGAGGGTTTCGCAAGTCAGCTCTCTGGTCCATAGTCCGAAGTCCGGGCTGCGGACTATGGACTGCCCCCAGGAAGTGCCTGTGATGGGAATCCCGAAGTGCCAGTCACGTGAACTGCGTAAGTCCTGTAATTGAAGTAAAAACGTTCCGGGGGATGCTTATGAGATGGCAGGATTACATTGTCGTTGATCCCAATATCTGTCACGGCAAAGCCTGTTTCAAGGGTACACGTATTATGGTCTCGGTCATACTCGATAATCTTGCTGCTGGTCTCTCTTTCGATGAGGTTCTACGTAGTTACCCATCCCTGAATCGGGAGGCGATACAGGCTGCTATTACATACGCTGCCGAGTTGGCGCGTGAGCGTGTTGTAGTTATTCCGGCATAGAAAACGCGATGGGTTTCAAGATTGACGAGAACCTCCCAGTCGAGGTAGCTGATTTGCTGTGCCGGGTTGGCTATGATGCCGTTGCCGTCGTTGAGCAGCACCTGGAAGGTGCATCTGATTCCGATATCGTTTCTGTATGCCAGGAGGAGGGGCGTGCCCTCATCACCCTGGACACAGATTTCGCTGATATTTGTGCATATCCACCGGCGCAATTCCCCGGCTTGATAGTCCTGCGTTTGCACAGGCAGGATAAACTCCATGTTCTTGAGGTCATTGAGCGTCTGACACCACTGCTTTCCAGTGAGCCACTTGAGCACCGTCTGTGGATTGTTGATGAGACCCGTGTAAGGATTAGAGGCTAGCTCCAATAAGTTTAGATAAGCAGTTGGAGTGGAGCCTTCAGGCGGAAAAAGACCGGCTAAAGCCTAGACTCCAGGCTTTAACTGAACCGTATTGAGGCTGGCTCATATTTGCGCTGGCTAACCAGCGGCTGGAGCCGACAGTACCTTCGGTGCTGCGGCTGAGCCGCAGTCCGATATGCTCCAACCTGAAGCGAGGGCGGAGTGTTGACTATGGACCTGCTTGCTCAACTCAACGCACAACAACAGAAAGCCGTCACCATCTCTGACGGACCTGTTTTGGTACTGGCCGGGCCAGGTAGTGGCAAGACCCGGGTACTCACTCATCGTGTCGCCTGGCTGGTCCAGGAGCGCAACGTCCCGCCCTGGCATATCATGGCCGTCACTTTCACCAACAAGGCCGCGCGCGAGATGGGGGGACGGTTGGAGCGGATACTCGGCTCTTCACGTGCCCGCAGCCTGACACTCGGTACGTTCCACGCCATCTGCGCACGTATCCTGCGGCGGGAGGCGGAAGTCATCGGCATTCCGCGCGATTACGTCATCTTCGACGCCGAGGATCAGTTGCGCCTGGTCAGGCAGGCTATCAAGGACCTGGAACTGGATGAAAAGCGTTACTCTCCGCGCGCCGTGCTGGGCGCCATCTCCCGCGCCAAAAACGAGTTGGTCACTCCTCAGGATTATCAGGCCAGCTCATACTACGGCGAGATAGTCAAACGCATCTACGAGCGCTATCAGGCCCTGCTTGAGGCAAACAGCGGCCTCGACTTCGACGACCTGCTGATGATGACGGTGCAGTTGTTCAGGCAGCACCAGGAGGTGCTGGCCGGATACCAGGAGCGCTACCGGCACATTCTGGTGGACGAGTTCCAGGATACCAACATGGCCCAATACGTCTTGCTGCGGCAGCTTTCTGGTGCGCACCATAACCTCTTCTGTGTGGCCGACGAGGATCAGATGATCTATGCCTGGCGAGGTGCTGACTACCGCAACATCCGCCGCTTGCGGGATGACCACCCCGACCTGGTGACCATCCTCCTGGAGCAAAATTACCGCTCTACCCAGACCATCCTGGACGCCGCCAATGCTGTGATCCGGCACAATCCTGACCGCACCGATAAACGGCTGTTCACCAGAAGAGGGCGCGGTCCGGAGATCATCGTCCACGAGGCATATGATCAGGATGACGAGGCCGTTTTTGTCGCGGAAACGATCACTCAATTGATGACCAGCGACGGTGTGCAGCCGGGCGACTGCGCCGTGATGTACCGCACCAATGCCCAATCCCGTGCCTTCGAGGAAGCCTTCATGCGCGTCGGAATGCCCTATAAGCTGGTCGGAGCGACACGCTTCTATGCCCGCGCCGAGGTCAAGGACCTGATCGCTTTCCTGCGGCTGATCCACAACCCCGCCGATGGTCTCAGTATGAGCCGTGTCATCAACGTCCCTCCCCGGGGCCTGGGGCAGAAGACTTTAGAGCTGGTGGAGGATACGGCGCGCAGGGAGGGTATCTCGGTCTACGAGGCTTTACAGAAGCTGGCCCACTCCACGCAATTGGGGACGCGGACACAGCGAGCGCTCGCGGCGTTCCTGGAGCTGCTTGAGGGATGGGTCGCGGTACGCGAGCAGCTCAGCGTGGCCGGGTTGATTGACCGCGTGCTCCAGGACACCCGCTACGCCGATTACATCCGCGATGGTACCGAAGAGGGAGAGGAGCGGTGGGCCAACATACTCGAGCTGCGCAGCGTCGCCGCTTCCTATACTGACCTGACGCTTACTGAATTTCTCGCCGATGTCGCGCTCGTCTCCGATGTGGATGGGCTGATCGGCGAAGTGAACGCTGTCACCTTGCTCACCCTGCACAGTGCCAAGGGACTGGAGTTCCCCATCGTGTTTATCACAGGGCTGGAGGAGGGACTCCTCCCTCACAGCCGTTCTATGGAGAGCCCGGAGCAGATGGCTGAGGAACGGCGTCTGATGTATGTCGGTTTGACACGCGCTAAGGACCGTCTCTTTCTCACTTACACCTTCAGGCGTTCCAGTCACAACGGTGATCTCTCGATCCCCAGCCGCTTCCTGGATGACATACCCAGGGAGTTGGTGAGTGGAGCGCGCGGGCGCAGAAAAGGAACGGTGTGGAGCGGCACAGAAAAGCCAGTCACAGCGAAAAATGCGGCTCTCACGTTCAAACCCGGTCAGCGAGTGCGGCACGCCGCCTTCGGCGATGGCGTGGTGATCGAGAGCCGCCCTGACAGAGGCGATGAGATGGTCACCGTGTACTTCGAGAGGGTGGGGCTGAAGCGGCTGATAGCCGGACTGGCAGCATTGGAACTGCTTATGGAGGGGTAAATGACAGACCTGGATGGCCCGCGCCCGGTGCGACGTGAGGAACTTCTGGCATCACACCGGCTGGCAGCGCTCTGCTTCCCTGGCGAGGTAATGGAGCCGCCAGAGGATGAACTGCCTGCCCGGTACAAAGCTCCACGGCGGGGTGGGACCTATGTAATTTGCCATGAGGGCAGGCCCGTCTCCCAACTCAGCATCTTCCACAGCCGCATCTGCCTGTACGGCAGCTCTGTGCGCATAGCCAGCATCGGTGGTGTGTGCACCCATCCCGACTACCGGGGACAGGGGCTGGCCACCCGGCTGCTGGACCATTGCATCCGGGTACTGACAGAGGAGGGAGCGCATCTGTTGCTCATCTCCGGGATACGCGGGCTGTATGAGAGAGCCGGATGCGTCACTGCTGGCCTGTTCGAGTATTTCGCGCTGAAGCCCGGGCAGCTACCTGTCCAGGCAGGTGCATTCGTTATGCGGCAGGCCACCCAGGCTGACGCCGCCCTGTGTGCACGTCTTTATCATCAGGAGGCTGTACACTTCGAGCGGCGTGTGGAGGATTTCATCCATCATTTCCGCAGGCAGGAGGAATACCTGCGCGCTGAGGACTGGATCATCGAAACTGACGGGCGCCCCCTGGCATATCTTCTCACCGGACTGCCGTGGGAATCACTTTACTCGCAGGACCGTGCCGTCCGGGAAGTGCGCGAATATGCCGGCAGCCGCCTGGCGTTGGTCGCCGGACTTGGCATGATCATATCCCGCCTGGGTCTGCGAGAGTTGCGAATTTCTGTCCCCTGGCAGGATGTGGACATGGTTCAGATGCTGCGCGGATACGGAGCCACCAGCGCTCCCATCCCTCTGATCGAGCATACTATGCGCATCGTCAATCTGCCGGGACTGATGTCAGGTCTGAGGCCCTGCCTGGTGGCCAGGTTGAAGGAAAATCTGCGGCGCGGGCTGCGGTTTGAGCAAGAGGGCGGTCGCTACACTATTATGCAGGGAAAGGAGCAGCTTGAGCTGGATGGGGCAGCGATGACACGCCTGATAATGGGTGTACCAGAGGAGGTAACGCCCCAGACAGGCACGGAGCAGGGTGTGCTGACCGAAATATTATCCGCGCTCTTCCCGCTGCCCTCTTTTCTGCCGGGGTTGAACTACAGGTAAAGCCTGGCATGGCGAGCGCTGCATTGTCGTAACTATTCGGCGCTGACTGAAGTCACCATTCCTGGGCCTGCGGCCGATGGTCGGCCTTCGCCGACCCATTGCAAAGCTGAACAGTTACCATCTTTCTGCATACTCGTAGCGTGGCCAGGGCGGGGCGCTATATGTTATTCATCACACACGGCAGGTAGTGTTTATACTCGACGCCAAAAACGTACGTGCCTGTATGGCTGATGCAGGTGTGCAGTTGATTCTCCCCAGGCAGGTGTTCCTCTCCGGGGCACAGTACACGCTGCCAGTCGTGCTCATTCACCAGCAGGTACAGTCCCAACTTCCTCTCGTCTAAACCGGCAATCTCCTCATCCGTATAGAACCACGTGACACTCACAGGGCTTTGAAACGCCAGCGAGATCGGCTGGCCGCCTCGATAAGCGCTGATGTTGAACCCGATGATGCTCAGGGGAGGCCCCGGCGGCAGCTTTTGTGGCCAGAGCGGTGTGAAGCGTATCTCCGTTGGCAGTGTGACGGTTCCGGTGGGAAACAGGAAAATCAGCCTGCCGCTGGCCGAGGATAAATAAGTTGCTGCGGTGGGCTGAAGGGTGGCCGTGATAACGAGGGGCACCGTTAATTCAACTACGTTATTATCCTCGTTTTGCTCGTTCAGCACCGCTTCGTTATCCGCAACTCCAGTGAGCACGTATATATCCGGCGATGGAACGGGAAGCGTCAATACCAGCGTCCAGGTAGCCGATGCACCCCGGTTCAGAGGGGGGATGGTGAAGTACTGGACATGCATGGGCGTACTGCTATATGTGTCGCGCAGAGAGAGCGTGGCCGAGACCGGAATGGATTGCCAGATTCCCAGATTGGTCATTGTGACGAAAACAGTCAATACTCCAGCCCGCCCGTAGTCGGGGATGGTGACCAGGAAGTCTGCAGAGAGTTCCAGATCAGCACGGGAGTCTATCTCCAGTGCAAACCGGTTGTTGCTTCTATCACGATCAGGAAGGCGGGCGGGACTGTCCGCCTCCAGCATTGCATGATATACAGCTCCGCAGCAGGGGAGAGCATACTGTCTGGTGACAGTCACCATCTTGCCGAACGGTATGGGGGGGATGTCAAAAAGTTCAGCCGGCATCAGTGTGCCGTGCACACCGCTCAGCCAGAACGTGCCCGAGATGGGCGGGGTGGCAAGCACTTTCTGATTTGCCACTGTTGAGGTGATATACAGCCGTCCCCCCTGAGGACCGGGGTTTTCAACCTCCCAGGTTGTCGTGTGGATCGCCAGGTCCGGTCGGGCATCCACGGTGTACGTGAACGTGTTGTTCCAGCGCCGTGGATCGGCAACCTGCAGAGCGGGGTCTGCGACGAGCGTGAGCGTGTATATGCCACAGCGGGTGAGCACCAGCGATGGGAGCACTCTGGCAATCGCGTTGCCTGTGTACCGGGCTGGTACATTCTCAAAGGACTGGAAGCCAAGGCCCGGTGCAGCGAAGAGCACGTTGCTGGCAGAGAGCTTGCCCATATTGGCTAAATATCCTGTCACCGGCAGAGAAATGTGGTCAGATGCAGGAGGAGTGGTGATGGTCAGGGTCTCCAGAGGACCTGTATCAACAACCATATTGACGACAAGGTCAGCATAAAGCGTATCGGAGAGGGCGGCGGTGTAAGCGGCATAGGTCTGGCCCATAGGGGAGATTGTTTTGGTAGTGCTGTTGAAGAGATAGCCATTGTACTGGACATCGTCAAACAGGCTGTACCAGGCCCAGGCCTGTACCAGCCGGTAATCATCCTCCGGGTAGCCAATGTCTGGATAGGTTTCATAGAGGAACAGGTCAAAAGTCCGGGTCATGAAGTGGCTTACACGAGCGGGTGACCAGCCCACACCATTTTCATCCTTAAGCCATGCTGGCCAGAGGATACCGTACTCGGTGATGATGAGCGGTTTATTCTGTTGCCCTTTGTCCTTCATCCATTGACGGAAAGCGATCAGGTTATCGCGAAAGATCTCGATGTTATCAGCATCGCGGATCTTGTAGTCCTTCGCGCAACTGGTCGGCACGCCGGGTGGCGTACTGGCGCCCCATGAGCCGTAGATTTCGCGCAGGATGAAGGCATGGATGTTCCATACATCCACCGGTATCGGCTCGCCATAGGCCTGCAGGTAGGTGTTCCACACGATGTCCAGGTACTGCAGCCGACAGGGTGTGGGTTGCACAATACCCCCGTTGGCGATCAATGCTGTGGGATCCAGGCCCTTGATATAGTGGTAATACTCATGATAGACGTGAGCATAAACGGCAGGATAGAGCGGGTTACCCAGGTAGAGCGAGTCCGGCTCACTGCTCATCAGCCAGAGGGAACCCGGGTGAGCAGCGGCGATCCGGGCAATTGTCGCTTTGTCTGGTCTGGATGTGACCTGTGCCGGATCGTAAGGGTTGGAACCGGCGTAGAAGCGTACCAGTTGCACATAGGTGAGCCTGTCGGGATGGGGAGGGTTGATGTTGGTACCGCCGTCTAAGTACCATCCGGCGTGAAGTTGTGTCACGTCGTATTTTGAAAGGGGGTCTTCCTCTCTTTTACTCCCAAAGTCGAACCCGAAGCGGTCGCGCGGGTTAAGGTAGGGGGGCAGGAAGTGATGCCCGGAGTCAACCGTGCGCACCGTCACTGCTGCCCCGGCGCCTGAGGAAAGGGAGAGGCTGACCGTCAGCACAAGCAAAAACCCGCCCAACAGTGATATTAACACCCTTTTCATAGAGATGAGTATACCAGGACATGCCCTGGGATGCAAACGTGTCTTGCCGGCGGGGTGTCCGTCACTTTTTTGCGCGAGAAGAGAGCGAGAGCAGGCTATGGCTGGCCGTGGCGACGTCAGTTGTAGGGCAACTGCGAGCAGTTGCCCTACATTGTGGCCGGTCGT
>DAOTYA010000136.1:0-25941 GCA_034435075.1 Anaerolineae bacterium
TTGCTTGCTCTGGCCGGCATACCGGGTATCTATGTTCCGCGCTTTTACGATCCGCGCTATCATACCGATGGCACTATCGCTGCGATAGAGCGGCTTTCTGCCAAAGTTCCGTTGCCTGTACGTAAGCGGGTTGTTTCTACCCTTCCTCCGCCGCCGACTCGCCTGCTTGTTCCCAATGTGGATGTGGCTCACAACCGGGCTACCGTCGAAATTCAACGAGGTTGTACGCGGGGCTGTCGCTTCTGCCAGGCGGGGATGGTGGTTCGTCCTGTGCGTGAGAGACCTGTTGAGGAAGTGTTAGATGCTATCGAGGAGATATTACGTCACACCGGCTTCGAGGAAATCGGCCTTCTTTCGCTTTCCTCTTCGGATTATTCTGACATCGAGCGGCTGGTGGAGGCTATCGGTGAGCGCTTTGGCACAAGTCATCTGTCCATTTCGCTGCCTGCGTTGCGGGCTGATAGCTTCTCAGTTGCGCTGGCAGAAGCGGTTGCGAAGGGGAGGCACACCGGTTTTACCTTCGCGCCAGAAGCTGCCACCGAGCGCCTGCGTGCAGTTATTAACAAGCCCATCGAGACGGATCAAATGCTGAGAGTGGCGCAGGAAGTGTTTGAGCGCGGCTGGCGTTCGATTAAGCTGTACTTTATGATTGGATTGCCGGGAGAGCAACTGAGTGATGTGCGGGCTATCGCTGACCTGACGCTGGCTGTTTACAGAATTGGGCGCAAAGTGCATGGGCGGCATGCTCAGGTCAATGTGAGCGTGAACACGTTTGTCCCTAAACCGCATACGCCATTTCAGTGGGTTGGGCTGGAGCCGGCTGCCCTGATACGTGAGAAGCAGGCCGTTTTGCAGCATGGTATGCGCGGGCGAGGCATCAAGCTTGATTACAGCGATAACGAGGCAACATTGCTCGAAGCTGCACTCTCGCGTGGGGATCGGCGGTTGGGTAGTGTAATCGAGCGAGCGTGGAAGCTGGGTGCTCGCTTCGATGCCTGGGACGAGTTGCGCCAGATATCGGCCTGGACGCGAGCTTTTGCTGAGACCAACCTATCCCCTGACTTCTACGCTTACCGCCAGCGTTCCGTTGATGAGATCTTTCCCTGGGAAGTCATCAGTACCGGCGTAAGCAGAACATTTCTGCTGGCGGAGTATCAGCGCAGTTTGCATGGTGAAACGCTGAGCGATTGTCGAGAGCTTCGCTGTCATCACTGTGGGATACTCGTCTCCTATGGTGCTTTATGGTCTGCGACCTGGCGTTGTCCTCAATTGGTGCGTGAGGTCTGCAAGCATGAGAATGCGTCTCTTGTTCTCTAAAGATGGTCCACTCACTTATGTGTCCCATTTGGACCTGGTGCGAGTGTGGGAGCGGACCTTGCGTAGGGCTGAAGCACCCCTGGCCTATTCTGGCGGGTTTAATCCCCGTCCCCGGCTTCAATTAGCGGCCGCTTTGCCGGTAGGGCACACCGGTGAAGCGGAATTGCTGGACATCTGGCTTGAGAAACCTGTAGAGGTTGAGCGCTTCGGGAGAATGCTTGTGCCTGTGTTGCCGTTGGGGTTGGCGGTCAGGCAAATATACCAGGTCTCACTCCAGGCACCAGCCTTGCAGACACAGGTGATTGCGGCCGAGTATCGGGTGACGGTGGGGTGGGGTAGGGCGGTCGAGCAAATCGAGGATCGCATCCGTTGCATCCTGGCGGCAAAAGAGTTGCCCCAGATGCGACGGGGACGCTCGTATGATCTGCGTCCTCTGATCGAGCGGTTGTGGCTGGTGGAGTACGATGCCAGAAGTGTAGTGCTGGGGATGCAACTTGCCGCGCGTGAGGGAGCCACTGCTCGCCCTGAGGCGGTGGTTGAGGCGCTTGACCTTGATGCGGGTGGGGAGGTGGTGATTCGCTATCATCGCAGGCGTCTGATCCTCCGGGGCCACGTTGATGGATGCTGACAGTGACTAAACGTGAATTTCGTCTGGAAAATGAATATCGTTACAACCGTGCTGGTCCGGTGCGCTGGATCATCTCGCATATGCTGCGCTATCCCTTATTCCCGGTGGCGGCGATCCTGATGGCTGTTGTTAACAACTATGCTTTCAGTTACCGTCAGATGCTGGTGGGAAAGGGATTTGACCTGATCCTGACGCCTGGCTGGAGGATGGCTGCATTGCTGCGGTTGGTGCTGCTGACCGTAGCATATGCCGTTGCGCAGGGATTGACTGGCCTGCTGCGTAATTTTTCCGTTGAGTTCACTGCTCAGCTTATCGAACGGAACGCTCGAGATGAACTATATGTCAGCCTGTTGGGCAAAAGCCAGACTTTTCACGGTCGCCAGCGTATCGGTGACATCATGGCACGTGCCACCAGCGATGTCCGCTCACTCAACTATATGTTCAGCCCTGGGCTTATGCTTATCACTGACTCGCTGATGGCCATTGCCGTCCCGGTAGTGATGATCGGATTGCTGGACCTGCGCCTGCTGCTTGTGCCGCTGCTCTTTGTCGTGCTGTGGGCGCTCACGGTTTATGACTACAACCGGCGTCTGAAACCGGTCACCATGGGGCAGCGCGAGTGGTTTGGTAAGATGAACGCGGGGCTGGCCGAGTCAGTGGGTGGGATTGAGGTCGTTAAAGCCAATGCTCAGGAGCAGAGTGAGTGGCTGAAGTTCGCCCGCAATGCCCGTCAGGTGCGCGACTACGTGGTACAGGAAGGTGTCATCCAGGCTCGCTACTGGCCAATGCTGGTCTTCCTGGTCTGTTGGGCGCTAGGTTTTCTCCATGCTCTCCTTCTATGGCGTGGCGGCAGCCTAACACTCGGCCAGGTTGTCGCATATGTGGGCTTGCTGGGGACACTGCGCTTCCCTACCTTCATCTCGATCTTCGCTTTCAACCTGGTGCAGATGGGCGTCGCTGGTGCTGAGCGCATCCTCCAACTGATCAACACCGAGACCGAACTGGATGAGAACCCCGCTGGCGTGGCGCGTCCAATCCGGGGCGAGGTTATCTTTGAGCACGTTAGCTTCAGTTACAATGGAAAACCCGTGCTTGAGGATATCAGCTTCACTGTCCGTCCTGGTGAGACGGTTGCCATCGTCGGGCGGACCGGCTCCGGCAAATCCACGCTCACCAGGCTGATTAACCGCATCTTTGATGTTGATAGTGGCCGGGTACTGGTGGACGGGGTGGATGTGCGCGACTGGAATCTTGAGAGCCTGCGCTCCCAGATCTCGACGATTGAGCAGGATGTCTTCCTCTTCTCGCGTACGATCGCTGAGAACATTGCCTTTGGCAACACTATGGCCAGCCAGGAAGCAATTGAGCGGGCCGCCCGCGAGGCACAGGCGCACGACTTCATCCTTTCCTTCAGTGATGGCTATCAGACTGTGGTGGGTGAGCGTGGCGTGATGCTTTCCGGTGGGCAGCGGCAGCGCATTGCTATTGCCCGTGCCTTTCTGACCGACCCGCGTATTCTGATCCTGGACGATTCGACCAGTGCGATTGACAGCGCGACCGAGGACCAGATTCAGCGGGCGATGCGGCGCATCGCCAGTCAGCGGACGACTTTCATTATCACCCATCGTCTCAGCCAGATCCGCTGGGCTGACCGGATCCTTGTGTTAAGACAGGGGCGGTTGGTTGATCAAGGCACACATGAAGAGTTGATGGAACGGTGCGCGGACTACCGGCGCATCTTCTCACGATACGACTGAGGAATTCCTATGGGATTTATCCTTGATGGCCTGGATACTGAAGCATACGACCGTAACTATAGCGACCGTGAGCTGGTGCGGCGTATCGTGAATTACTTCTGGCCTTACCGTCACCAGATAACGGTAGTGGTTGTCATGCTTACACTCAACTCCATCGCGGGCAGTGCCAGCCCGATCCTCATCTCGAATGCGATTGACATTGTAGCGGCGGATCCGGCGGTGCACAAGATATTACTCATGTTCGGTGCAGTGCTTCTGCTGGGTGCAGCGTCCTGGTGGTTCAACTATGTCCGCCAACTCTACTCTGCCCGTGTGGTTGGCGATGTGGTACTTAAACTGCGCGAGGATGTCTTCAATGCTACCATACGCCATGATCTCTCATTCTTCGACGAGCATCCCTCTGGTAAGATTGTCAGCCGTGTTACCTCGGATACACAGGATTTTTCGAGCGTTGTCACGCTGGTACTCGATCTGTTCAGCCAGGTATTATTGGTCGCCGGCCTGACGGTATGGCTGTTCACCATCCAGCCCTGGCTGACCCTGCTTCTTCTGGCCATGTCACCTTTAGCTGTGGCTGTGGCGCTCAGCTTCCGGCGCATTGCGCGACGAGTCACCCGGCATGCCCGTCGCGTGACAGCCAACATCAATGCACAGATTCAGGAATCCATCAGTGGTATCATGATCGCCAAGAATTTCCGCCAGGAACGCGCTGTCTACGCAACCTTCGCTGCCAACAACAGGCAGGCCTACCTGGTGGGCTTGCGACGTGGTCTGACACTCAACACAATTTTCCCGGTGATGGGGCTGGCTTCGGGGCTGGGGATGGCTCTGCTGGCCTATGTCGCCGGGTGGGCGACTCGCGATGGGGCGATCTCGGCAGGCAACTGGTATCTCTTCATGCAGGCGGTCGGTTTCTTCTGGTGGCCGATGATGAACATATCCTCGTTCTGGAGTCAGTTTCAGGATGGTCTGTCTGCTGCCGAGCGCGTCTTCGCATTGATTGATGCCAGACCGAGAATCGTACAGATAGCGGCTGAGCCGGTTGGGCCACTTGTGGGCGAGATCGAATTCCGCCACTTACGTTTCGCCTACAATGAGGGTGAGGTGGTGCTTCCCGATTTCTCCCTGCACATCCGCCCTGGCGAGACATTGGCCCTTGTCGGGCACACCGGTGCAGGGAAATCCAGTGTGGCCAGGCTGATTTCACGTTTTTACGAGTTTCAGGGTGGTGAGCTTTTGATTGATGGGCGTGACATCCGTCGTTTCGATCTGGCCCAGTACCGTAGCCGTATCGGAGTGGTACCACAAGAACCGTTCCTTTTTTCTGGCTCCGTGCATGATAACATCCGCTATGGCCGTCCGGAAGCGACCGACGATGAAGTCCGTCAGGCGGCCATGCAAATCGCTGGTGGTGACTGGCTGTCTGACCTGTCCGATGGCCTTGATACCGATGTGGGCGAACGTGGGGCCAATCTCTCGATGGGACAGCGACAATTAGTGGCGCTGGCGCGTGTATTACTCAAGGATCCTGGGATTCTTATCCTGGATGAAGCGACTGCAAGTGTGGATCCCTTCACGGAGGCTCAGATTCAGGAGGGATTGGAAACGGTTATGCGTGATCGGACAGCCATTGTGATCGCGCATCGGCTTTCCACCGTCAGACATGCTGATCGCATCATTGTGATGAAAGACGGGCAGATCATCGAAGAGGGTACTCATGAGGAGCTGATAGTCCAGGGTGGTCACTATGCTGAGCTGTACAATACGTATTTTCGCCATCAATCCCTGGAGTACATCGAGAGCTTTGGGTTGTCGGGTTTTTCAGCCGTAAAGACTAGCTGATACCGTGGTAGATTCGCGTAGCAAGAGTGAGGTGCCCGTTTCGCATAGCAACAATGGCTTCGGAGCCTGTGGGCCGTTTCCAGGAGGCGCCGATTTTCGCTATGCGAAATACAAGTTGCTCGCTCACCACTCAGCATTGGGGTAGGTGACCACACCTGCATGAACACCCACTCGCTTGTACATCCTCACACCATCGTAGACCTCACCCAGAATACCATCATGAATAGCCCAACTGCGACCGCGTACGGAATTCGCCATCTCAATGCGTCGAAAGGGGGTCGAGCCATCCAGACGCATGTACAACCCCCCCCCGGGCGCAAACTCCCTGTGAATCCACTCCATCCTCCCAAGCCCTGTAATGTAAGCAAATCCCAGCCGCTCGAACAGGATCGCATTGTGGTACGCAAGCGGCCGCACCAAAAACATATCGTGATGGAGACCGGCCACAAAGCGCTCCAGAGTCGGGATGAGCCTGCGCATCGCTCCCAGCCCGCGTCTTACCTGTCCTGGCGCCAGACCTGCCTGCATAGCTCTGATTTCCTCTTCAATATTGCGTCCCTTTGTGCCAAAAAAGGTGGGTGTGCCATCCGGCAGACGATCAACATTAAAACGCTCCGAGTAGGGATCGTTGACAACAAACAGGACAACTTCAATTTGATTGTTCGGGGTGTCAGCCAGTTGTATGTACAGTATCGGGTCCTCCGCGTCCCAAATATGGCGCAGGGAGAGCTCTACAGAGGAAGAGCCAGGGCGACACTCGTAAAGAGGCCGGCCCTCGCTATCCGTGAGCGTGCGATCAATCCCGAACTGTACCAATATTTCAAACGGGATAAGCTGGCTGTAAACCCAAAGCATCTGCTCCCTGGGCAGAGAGTTAACCTGGTGCAGAGAGAACAATTTAAGTTCCCTCAGATTGATGGCAGAGCAGGCAAGATCTCGCATTATTGGCGCCATTCTCGATCTTTCAGAACGCGCTCAATCTCGCGCCGGGCATCCTTCCTGGCGATAGCCTGGCGCTTGTCGTATTTACGCTTGCCCCGTGCCAGCGCGATCTCAACTTTCGCTTTACCGCCCTTAAGATACACCCTTACAGGCACGATCGTATACCCACGTTCCGCGACCCGCGAGACCAGTTTATTGATTTCCCGGCGATGAAGCAAAAGCTTTCTGGGACGACGCGCCTCGTGTCCATACTTGCCGGCAGGTTCATAAGGTGCGATATGTACGTTGAGTAACCACAATTCCCCATCCCTGGGTTGAACATATCCATCCCCCAGATTCACCATACCGGCGCGAATGGACTTGATCTCAGTGCCACTCAGAACCAGACCAGCCTCATACCGATCCTCGAGATAGAAATCATGCATCGCTCTGCGATTGGTTGCCACGACTTTTATGCCACTCATAGACAATCCTCTATTTGCCGGTGAGAAGGTACTCGACAGCCCTATCAAGCTGAGGATCAGTACCATCCGGCACACCCTCCTCAGGCCATGGAACCTCTATGTCAGGCGTAAGCCCCTCGTTGTGAATAGCCCTGTTTCCTGGTGTGAACCAGTGAGCGATGGTAATCCGCAACTCAGAACCATCGCTCAGGGTAAATGGACGCTGTACCGATCCCTTGCCAAAGGTATGCTCCCCGACCAGCACAGCCCGCTCGTGATCCTGCAGCGCACCAGCGACGATCTCCGAGGCACTGGCACTACCTCCATTCACCAGCACCACCAGCGGCACATCCTCTCCAACATCACCGGGATGCGCCTCGAAAACCCGTTCACGGCCGTCACTCCACCGCTCAAACAGGATCACACCATCGTCAAGGAAGATGTCGCTGATCTCCACCGCCTGCTCCAGCCATCCCCCAGGATTGTACCTCAAATCAAACACAATCCCCTGTGCTCCCTCAGACAGTAATTCCTCCACACCTTTCTCCACCAGCTCCCCAGCCGTAGCGCTAAACTCATGCAGCCTTATCACACCAACACCGTCATCGCGCATTTCCACGTCAATAATGGGGATCTCGAGACGTTCCCGAACTATCCTGACCTCGAAAGGTCTCTCCACACCCTCGCGCTCAATGAGGAGCGTAACCTGTGTACCGGCAGGACCTCGTATCCGGCCAATTGCCTCATAGAGCGAGATACCAATGATGGAAACGCCATCCACTGCAAGAACCCGATCCCCCTTGCGTAAACCGGCACGGTCCGCTGGCCCCCCCTCAAACACCCCAGATATCTCCAGAATCCCCTCCTCATTCATCCCCACGTACGCCCCGATGCCCTCGAATTTACCCGTAGCATCCTCAGCCAGGATAGCAGCCGGCTCGGGTTCAATGAAAGCAGTATACTCATCACCAAGCGTACTGAGCATACCCCGGATCGCAGCATACGTAACCGTACGCATATCCGGCAACTCTCCATAGAAATTGCGCTGTACCAGGTCCCACACTTCCCAAAAAAGCTGAAAAGTCTTCTCATCCTCGCCTGTCGGGGTAGGAACCGGGACCAGGGTAGGAGTAGGGGTAACACCAGCTCTTACCGGAGTGGGGGAGGGCGCAGGGGTAGAGACCTGTCCCGAGCGCACAGACAATATGCCACTCGCAGCCAGCAGATATGCAGAACCAAAACCCAGAACAAACGTGATAGTCAGCAATATAACCAGCCCAAGACAGGCGAACACGAACCTCATCACATTACGCGAACCGCTCATAGTCCTTACCTTACCTCCTCATCTTGGCAAAGAGTTAAACCATACTACAGCCCACTCCAATTGTTTGTCTACCTCGCCATCACCAGAAATTTCCACATCTGGGGTAATACCTGTGCCCTCGATCTGACGGCGATCCGGCGTGAGCCAGACAGCCGTGGTTACATGCAGTGCAGAGCCATCAGATAGCTCGTAGACTGACTGTACAGAACCCTTGCCACAGGTTGGTTCCCCCACCAGAATAGCGCGCCTGTGATACTGAAACGCTCCTGCAACAACCTCAGCAGCGCTGGCCGTGCCACCATTGACAAGTACAATCACAAGAATATCCGTAGCCACACCATTGCCATGCACCCAAACAGAGCGCTCACCGTCACGCGACTTTTCAATGAGCACCACGCCGCTCTCCAGAAACTCGCCAGCGACATCCGCCGCCACATCAAGCAACCCACCAGGATTATCTCTCAAATCCAGAATAAGCCCCTTCATTTCCTCCTGCATAAGTACCCGTAAGGCTGCTGAGACCTCGCCCTCCGTCCTCTCAGTGAAAACCCTGATACGCAAGTAACCGATGACGACACCATCAGCGCCGGTTATTATCTGCCAGACGACAGATGGGAACTGAACCTCTTCCCGCACAACAAAAACATCAAAAGGCGGAAGAGGAGGACGAGAGACAGTCAGCGTAACAACAGTGCCCACCTCGCCACGAATTCTTGCCCACACCTCATCCAGGCCGATTGTGCCGGTAACAGGTTCTCCATTTACAGCCACCAACCCATCCCCCTCCACAACGCCAGCCCGGGCCGCAGGTGAATCTGGCAAAGGATAAAGCAACAGAGCACCATCCTGACTATGCCGCAGCTCAACACCTATATCACCGTAAGAGCCACGCAGACGATCCCTCTCCAACTCCCGTGCTGCAGGTGGCACAAATACAGTGTACGGGTCACCAAGTGTGCCCAGCACCTCGCGAATAGCGCCATAAGTACGCTCACGAGACGAGGGAAGTGGTCCATAGAAATTTTGTTCTACATGCTCCCACGCCTCCCAGAACACGGCCAGAGGCTTTTCCTGGCCACTACTTACCCTTTCCCTAAGATAGACAAAGTGTGCAATGAACCCGGCTTCATACGCGAGAACGCATACTACAACAACTACGCCAACCAGGAATAAGCGGACAAGACCCGGCATGGCCCAATATTCTGTCAACTTACGCCGGCTCAGATCAAAGCGTTGCCTGCACATCACTTTACACTGCCGTACACTCCTCTCACCGCACAAGCACCTGGAGTTCCACCAACTTTCCAGTCAGGCGTTCTATTATTATGTCAAGTATTTATGTCAAACAGACGCTCTACTTTACATAAGATACCTAGTCGGAAGCTAAAACACCCATCCCCTACCTCCCCTACCCCTGTCCCAAAGCCTTCTTCAAAGCCACACCCAACCGACGAATCCCCTCAACGATCACATGAGGCGGGGAATAAGAAAAGTTTAAACGCATGGCGTTATAGCCTCCATCACAGTTAGGATAAAAATGAACACCCGGAACATAGGCGACTCCTTCAGCCACAGCTTCTTTCAGGAACTCCTGAGTATTAATCAGCTCAGGAACCCTCGCCCATAGAAACATACCACCCTGTGGGCGAGTCCAGCTACTTCCTTCAGGCCAGAACTCGGTCAACGCGTCGAGCATAGTATCACGTCTTTCCCTATATGCTTCGCGTAGTCTTTTGACGTGAGCCTTGAGCAACCCCCGCTGACAAATGTCAGCCGCAATATATTGCACAAAAGTGCCTGTATGCAAATCACAGCCCTGCTTTGCCTGAACGAAACGTTTGATAAGCACCTCAGGGCATACGATCCAACCAAGCCGCAAACCTGGAGTCAGGGTTTTGGAGAAAGTGCCCAGATATATGGTGCGCTCGGGTATGAAGGTACAAATAGGGGTAATATCCTCTCCATCATACCGCAGCATACCATAAGGATCATCTTCAATCACAGGAACGTCCAGCCTGTCGGCGATCTCAGCCAGCCGCTGCCGCCTCTCCAATGGCATCGTCGTGCCGGCCGGGTTATGAAAATTCGGCAGAGCATATATGAACTTGGGAGGCTTGCCAGTCCTGGCGACAACCTGTTTGTAAGCATCCTCGATCTCATCAACCAGCATACCATCATCGTCCATATCAACCGTCTGGAAACGGGCCTGGTAAGCCATCCACGCCTGGATCGCTCCCAGGTAAGTGGGACGATCAGTGATGACGTAGTCACCCGGATCAATAAAGAGTTTGCCGATCAAATCCAATGCCTGCTGGGAGCCATTGGTCAGCAGGACATTATCTGGAACCGCAGGCACCCCGTATTTATGCATTGAGGTAGCCAGATATTCTTTTAGCGGCGGGTGGCCTTCAGACGGACCGTATTGAAGTGCCCTGGCTCCCTCGTAACGAACAATATAACGGCATGCTTCCTCGATCTCACGCAAGGGAAAGAACTCTGCTGCAGGCAATCCCCCCGCGAAGGAGATGATATCCTGCTGCTGGGTCAGCTTTAGCAGTTCGCGAATAGCAGAGCTTTGCATATACTCCACACGCTCAGAAAGATACCGCGACCAATCAAGTACAGGTATCTCCCGCTCCAGATCCATATTTAGCTCCATGGCAACCTCCTGTTCAACGAGAACCATCCAGAGAGCACCACAGCATAACCGCCACACACCTTTTATCAGATCCGATCCCCCCACTCCACTCCACAGCCATAGCCATTCCTGCCCGACAAACTCAGGCAGGTAGATTATAGTCCCATAACTACGCTTGTACAAATCAATTGGCTGGCGGGTGTTCAAAGCAGAACGATTGGGGCTACACCGATGCCACTTTGCCCGCCCGGAGAGCCGCTTTTGCGCCGCTAAAGCCTCGACTCCCTCCCTGGATTGGGATTTGCTTCGAAATCCACCCCACCACCCCACTCCATCACGATTTGCCGATTTGTGCATTCTATGCTACAGTAATTACGAAGAACAAGGCTATTGTAGCTATGCGAAAGAGATGCCCAATCCAACCCGCACAAGTTTGCTGACACCTTGTGCCCGGCACCCAGGGAGGCGAGGCAATGGCAAAAAGAATCCTGGTCGTGGACGATGAGATAGAAAGTCTCAAACTGATTGGCCTGATGTTGCAGCGGCGAGGGTACGAGATCATCGCAGCCCGATCTGGCACACAAGCCCTGGAGAAGGTCAAAACAGGGGATCCAGACCTTGTTATCCTGGATATAATGATGCCCGACATGGACGGTTATGAAGTATGCCGCCATATACGAGCTGACCCAGCCACCGCTGACCTGCCCATCATTATGTTCACAGCCAAATCCATGGTCGGCGATAAGGTAGCCGGGTTTCAGGCCGGTGCTGACGATTACCTGACCAAGCCAGTCCACCCGGACGAACTGGCATCTCGTATCGAAGCCATCCTGGCCCGCTCCAAACGTAAAAAGGTGGAAGCAGCACTCTCCACAAAAGCCAGAATAATTGGCTTTCTCGGCTCGAAGGGAGGAGTAGGAACCACAACGCTTGCTGTCAACGTCGCTGTAGCCATGGCTCAGGGCCTGGCTAAAGACAAAAAGATCATCCTGGCCGACTTCCAGGCCGGAATGGCAACCTCCGCACTACAACTAGGATTGAGAAGCAACATCGGCATCTCCACGGTGCTGGAACAATCCCACGACAGGATAGACGGGAAACTCATCGAGTCCCAGCTTCAGGAATATATGTCTGGTCTGTTGGTACTGGGTGGTCAGATAGAACCGCCAGGTGCCGCAATTCCTCTGCTACCGGAGCAGGCCGAGGCTATCGTCCGCCATCTGGGCGCTACGGCCGACTATCTGATACTGGACCTGGGGGTTGGCCTGGGAGAGGTCAACCGTCGCATCCTGCCCCGCTGTGACACGATCGTTGTAGGCATCGAGCCTCACCGGTGGTCCATCATGCTGGCTCGATCACTACTGGAGGAACTCAATGTCTCGCTGGGCATTCCCAGACACCGCATGGTTTTAACTCTGGTAAACAAGACTCCCTCTTCCTCCGCCCTGAGTAAGGATACTATCGAGGGACTGCTCCAGCATGAAATCACCACAGTGATCACCCCGGCCCCCGAACTGGCATTCCAGTCAGGAGAAATGGGCAGGCCGATGATCCAGACACAACCTACGAGCCTGGTCGCCCAGCAACTCCGTGCGCTTGCGGAGCATCTGGTTAAGGTGTAGGTATGCCGGTCACACACTCGTGGGAAGTCTCGCCAGCACAGGCGCGAGCAATTCAAGAGCACCTGCGCAGGCAGATAGTCACTGCCCCACCAGAGAGACAACCCGCAAATGTGGCGGGCATAGATGTCAGCGTCAGGGAAGGTATAGCCAAAGCAGCCGTGGCGCTACTATCTTATCCGACACTTGCACTGCTCCAGGCGGCCACAGCCGAACTGCCGGTCTCATTCCCATATATACCGGGCCTGCTTGCCTTCCGTGAGGGACCGGCTGTACTGGCCGCTCTGGCACGCCTGAGCATCCGGCCAGATATGCTGATGTTCGATGCTCAGGGAATGGCACACCCACGCCGGGTAGGACTCGCCACCCACATCGGCATATTGCTGGACATACCATCCATTGGATGTGCCAAGTCAAGATTATGCGGCGAACACATGCCACCAGCCCCAGGCAAAGGCAGTTGGGAACCGTTGTACGACAAAGGCGAGGTTATCGGCGCAGTGGTGAGAACACGTGACAATGTGCGCCCGGTTTTCGTCTCGATAGGACACCGTATGGACCTGGAGTCGGCTGTGGCAATGGTGCTAAACTGCACCACCCGCTACCGCCTTCCAGAACCAACACGACTGGCTCACCAGATAGCTAACAGCAATGAACGATGAAACGCTTGCCAAAAAGATCGCTCTGGCGGCCACTTTACTTCAAGAGGCCCGTTATCAGGTCGCACTGACCGGCGCAGGGACCAGTACACCTTCTGGAATACCAGACTTCCGTTCGCCAGGAAGCGGAATGTGGGAACGGCACAATCCAACGGAGGTGGCTTCGATCCAATCCTTCCGCCGCAATCCCCAGGTTTTCTACAACTGGATACGCCCACTGGCAACATCCCTGCTGACCGCCCGCCCCAACCCCGGCCACCTGGCACTGGCAAAACTGGAACGCCAGGGTTTATTAAAAGCGATTATCACCCAGAACGTAGATAATCTCCATCAACAGGCTGGCTCACAGGAAGTCCTGGAGCTACACGGTCACCTGCGCGAAGCGACATGCATCAAATGTTACCGGGTAGTATCCACCCAGGACCTCCTGGACAAATTCCTGGCTTCGGGGGAGGTACCTCACTGCACCAGATGCGGCGGTGTGTTGAAGCCAAATGTGATACTCTTCGGCGAACAGTTACCCATCCAGGTAGTAAACGCTGCACTGATGCATACGCGAAAAGCAGACCTCATGCTCGTGATCGGTTCATCGTTAGAGGTCGCCCCGGCCTCACATCTGCCGCTGATGGTGCTTGAACGCAATGGGCGTCTGATCGTGATCAATATGACGCCCACTTATATTGACGATATGGCCGATGTAGTCATATATGCAGACCTGGCCGAAGTCCTGCCCCGTATCGCACAAGCCTGCGCAAGAGGGTAAACATGAAAGACCAGTACGAAAAACGCATTGCTCGCCTCGAACGACTGATCGAAATCAGCAGCGCTCTGAACTCAACGCTAAACCTGCGCCCACTTCTCCACAGCATCGTGCTCGCAGCACAGGAATTGACCAACACCGAGGCTTGCTCGATCCTGCTGGTAGACAGAAAGAGCGGTCAGCTATACTTCGAGGAAGCGACCAACCTGCCAGGTGTCCACTCCATTGTCGTGCCGATGGAAGGGAGTGTGGCCGGATGGGTGGTAAAAAACAGCAAACCGCTTGTGGTACCGGACGCCCATAATGACCCACGCTTCGACTTCTCCGGCAAGGCGGATAAACTCTCCTCGTTCACCACTCGCTCGATCCTGGCCGTGCCCATGATCACACGAGGCACCGTGATCGGAGTACTCGAAGCGATCAACAAGAGGGGCGACGGGAACATCTTCACGGAAGAAGATGTTGAGCTGCTAACCGTGCTGGGAAATCAGGCAGCGATAGCGGTGCAGAACGCCCTCCTCTTTCACCAATCCGACCTCATCGCCGAGATTGTGCATGAAATGCGCACACCATTGAACTCCATCATCGCCTATGCCGATCTGATGCAACGTCCGGCCATCTCACGGGAACAGTGTGCCCAGTTCGCCGAGATCATCCGTAGCGAAGCCGAACGCATCAGCGAGATGGCAAACAACTTCCTCGATCTGGCCAGGCTCCAATCCGGCCGCGCCTCGCTGGCCCGCGATCCGGTGGACCTGAATACGGTTATCCAACTCTCCGTCAACGTTATTAAAGCCCAGGCAGACGAGAAGGGGATTATCATTTCACTGGATATGCCCGAAAGAGTGCCCCCCGTCATAGGGGACGCTCAACGTCTCCATCAGGCATTGTTGAACCTGCTCAGCAACGCTGTCAAATACAGTCCCCAGGGCAGTCAGATCACGGTCAGAGCAAGGCACGAGAAAAACCAGCTCTCGGTAAGCGTGAGCGACAACGGCCCCGGTATACCACCAGAAGCATTGCCAAACATCTTTGAGCGGTTCTACCGCGTGCCAGGGACAGAAAGGCACATTACCGGCACCGGCCTGGGGCTGACGATCACTCAACAAATCATCGAAGCACATGGTGGAGAAATCACGGTAGAAAGCGAGCTGGGCAAGGGAACGACATTCGCATTTACCCTGCCAGTACGCAATGCTGATAGGAATTGACGCCAGCCGCGCGGTCACCAACACCCCAACCGGCACCGAGACTTACTCCCGCTATCTAATCAACGCGTTGATCGAACTGGGACACGCGGAGCACCGCTTCCGTCTTTATTTTCGTGTCCCGCCCTCGCCGGAACTCTTCCAGGACGCCGAAATTCGGGTGATACCCTTCCCACGGCTATGGACTCACATACGCCTGAGCCTGGAGATGGCACTCCACTCACCAGAATTGCTCTTCGTACCAGCCCACGTGCTACCTGTAATACGCCCACGCCTGAGCCTGGTCACTGTACATGATTTAGGATATCTCCACTTCCCAGAGACCCACCCTCCCGGCCAGTTAGCATACCTGAAGCTGTCCACTCTCTGGAACGCCCGGGTTGCGACACACGTTTTGGCCGATTCAGCAGCTACCCGCTCCGACCTCATATCATTTTACGGCACACCGCCAGAAAAGATCACCATAGCCTATCCCGGCCTTGCTGACACAGAAACGTCAGTACATGTATACACCCCAAAGGAAATCAAGGCACGCTATGGGATAGAGCGAGAGTATTTCCTCTACCTTGGTACCCTGCACCCACGCAAAAACCTGTCCCGCCTGATCGCAGCCTTCGCTTCACTGCCACAAAATGTAATGCTCGTCCTGGCCGGCAAAGAAGGCTGGCACCATACAGAGCTCCTCATACAGATCAGACGGCTCGGTCTGGAAGAAAGAGTGTTGTTCACCGGTTATGTGGACAAAGAGGAGAAAACCGCTCTATTACGCGGCGCATTGGCGCTTGTATTTCCCTCTCTGTACGAAGGCTTCGGATTCCCGGTACTGGAGGCCCAGGCATGCGGCTGCCCGGTCATAACGAGCACCACCTCCAGCCTGCCTGAAGTGGCCGGAGATGCAGCGCTCCTTGTGGACCCGACCAGCACGGACGCCATCGCATCGGCCATGCTGCGCATTATGAACGACCCGGCACTCCGTCAAACTCTGATAGAAAAAGGGTTGGAAAATGTGCAGAGGTTTTCATGGAAGCAGTGCGCACGCACTGTAATGAACGTCATTGAACAAATGGTGCAATCTATGGTATAATCTCACAGAAATGAAAAAGAGCATTCCTGTCTCCAACCTGAAGCATACCTGGCCAGAGCAACTGACAGTCCGCCTGACCAGTCTCAGGCATTGGGCAGAGCCTGCATGGGCAACTCTATGCGGAGTGCTCGCCTCAGGCTATTTAACACCCAAATTGGGAGAACAGGGCCGGCTTCAACTGGCTCTGCTGCTCACCCTGGTGAACCTGGGATGGGGTACACTGTGGGCTATACTGAGCAGCACAAACTGGAAACAGTCGCTCACACTATGGCAAAATTGGGACTCCAGTATACCACTACCCACACTGCCCTACGCCCGTGCCGATTCGCCTGCCTGGCTCATCTCCCGGCGATTGGGGGAGTTACTACAATGGTGGAGAGAAGCTGTCTGGCCTGAACTTGCGCCTGCAATTGTGGCACTCCTTGCCGCATTGGTGCTCTCCCTGGTACTCAGTATATACCTGGGAGCAGATATACTGCTGCTGACCATTGCAGCATTGGCTCTGATGGAACTGGGGATCAGGAACAATGATGAGCAAGGGAATCCCCATCCACAATGGGATTCGCTCATCGCCATCACACTCCCGTGGATAACAGGACACACCACTTTCACCAGCCCTCCCCCACCCCACTCCATCGGGCTGGCACTGGCGTTCGCCATAGCGCGGGCCTCTACCTGGCGGCCAGGATCGCGCACAAGCCTGCTCCCAGCCATCGCTGCTCAGACTCTGGCCGCAGCCATGCTTATCGTGCTGCAGCATCCCCTGGCAGCCGGCTGCCTTCTGTTGCTTGTGATACCTCAATTGTTGTTATGGCCACATGTTCGTGAGCAGGATACCGAGATCTACGCAAAATACACCTGGCCCTGGCTGACGGCCGCTATGGGTATCACAGCCTGGGCTATCCGGGGACAATGACTACGCCTTGGATATGGCTAATCTTAGGAGTACCCGCTCTGATCACAGTAGTACTCCTGTTGTACTGGCAACTGATCATCGCAGAGGGCACCTACCTGGGACCACGTATCGTGGTGCTCCTATACGATTGGTCAGCGCACATTTATGAGCGTATCAAGCAATTTGACGTCGGCGATGAGCAGTGGTTTCTCGGCCTGCCGATGACTATGGCACTGAGCCAGGTTCCGGAGCCTCTGGTACTCGATGTGGCTACCGGAACGGGTCGCCTGCCACGCGCCCTGCTGCGCCAGCCAGCTTTCGACGGCCAGGTAATAGGACTCGACCTCTCACGTCGCATGCTGCGCGAAGCGGTGCGCATGACGGCTCAGTTCACCGACAGGGTAGTCTATATCTGGCAGGATGCGCGAAGGCTGCCCTTCGACGACGACACTTTCGACGCTGTAACTTGTCTTGAAGCACTGGAGTTCACGCCTGATCCTCAAGAGGTTTTGGCGGAACTGGTGCGCGTTCTCAGGCCGGGCGGGGTTTTGCTGGTGACCAACCGTATCGGGCGGGATGCCAGGCTATTGCCCGGCCGCGTCTTTCCACGCGACCGATTCGCAGAAGTTTTACGTAGCTTTCCGCTGGAGAGTGTGAAAGTCCAGGCGTGGCAGGTGGATTACGACCTTGGATGGGCGATAAAGGCGGGACAGCCCAGAGGCGGCTCGGTCCGCCCACTCGCAGAAATCCTGCGCTGTCCCTACTGCAAAGGACACCTGACCGAGACACACTTACATGTGTCCGCTTTCCTCTGTCTACACTGCAGGTACGTCTACCCCATCGCACAAGACGGGGTAGTTGAGATGGTAAAACCCAGACGTTACAGAAACAGCAACGGAGAGACAGGATGAAAGAAAGGTTAAAGAAAGGGATCGGAAGACTGGCCGAATCTCGCCTTGTCGGGTGGATTGCCAATCTCCCTCCAATATCCTGGCTGGTGCGGAGTATGGCGCGTAGCCTGGCCGAGCGCCACCTGGCCGAGGCTCATGTCGAGGAAGCCGAGACCTCGCGCGCTGCGGTGATCGGGCTGGACGCAACACTCCAACAAATCGTCTACGATGTAGTGACAGCACTCGGTTACGCTGGGGCCATGGTCGCTACTTACGAACAGGGTGATGCCCTGCCTGTGCGAGCACTGTATGTGGACCCCAACCTGGCCACCGAAGAGCAGATCCGCCGCTGGGAAGAAGAAGTCTCCCGATACTCTACACGCCCGATAAGCATCACTGATCCGGCCATCGCGCGCGTTTACGTTTACCAGGATGAGTGCAGGCAGAATCTCAGTGTGCGAGCGGTCAAGGCAGGCAAACCAGTGATCAGCGATGACCTGTACGACCTGTTCACACCGGTAGCTCCCCCAGCCTCCAGGCCTGTGATCAGGGGCATACAGGATGCACTGGGAATCCAACAGGTAATCGCAGTGCCTTTCTTCCTGGAGACCCAGGTGGACGGGAAAATTGAACGAGAGATTGTGGGCAATCTCTTCGCCGCCAAAAGGGGTGAAATCTCCGCACAGGATAAGCTGATCCTTTCAGCCTTCGGGCGGCAGGCAGCAGCAGCGATCGAAAGCGAACGAAGGCGCCTCCAAATCCAGATCAGTCAGGAGATCGTCTTCGAGATGCAGGCCAAAATGCAGGACGAGCAGCAAATTCTCCAGCGCATCGTGGATGGTGTGGTCTTTGACCTGGGCTACCCTGGCGCCATGGTGGCCACATACGAGCCGGATGATTCGCTTCCCGTGCGCGCCTTCCGCGTGGACCCGGCGCTGGCCTCAGAGGAACAGATCCGCAGATGGGAACAAGAGGTCTCACAATACTCGGTGCACCAGGTAAGCATCACGGACCCGGAGATCGCGCGGGTCTTCGTCTACGTGGACGCCTACAAGAACAACCTCAGCGTGCGGGCATTCAAGGCCGGCGGGATAGTCATCAGCAACGACCTGTTCGACCTGTTTACCCCCGTTGCCCCCCTGGCCTCCAGGCCAATCGTGAAAGGCATCCAACAGGCACTGGGCATCCAACAGGTGATTGCCGTTCCGTTCTTCATGGAATCGTTTTCTGGTGCCAGCCTGCGCAGAGAGATCGTGGGGAATCTTTTTGCCGCAACCCGCTCCAGGCGTTTCAGCGCCGGGGAGATCGAGTTGCTGAAAGCTTTCGGGCAACAGGCGGCAGCCGGCATCCGCAACGCACGGCTTTACCGGCAGGTTGAAGAGAGGCGACAGGTAGCCCAGATATTCGGCAAGATGGCCTTCAGCGCTGCCGCATCGGTGCACGCTCTGCGTAACCACATCGGTGCCTTCCAGGTACACCTCAATCTGATCCGCTCGCTCCCGCCGGAGCAAAGGGACCAAATCCTCACCCTGAGCGACAAGATCATGGACCGTCTGACGGAAGCCACGAAAATCCTTGATAGCCTGCACGAACCGTGGCAAATGACGGTGGACATGCCTACCGACATCAACGCGTGTGTACGCAAAGCAATGAGCAGGGTAATCCAGGACGAGGAGGAGATCAGAGTCAAGGAAGGTATAGTCGTGCATGCAGTGCTGGCAGACAACCTCCCACCAATAAAGACCGTGCCGGATATGCTCATTGAAGCCTTCCGGGTCCTGATCAAGAACGCCCTGGAAGCGATCAGGGAAAAAGGCAAGGGAGGGGAGATCAAGATCGAAACCCGCCTCGGACCAGGCCCACACATAGAGGCAATTGTCTCCGACACGGGCATCGGCATACAGCCGATGAACCTGAGCAAGATTTTCGAGTTACGCTGGTCAACTAAGGGGGGTGCCGGGATGGGCTTCGGCCTGTTCTGGACCAAAGAGTACATCGAAGGACTCGGGGGAAGCATCCGCGCAGAAAGCGTGTGGGAAGAGGGCACCACTTTTTACATACGCCTGCCCTTTTACATCCAGCCCGAAGAATAGCACCTCCAGCTATCCGGTCACAATCTCCACATCGGCGATATGGAGATAGTCACCAGCCGGGGTTCTAGAGCCAGACACAGGGAGTCTCACACCGGTGGAGATGTGATACACAGCAACGATAAGCGCATAACGTCCCGGCATCAAGTCTGACGGCAACAGAATTCCATAGCGGTCCGTCAGGGCTAAGCCTTCCTGCCACTGATCGGTTGGCAATAACCCTCCCTCTGGCTCCGTATCACACTGAGCTACCAGCTCACCAGAGCTGCCAAGAAGCTGCACGGTAACCTTGTAACGCCCGCCAATCCCCCTCTGTGCCCTCCAAAACAGGCTCACAGGTATGATATCGCCCGCGCCAAACCGGAGGCCCGGCAACGCATACCCCAACAGACACATTTCCTCCCCGAAACAACCGTAGACATCGCCGGTCGGTGATTCTGGCAGAGGCGCCACTCCATAAAGTGACAGACGCACACGCCCATGCCAGCTATCAGCAGCTTTGTAAGTATGCCCGGCCAGCCAGCTTTCGACCAGCCGGCCCGGGTCAGACTCTGCGTCCCCCCAGTAAAGCACGAAGAAACGCCGATACCGTCCCGTCAGAGGCGACAGAAAGTTCTCTACTTCATATGGTTCAGGCCTGTAAGGAGCAGGATAAACGTCGCGGTCAGGATAATAGTAGGTGAACACTTCCCATTGATTCGGCGCATTGAGTATGATAGCATCACCCGGGTGTATCCGGGCAGCGATGAAAGCTGCGATCCCGCGGTAATCATCACGGGCATATGCCGGATCGAAATACATATGATGCAGTGATGAGAAAACAGGCAACAGACAGGGAAGCAGCACAAGCACCGAGAGCACAACTGAGAGGAAAGAACACCTGGTTACCAGCCGGGCTGCATTTTCAGCACCCCGTGCCATAAGGATATGCACTGGAGGGAGGACGATAATAAGAAACTTGAGCCACTCCGGTTTATAAAGTTTAAGGGCAAATATGAGAAATACGGGAACAGCCAGATAAAGCGCCATCCCGGTTACACCAGGCCAGGCCCTGCCGTCACCCCGCGGCCATAACGCCATCAGCAGCAGCAAAGTCACACCAACCAGGGCAAAACCAGCCTCCGCCTGGGGAAGGGTCAGACCAAGTGTGAGCACACGCAGCACTTCCTGCAAAGCCTCCACCAGCCTGTACTCCCGCTCCGCAGCAGGCCACCCGGTCACGCTCCTGAAGGCAATCGGAAGCCATGGCAGGTAAATTGCCGCCATCACCACATATAGCGCGATCCAGGTCAACACCCTTCGCTGCCATCCGTGCAGGCGACGCCCTTTGATCAACCACCATAATCCAAATAAGAGATTATGCACAAACAGCACAAAAGGGAAAGCATAATGGGTATACAGTCCGGCAACACAGACAAGGAGATACGGGAGATAAGAAGCGGAGATCATAAAACAGGTCGAGAGCACAGAGAGCATGCCCAGGAAAGCATACATCCGCGCCTCCTGAGCATAATATATTGCCAACGGAGAGGTGGCACCCATCAAAGCAGCCAGCAGGCCGACCTGCACACCAAACAGTCTGCGCCCTAACAGGAAAGTAAATACTACACTGACCACTCCAGCCAGTGCTGATAAAGAGCGTAAGGCGAATTCGCTATGGCCACACAGCGCCCGCCAGTAATGTAGCAGCAGGTAGTAACCTGGAGGGTGAATGTCAGCGGCAGCACCCTCCAGGATGAGCTTTAACGATCGTTCGGCGATACGGGCCGAATTACCCTCATCATTCCAGAAGGACTGAGCGGAGAGACGATAGAAACGCAGAAAAAAGGCCAGCAAGATCAGAAACAGTAGTGCGAAGCGGCAGGCAACGCAGGTACGGCTCATCGGCTACGCCTGAAGCAATAAGACACACCCAGAGCCATACAGCAGACTAAGCCGACCATGGCTATTCTCCACCCTGTAGGGGCCGGCTTTACAATAAACCCGTCTATGGCCACATTCCCCGAGACAACCTTCAGCATCACTTCATGTCGGCCTTCCAACCAACCGCCTGCCAACCGCACAGGTGAGCCAGTCAGTGAGATAGTTCTGGGTCTGCCACCATCCACACGCAGCTCCACCTCGCCCATACCAGGTCCAGGCAACAACGTCAACGAAGCGCCCTCGAAATTAAAGCGCACCGTCGCCCCAGGCGAGGTCGCCACACGATAAGCACCCACCCCATCCCCCATCGTTACCCAATTCCCATCATACTCAACAGCCCAGTGAGTTTCCTGGTGATAACCAGGATAAACGACAGGAGTCAGCCCTGTAATGTACTCACGCATCGCATCGTAGACCGGCAGAGGGGTAAAATCCGGCTCGACCATGCGGAAATAGTACATCGCCTGGTCACGCTCGGCATCAGAAGCACGTTTGAAGAACCAGAAATTGACCACCCCTACCCAGGGCCATTCTTCCATGACACGCCGGTACGCCATCACCGCGTACCTGGCCTGCTGCTCAAGTGTCACCTTGCCGTAGTCTCCCCATCTCTGGATACCCGTGGGATCATCCGGCACAGCATTGGAGTTCATCTCGCTGATCCAAATGGGCTTGGCAGCGTCCCCATTGGCGACCATAATTTCGCGGAGATAAATGGGGCGGGAGAAATTGATATTAAGTGGACGCATACGGCGATCGGTAGGGCCAGACCACAGCATATAGTCGTTCACGCTAAGGATGTCAAAGCAGGCTGCCGCTCCAGCATCGTACATGCGCTGGAGAAACACGAAATCATTCAGGTCGCGCCAGGTAAGCGCAATAGTTGGGGCCAGGGCACCACTCAGAATGACCACATCGGGATCGGCCTCCCTGGCACGCCGGTAACCCTCGCACAGCAGGCGAGTATAGCCCTCCGGGTCCACGGGCTGCTCTCCCCACTCCGGGTAAATATTCGGCTCATTCCACAACTGGTAATAGCGCACCCGCCCCCGGTACCTGGAGACCACAGCGTAGACATAGTCACCCCAATCACTCAAGTCGTCAGGAGGAGCATACGTACCAATAGTATCGGTGAGCGCTCGGGACCAGGCAGGAGGATTGCTCAGACGAGGCACAAGCTCAAGCCCATACTTCCCGGCCAGATCCACAATGTGATCGTATTTGGCCCAGGCATCCACAGCATCAACCTGCCCATCACCATCCAGATCATTGCGCCGGTCGGTGAAGTCGCCCTTACCGTGTATCTCGATGTCCTCCCAGGGAAACTCCTGGCGCAACCAGTGAAAACCGGCCTCCGCGACCATCTGCACAGTGCGCTCACGCTTCCACGGCTCCACCTCCTGGTTAAGAAACACATTGATCCCAAAGGGATTGACGCCAGTATGGGCAACGGGCACGTAAGGGGCCGTCCCAGGCCTGGGACGCAGCAGATCAAAGGCGAGCTGGCCTGCCCCACGCACCTGAGAGAGCAGACGCTCCTCCCCTGTACAGTTGAACAACCAGACAGATAGAGATGCCAGGCAAGAGGGGACAAGCACCAGGGCCAGAACCAGATTGATGCGGAACGTCTTACCCAAAGTTACCCCGACTTAGCTCCAATGCTGTTCTAAGTGCCTGTCCGAAAAACGTAACCGACTCATCCCTATGCGTCGGATAAGCGACATAGGGATGCCGCCTGTACGGTTTTTCGGATAGGTTCTAAGGCGCCGGAGCAGGGGCTTCAGGCAGAAAATCCGTCTGAAGGCCAGATTACCGGGCATTATTTGAAAGAGGCATTGATCCGGCTCCAAAAAATCACCCCAATGGACAGGGCTCCCAGAGCCACAGAACGCCAAACCATGCCTGACATCACTGCCCGCCAGAGCGGCGAACCAGAGCAGCTATAGGTGGCGGGACATCACCGGAATTCAAATAAGCTCGCACTTCCTCACGAGCCTGCTCAAACATACGTATCAGATCCGCGTCATGGCCCTTGAACCCGGCTATTGACCTGGAGGCACAGGTGCAACAGCCCAACGATGCACGGTAGCTATCCAGATCACAGGTGAGACAACTCCCCAGGTTGATCATCATAAGGGAGAATCCCAATACATCTTCGTGACCATCCGCCAAAGCAGAAATATGATCAATCAACTCCGCCCACATCGGGCCACGGAGATTACGCAAGTGAGGGATACAACGTGATGGAAACAGGATTTCGCTGTCAGGATACATTGCCACCGTCCTCGAATTCAGATGGGTATAATGATAACACAGGAAACAGCCAAATTCAAGAGCAGTTGCCCTTTGTCAGGACAACTGCTCGCAGTTGTCCTACACTGTGACCGGTCGCGCGGCATCGGGCGCGGTCTGAAGACCGGCCTGAGCCGGAGGGGATGCGAAAGTATGACGGACACCCTTCAACGCCCAACGCTACCCTCTCACAGGTCAATTGCGCCCCAACCTGCGGGAGGGCAGGCAGTTGCCACGCAAACAAAAGCGGGAGCCGCCTGGCTCCCGCTTTTGGATGCTCTGGGGATCAAATCGCCTCTCTCGCCATCTCCGCCAGCCGCGCGAAAGTCTCCTGGTCACGCACGGCTATATCGGCCAGCACCTTGCGGTCCAGTTCCACACCGGCCTGCTTCAGACCGTGAATAAATCTGCTGTAAGAAAGCCCACTTTGCCGTGCAGCAGCGTTGATACGCGCAATCCAAAGGCGTCGCAGATCACGACGGCGCTGCCGACGGTCTCTGTAGGCGTACCACAGGGCTTTCATCCAGGCCTCGTTGGCACGGCGGAACAGGCGATGTCGCGTGCCCCAATATCCACTGGTCTGGCTGAGAATCTTCTTGTGACGATAGCGTGTCCTGGTGCCACCCTTGACTCTCATGGCTCTATCTCCCCCTCTCACTCAAATACGGAGCCAGACGCCCAACACGCCGGACAATTCCCCGCGCTTCCACAGGGAGAGTGTTGTCGTAAAGACGCTTTGTGCGTGCGCTTTTCTTACGCCGCAGATGCGACTTGCCCTGCTTGGTACGCACCAAAATGCCCTTGCCACCTTTTGTGAGACGAAAACGCTTCGAAGTAGATTTATGGGTCTTGATTTTCGGCATAACCTGAAGTCCTCACTGTCACTTTTTCTTAGCCGGTGCCAGGACCATCACCATAGTACGGCCCTCCCGGTCTGGTTGCTGTTCAATCACTGCCACATCAGACAACTCTTCTGCAATTTCCATCAACTGCTCAATAGCGATCTCAGGGTAAGATACCTCCCGCCCTCTGAAACGCACCCGCACCCTCACCTTCATCCCGTCTTCCAGCCAACGCCGGGCATCGCGGATTTTAAATGATATATGGTGATCGGTCGTTTTAGGGCGCAGCCGGATCTCTTTAACCTCGATCTGCTTTTGAGCCTTACGCGCTTCTCGTTCCTGCTTGGACTGCTGATAGACGAACTTACCAAAGTCCATCACCCGCACCACAGGCGGATCCGCTGTGGGTGAGACCTCGACCAGGTCCAGGTCCTGTGCTCTGGCAACCGCCCGGGCTTCGGCAATGGAAACGATGCCTTTGTTAGTGCCATCAGCATCAATCAACCTTACGGGAGAAGCCCTGATTTCTTCGTTGATACGATACCTCTCCCTGATCTCAGCGCGATCCCTTTTGCTAATTCCGACTACCTCCCAGTCTATCCCAATTATATGATCGCTTTATTTGCATAGATGATAACACAATTGTACAAAGGTGTCAACCATGCAGCACAGAGAGGGTGTCCGTCACTTTTTTGCGCGAGAAGAGAGCGAGAGCAGGCTATGGCTGGCCGTGGCGACGTCAGTTGTAGGGCAACTGCTCGCAGTTGCCCTACATTGTGGCCGGTCGT
>DAOTYA010000137.1:0-4272 GCA_034435075.1 Anaerolineae bacterium
CTACTGTGGCCAATGGTCGGCCTCTGCTGACCGGCGCGTCGGCGCAGGCCGACGCCCGGCGCGCAGCGCCCAAACAGGCCGATTTCAATCGGGCGGCATCCGGCGCCTGACTCAGAGTGTCAACCAATTATGAACCATCCCGGCTCTTATTGCGCCAATTGCCCCACCGGGACCCTGAAACTGACGGACAATTCACTCAACCCATCGGTCTTGCTCTCGCTCCCCATCAACGTGCCCTCCACCTTTACACACTTATTGCGGAATCCCCACCTGATGTGGTTTGACAAAAGAGGCAAGGGCTGTTACAATATTGGCAGACTGCAGGCCCCATCGTCTAGCGGTCCAGGACGCTGGCCTCTCAAGCCGGAAACAGGGGTTCGAGTCCCCTTGGGGCCATGTGGTGATGCAGGGCTCCCGTCACTCCAACGGGAGCCCTTTGTGCTGAGTAGCGCGGCTTTATACAGCGTCGTTCTCCGTCACAGGTGGTGGCAGCTCAGCCTCCTGAGGTAGCGATGAAGGAGGTGTTGAGGCAACAGAGAGGCGAGATACATATTCCGCAGTGCCGAAGCGGGTCAGCACCACAGCACCCAGGCCGATACAGCCCACAATGAAGTTTATAAACCAGCCAAATGGAGCCAGGCAAAAACTCAGGCTCAGCCCTGCCCCGATGAGCGTGATAAGCAGAGTGCCGACCCCCGCGGTCACCATTGGGACCACCTCACTTACATTTAGAGCCTTCAGCAGACGTTCGCCCAGCAGGGCTCCGATCCCGATCCAGCCGAACAGTCCTGTCATCCCCAGAGCCAGGGCCACCAGAGCTGCCAGCGGTGAGAGGCAGATAGTGATAGCCAGCAGAATGACGGCTACCACCGTAGCGATGACCGTCAGCACCCCGAACCCCAGGCAGGGAAGCGGTGCCACCATTACAGTGCGGCTAACCTGTGCAATTTGATTGGGCAAGACCAGTGCAACAAGCCCGGCTACTACGGCCACTACCAATATAGCGGCCAGATTGCGAATGGCTCCGAGTGTCCAGCGCACCGCTTCTTCTGGGCCGGTTACCCAGAACTCAAACGGGGCAAGAGGGATTGACGGCTCGCCTTTCCGCTCGAATCTAAATCCCCTCCAGGGCATCCCTTCGATGACCCCACCATCCACCCTGGCATCCGGCTCTCTTCCAAGCTCGCACTTCCAGCTACACACAACCTGCCCTTTTACCACAGCCTCATTAAACAGATGAATATCCCCACCTGAAACAACCAGGTCGCCTTCGATAGTCCCTGCGACCTCAGCGTTGCCATTCCATATGACTACAGAGCCTTCTACATAGCTATTGCGTTCCAGGCTGACATCGCCGGTTAAGACAACCAGGTCGCCGTTCAGGACCTCATTCTCTCTCAGTGTGTAATCTTTGTTCCAGATTACAACCCCATCACCGGGTGGAGCGCCGTCGGCCAGTGCCGGGGTGACTGGTATCAGCAGCAGCATAATGACGAGAACTGCCGCTACCTTGATTAACGTCTGTTTACCCATAATTCTCCTCCAGCTAATCATTGGATACCTGGCGCAAATTGATGGTGCCAACACCCGCTGTGATGTGTACGAGCAGCTCGACCTCTGTCTTGCCGAACGCATCGTTCACGTAACCATTGTCTCTTGAGTGGAAGCCAGATGCGTTTACATTTGACAGGCCCTCTGTCTCGACTTTTACGCCCACGTTATCGGGCAGACGCAGCGTGATTGAACCGACGCCCGCGGTAATATCTATCTCTGCCGATCTGACCCACTCGCCGGTAAAGTCGAGGCTGATATCTCCCACGCCGCCTTGCACGGTCATACGTCTCGGGCTGGCATTGCCGATGCCTCTCACCTCTACCCGGGAAGCCCCGGTTTCCAACGCGAAGGTTTCAAGCACAGCCTGATTGGCTTCGTTGAAGCGCAGGTCGAAATCTCCCGCCCCTGATTTCACTTCCAGCTCTGTCAGTTGGAGACCGGTGAGATCCAGATCACCTCTCCCGGCGCCTATGTTTATCTCCATGGCGAGTGGTACCTGGGGCGTAAATTCCAGTTCCCACTCGTTGCGGGTGTTACCGGTTGGAACGCCCAGGTTATCGCCGGTTTCCCCCTGCTGAACGGTAAGCAGCCCATCCTCGTACTCGACTTTCGGTTCCCACTGGGAGACATTGTAGCTAAAGTCACCGGAGAAGAGCACATCGGGGTTACCTGCCTCGAGCTCCAGCTCGCCAGCGCCGAACACGATCTTGACCGTGACGTGGTCAACATCGTCTGGCTTGATAGTCTCACGCTTATGTTTTAGCTCTCCGACCTCGATGGTGGGCACATGGACTTCTATCCTGGGCAGGTTAGGCATCACAGAGCAGGCCAGGCTGCCGAACAGGATAAACAAAAGGACCAAAAATGCAACCGGTCTCATAGAATCCTCCTGATAACAATGTCAGGCTTGCGGGCCTGGGATAAACCTGTCAGCAACCTGTTTAACCCCAAAGCTACCAACAGGCTGCACAGGCCGGGAGCGGCAAGGGGAGGGATAAGTCTGGTTAATAGAATCAGTATGGTGCGCCCCAGAACCCCTGCGTGGCTGAGCAATTGGTTGATAGTCACCAGGCCACCACTGAGCAGGACAGCAGTGACACCACTTGTTGCACTGAGAAGATTCAGAATGGCTGGCACGAACAGAAACAGAGCCAGGGTCACACAGCCCAGTGCCAGCACAGTGCAGGTGAGTGCTGCCCGCCTGGCCCTGTCCCTCTGTGCCATTGCAGCGATGAGCCGCACGCGCAGATAAGGAGGTGCGGACACCATCTGCGCTGAGGCAAATAGATTGTCAAGTAACTGAAGCCTGCGCCACTCACTCTGGCATCTGGTACATCCGGCCAGGTGCTCCTCCAACCGGAGAATATCGGCTGTGGCAGAGAGACCATCCAGTCTGTCTTGCATTATTTCGCTCGCCTGTTCGCAGTCCATCTCAGCTATCCTCTTCGATCATTTGCGCCAGGTCACGTCTGGCACGGTGGAGACGCGACTTGACTGCGCTTACCGTCATGTTCAGGGTCCTGGCGATTTCCTCGTAGGAATAATCATACCAGTAGCGCAGAGTAATTGCTGCCCGGTCGGCGGGGGAAAGGGCAGCCAGCAGGTGCTGGATCTGCGTTTCCTGTTCCTGGCGGGCGACTACGCTCTCCGGGTTCAAAAATTCCCCCTTCAGGTGAATCTCGGTGGTGTCTCCCGTCTCGTCAGAGGCTGCAATTTCGTCCTCGAAAGATAGCCAGGTGATCCGCCGCCGTCGCAGCCGATCAATGCAATAATGAGAGGCTATGGAAAGCAGCCAGGAGCTGAACGGGCGCTGCAGGTCATAACTGCGCAGATTGGTGTAAGCCCGCAGAAAAGTCTCCTGGGTAGCGTCTTCGGCCTCCGCTCTGTTGCCAAGCATCCGGTATGCCAGGTTATATACCGGTGTCTGATATGCTCCAACCAGGCGGCTGAAAGCTGTTTGATCACCCTCCTGTGCCAGTCTGATCCATTCCCTCTCATCCGTCACGTGTGTGCTCCGCCCCGTATTTTCGGTAGCTGCTCAGCCTGATCGAAAGTGCTTTCCGGGCAACGTACGTCCGTACGACGACCTGGGGTCGGCCCTGCATCAACCTTCCCAAGGTGTGGCTGCAGGCAGGCAAGGGCCGGCTATCAGGCACGAGCCAGGAGTTTTTACGCTGGCATTTTGTATTACGCATTGTCCCTCGCCGTAGTTGCATGAGGGTGCGGATTGCCAACTCCTGGCGGCCATGTGAGTATCATGCCGGGTACATGCAGGCACATGAATTTTACAGGATTAGGAAAGGCGCCAGGCCCCTGCCACAATGGAGGTCAAGAAGACGAAAGCATCGCTGTAGATTGGGGGGCGACTCCCTTTTGGTGCGGGCAAGGCCCAGGGACAGAGCAGTTGACTCAGTCTCAAGGCCCAGAGAGCCAGTGACCGTGCATTGATCAGCCGGAGGAACTCAACGGGATCAACCCAGAGCCCTCCTTTCGTCCTGGCTTGTGGGAGCAGTGAAAGGTCTTGCTCTGGTGCCCACTGCAAATGTGGGATGCGTTTTGCGATGATTTTTGCTAAAAGCTATACTTTCGCACTTTTGGAGAAGCCCCCATATTTAGGGAATATCGAGTGCCCAATCACTAAGTGCCTATCCGAAAAACGTAACCGACGCATCCCTATGCGTCGGTATAAGCGGCATAGGGATGCCGCTTGTACGGTTT
>DAOTYA010000138.1:0-13804 GCA_034435075.1 Anaerolineae bacterium
ACGACCGGCCACAATGTAGGGCAACTGCGAGCAGTTGCCCTACAACTGACGTCGCCACGGCCAGCCATAGCCTGCTCTCGCTCTCTTCTCGCGCAAAAAAGTGACGGACACCCGAGCCTATCCGAAAAACCGTACAAGCGGCATCCCTATGCCGCTTATACCGACGCATAGGGATGCGTCGGTTACGTTTTTCGGATAGGCACTTATTGGTTCGGGGGCGGAGGCACGCCAGTTCTGCCAGAGCAACCGCTCCAGCCCGCTGCGCTCCATTGCGCTATTGCGAATCCTGGAGGGGGTGGCGGTGTCGGGCATGTCCTGGAGACCGAAGCGAACGGGGAGCCAGCAACCAGACTATAAGGGGCCGCCTGTGACTCCTGCACAAACCACCGCGGGAGCTTTCTTGCCTCCAACGCCTGAGCAGGGTATAATCGCCATCCAGGGGGCTGTCTTCGCTTCAGTCTTGCCTCAGACTACGTGGCCCGATACCATACCATCCGTGAGGTAGCAATGAATAGGCTTTCGATTGATGACCAGGTAGCGCTGTTGATGCGCGGTACAGAATTTGGGGACGAACAGATCAGGGAACATATGGAGACAGAACTGCGCCAGCGGCTGCTCGAATCAGAGCAGACCGGCCGGCCACTACGTGTCTATTGCGGCTATGACCCCACCGCTCCAGACATACATCTGGGGCACACCGTAACTATGCGCAAACTCCGTCAATTCCAGGAACTGGGCCATCATGTCATCTTCCTTATCGGCAACTTCACCGGCCTGATCGGTGACCCGTCTGATAAGGACAGAGCCAGGCCGCAGAGTACACCCGAGCAACTGGCAGAAAATGCCCGCACTTATACACAGCAGGCCTTCCGCATCCTTGACTCGCAGAAAACCGAGGTGCGTTACAACGCCGACTGGCTGGCACACCTTACTTTCAAGGACGTCATCAGCCTGGCTGCTCACTTCACTGTCCAACAATTCCTGGCCCGCGATAACTTCGCCAACCGTTATAGGAACGGTGACCCGATCTGGCTGCACGAGTTTATGTACGCGCTGATGCAGGGTTATGACGCCGTCGCGCTCGAGGCCGATGTCCAGTTGGGGGCTACCGAGCAACTCTTTAACCTGCTGGCCGGCCGTAAGCTCCAGGAGGCATTTGGTCAGAAGCCTCAGGTGTGCCTTACCTTTCCCATCCTGGTCGGCACAGATGGACATATGCGCATGTCCAAGAGTATGGGCAATTACATCGGCATTGACGAGCCACCCGAGGATAAGTACGGCAAGACCATGTCCATCCCAGATACTGCGATGCGCAACTGGTTCGAACTGCTCACCCGCTGGACGCCGGAGCAGATTGATGAACTCCTGGGAGCAGTGGAGCGCGGCGAGATCCATCCGATGGAGGCCAAGAAAAGGCTGGCCTGGGAAATTGTCTCGATCTTCGATGGAGACCAGGCCGCGGACCAGGCTGCCGCTCACTTCGAGCGAGTGCATCAGCAGCGCCAGTTGCCTGAGGAAATACCATCGCGTCTCTTACGCGCCCCGGTCAACATTGTGGACCTGGTTTACAGCGCTGGATTCGCCCGCAGCAAGAGTGATGCCCGTCGCCTTATCCAGCAGGGCGCGGTCAAGCTGAACGGCGAGACAGTCACGGATATTGAAACAGAGATCTCAGTTACGGATGAGCGCGTGCTCCAGGTGGGAAGGCGTCATTTCCTGCGTCTGGTAGCGGAAAATCGGACATAATGGCAGGCAGAGCCTCATTCCTCTATCAGAGAACACTTGAGCTGGAGCAACACGCTGTGCTCCGCTCTGTCCTGGAGCAACTCCAGGCGCAGCCACATCCGACTGAGGGGTATCTGATGAAACTGCTGCGTCGGTACCCTTTGCCGGATGGTCGTTTCCTTTCCAAGAGCCAGCTCCTGGACGGCTATCTCCGGCTGTGTGAGGAGGAACAGAGCAGTCCGGACCCCGCGCTGATCAGGTTTCTGCAGCTCAAGCCCACGCGCACCATCTCAGGCGTTGCCCCGGTATCGGTGTTGACCGAACCGTTCCCGTGCCCGGGCACGTGCATTTTCTGTCCCCATGTCGAGGGTATGCCTGCCAGCTATCTGCCGGACGAACCGGGCGCCATGCGTGCTGCCAGCCATCGCTTCGACCCCTACGACCAGACAGCTGGCCGCGTTGCCGTGATGGAGGCACTGGGACATGCAGTGGATAAAGTAGAACTGCTCATCCTGGGCGGTACCTGGTCGTACTATCCACCGGAGTATCAGGAGTGGTTTATCCGCCGCTGCCTGGACGCGCTGAACAAGGTGGACGCCTCCACACTGGACGAGGCCCAACGGCTGAACGAAACTGCCCCCCATCGCAACGTCGGCCTGGTGATCGAGACCAGGCCGGACTTTATCACGCCCCAGGAAGTGCTCCGACTGCGTCGGCTTGGCGTGACGAAAGTGCAGCTTGGCGTCCAGAGCCTCGATGACGCCATTCTCGCCCGCAATCTACGTGGTCACACCGTCGCCGAGACGCGCCGGGCGATGCGCTTGCTGCGCCTGGCCGGTTTCAAGATCGTGGTCCACTGGATGCCCAACCTGCTGGGCGCCACTCCCGAGAGCGATGAAGAGGACTTCCGCCGTCTGTGGGATGATCCGGCGCTGCGGCCGGATGAGCTTAAAATCTACCCGACTATGTTGCTGGAAAACACCGAGTTGTACGGGTACTGGCAACGCGGTATGTATCAACCTTATAGCCAGGAGATATTGGTGAGTCTGCTGGCCCGCTGCAAGGCACTTATCCCGCCTTATTGCCGTGTCAACCGTTTAATGCGCGACATTCCAGCCCCCAATATCGTGGCCGGCGTGCGGAAATCAAATCTGCGCCAGCTCGTCCAGCAGCGGATGGCCCGCGACGGGCTGCTCTGTCGCTGCATCCGCTGCCGCGAGGTAGGCGGTAGAGAAGTGGACTTCTCTACACTCACGCTGGAACGGCTCGGCTACGAGACCGACGCCACGCACGAATACTTCCTCAGTTATGTAACATCTCAGGACAGGGTGGCGGGCTTCCTGCGCCTCTCCCTCCCCCAGATGGAGCCACCTGTTGCCGAACTGGCAGGCTGCGCGGTGATCCGCGAACTCCATGTCTACGGTCCCGCTCTTGAGCTGGGCAGCCGCAAAGAATGGTCGGCCCAGCATGCCGGCATCGGCACGAAGCTGCTCAATGAGGCCCGACACATTGCCCGGCAGGAGGGTTTCCGACGCCTGGCAGTTATTGCTGCGGTCGGCACGCGGCCTTACTACCGCGAACGTGGCTTCACTCCAGGCGAGCTTTACATGTTCGAGGAACTCTGAACCTTGCCTGTGTCCCCTGTTCTTGCCTTATTACTGCTTTGTGCTAGAATCCTCCGCCGATGGGAACGCTCCTCTGGACCCCTATTCCATCTGAGCTGTGGGATCGCTTCGTCAGTTCACACCCTGCTGCCCATATTCTCCAGACCAGCCCGTGGGGGGAGTTAAAATCACGTTTCGGATGGCAGGATGAGCGGATAGGGATTACCCGAGATGGCGCGCTGGTCGCCGGGGCACAGGTGCTCTATAAACGCCTGCCAGGCGGGATCGGCTGTCTGGCCTATGTACCCAAAGGGCCGCTGGTCGCGTGGAACGATGAAGAACAAACCCGCTCCATTATAAGTGCGCTGGAGCAAAACGCTCGCAGAAGGGGAGCGATAGCCGTCACCATCGAGCCAGAGCTGAAAGACGAACCGCGCCACAGCGAGCTGCTCCGCGCATTGGGATTCCGCCCCGCACCGGGAGGTGCCATCCAGCCCCGCCGTACCATCGTGATAGACATCACGCCCCCGGAGGAAGTCATCCTGGCAGCGATGAAACAGAAGACACGCTACAATGTGCGCCTGGCGGCCCGCAAGGGGGTGACGGTGCGCACAGCCACTGAAGCTGACTTGCCGATATTTCACACTCTGATGGCCTCCACCGCTTCCCGTGACAGGTTCAGTGTGCACAGCCCTGCCTACTACGAGACGGCCTATCGCCTGTTCGTGCCTCGTGGCTGGGCCAGGCTTCTGCTCGCCGAAGTCGAGGGAGAGCCGGTGGCGGCGGCGATGATTTTCGCTCTGCCTCCCCGCGCCTGGTACTTCTACGGCGCCTCAGGCGATACTCATCGTGAGAAGATGGCCCCCTACCTGCTCCAATGGGAGGGGATACGCTGGGCCAGGTCTCTGAGCTGCACCACCTATGACCTCTATGGCGTACCGGATGAGGACGAGGAGAGACTTGAGGCAGAGTTCGCCGAACGACAAGACGGGCTATGGGGCGTTTACCGCTTCAAACGCGGCTTCGGTGGGCAACTGGTACGCACCGTCGGAGCATGGGACCGTGTATATTCTCCGCTGCGTTATCAGCTCTACCGCTGGCTCCTGAAGCTATGGACGGGGCGGGGATGATCCACCTGACATCATGCGCCACACAGAATGAGTGGAACGCAATCCTGGCCCAGCTACCAAAAGCCCATGTCCTCCAGACCTGGGAGTGGGGGGAGTTCAAATCGCGCTATGGCTGGCGGCCATCACGCCTCCTGTGGCTGGATGGGACGCAGCCGCGCGCTGCTGCGCTGGTACTATCCCGCCGGTTAAACTTCAACCTGCCGCAGGTTATGTATGTACCGAAAGGGCCTGCGCTGGATTATGGAAATCTCGCTGTGCTCGAGCGCGTACTGGGCGATCTGGAGGAATCGGCCCGGCAAAGGCGCGCGCTGTTCATCAAGATTGACCCCGATGTGCAGAGCGATACCGCTGAGGGGGAGATGGTCGTGGAAGTGCTGCGCCGCCGGGGATGGAGGGCTTCGCGTGAGCAGATTCAATTCCGCAACACTATCCTGATCAATCTGACTCGCAGCCCGGACGAACTGATGGCTGCCATGAAACCGAAATGGCGCTACAATACACGCCTGGCAGCGCGTAAAGGGGTAACGGTGCGGCCCGGCACCCTGGATGACGTGCCGCTGCTTTACCGTCTGTATGCCGAGACCGCCCTCCGGGATGGCTTTGTCATCCGCCCTCAGACCTACTACGAAGACGCCTGGGGCGCCTTTATCGAGGCCGGATTGGCCCGGCCGCTCATCGCCGAAGTCGAGGGGACGCCGGTCGCCATGGCGATCGTTTTCCACTTCGCAGACAGGGCCTGGTATATGTACGGGGCTTCATCCTGGCTCCACCGGGACAGGATGCCCAACCATCTGCTCCAGTGGGAAGCCATGCGGTGGGCACAGGGAAATGGCTGCACGGTGTACGACCTCTGGGGGGCGCCGGAGAAGCTTGAGCCATCCGATCCCTTGTGGGGAGTCTATCGCTTCAAACAAGGGTTCGGCGGAGAGCTGGTGCGCCACATCGGAGCCTGGGACTTTCCGGTCTCAGGCCCCGGGTACCGGCTCTACACATTTGTGGTACCGCATCTGCTGTCAATAATGCGCTGGCGTTACTGGCGAACGGTGCGCAGGGGGAAGTCAGATGGAACAACCTCCCAGGTATGAGGTACGGCTTCCAGTCTTCGAGGGGCCACTGGACCTGCTTCTCTACCTGATAGAGCGAGAGGAATTGGATATTACCCTGGTCGCTCTGGCACAGGTGACCGATCAGTATCTGGCCTATCTCCAGGAAATGACCCACCGGGATGTGCGAGAGATGACCAGCTTCCTTGTTATCGCAGCGAAGCTACTGCTGATCAAATCGCTGGCGCTCCTGCCTCGCCCGGCCAGGTTGCCCCCCGAAGCAGAGGAAGCCGGGGAAGAGCTGGTACATCAGTTGCAGGTTTACAAGAAATTTAAAGAGCTTGCCTCATTGCTGGCCAGCAGGGAGGAGCAGAAGCTGCGCAGCTACGTGCGCACTGCCTCGCCTGTCAGACCTGCCCCGCAACTCGATATGGAAGGCGTCACTCTCGATGCCCTGCTTATCGCTGTGCAGAGGGCGCTTGCGGCATTCCCCGCTCCTCCTGTGGACGAGGTTGTTTCCCCCGTTACGATAACGGTCGCTGACCAGATAGCCCGTATAGAGGAACAGTTGGCCCGGAGGCCGCGCATCTGCTTCAGCGAGCTGCTCGCCGGGGCAGGTTCCCGTGTTGAGATCATCGTAACGCTGCTGGCAGTGCTGGAACTGATCAAACAGGACCGCATACTGGTGCACCAGGAGCATCTCTTCGGCGAGATTATCATCGAACGAATGATAGCAGCCGAGACGTTCTCCGCCGGGCAGTCAGCCAGCCATTCAGCAACATAGCACAGCATGCCCCAAGCGCATCCACTCCAACATCTGCCAGATTCCCATTTCTGCCGGGCACAAAGCGTTGGTGATACTCGTCACTCAGGGCATAGGCAATGGTGAGTGCAACGCTTGCAAAGCGCAAGAGCGCCAGCGCACGTCTGTCTCCAAAGTAGTGGAGCAACAACCGCAGCTTCAGCCAGGCCAGTATCCCGTAAGCTGTCGCGTGTCCTGCCTTCTTCAGCAGCAGGTCGAGCAACGGTTCCGGAGCATGCGGCAGATCGGGCTGGGCCGAGCAGATAAAGATTGCCGCCATCCACGCCAGTGGTGGCAGCCAGTACACCAGGAAACGTCTCAACGCGCTCGCCTCCACATAACAGGTCTGTCCTACACTCGGTTGCCTTGTTTTACGTGCTCCAGCGTTTCCTGGATCAGGGGATAGGAAAGCCAGGCGGTCGCCAGCCCGAAAAGCGCGCCGGTGAGCACACGCATCGCTGGTGTGCTCTCATGTGGTCTGATCGGACCGTTTGCCCAGAAGTAGGGCATCAGGTAGGAGAGCATCTGATAGCCGCCGTCAAGCAATAACGGGACAATACCAAATACAATGTAAGCCCACAACTTGAGGGCACGGATGCGCCACCGCCGGCGCAGCAACCCGTAGATTAACCCGAAGAGCAAGAGCGCACCATAGATGGCTATATCGCGCTGGCATAGTGCTATCTTATACCCTACCACATCGTTCCCCACAAATGCCCGCGTCGAGGGTTTAATCCCCGCATCCGGCCCGAGCCACACGGCCAGCTCACTCAGCGTGTAGGTCAACTTGGGGCCAAAAAGGAAGAAGGAACGGTGTGGCAACTGGTGACATAGCGGGCTGTAAGCAGCGTAGATGAGCAACGCCACCCTCTTTTCCCCAAGCTCCATAAGCACCGGCGCCAGGATGGGCAGGCCCACGTAGAGCAGGAAGAAGCCGTTACAGAGCATCAGCCAGTGCCGGGCCAGGAAGAGAGCAAGGAGATTAACCCATTGCTGTATGCGCTGTCCGCCGGTGGCACCGACTGCACGCCTGGCGGCCATACGCCTCTCCACTTCCGCCAGGACGTCAGCAGTTGCAAGATTACTCTCAACTTGAGGATGATGATCACTCATACCGCAATGCGTCAATCGGGTTCAGAAGCGAGGCCCGGCGGGCCGGGTAAATACCAAAGAACAGTCCCACCGCAGCCGAGAAACCGGTCGCCAACACCACCGCACCTGGTGTGACTACCGCACGGAAATCCTCTACCAGCGTGGAGATAATCTCTGCCCCGAGTATTCCCAATCCTATCCCGGCCACTCCTCCAAACAGGGAGAGGGTCATCGCCTCGATCAGAAACTGCCACAGAATGTCACGTCGCCGCGCTCCCACCGCCTTACGCAACCCAATCTCCCGTGTCCGTTCTGTGACCGAGACCAGCATGATGTTCATAATGCCGATCCCTCCCACAAGCAGGCTGATGCCGGCAATCGCGCCCAGAAAGATGGTCAATACATCGGTTATCTGGCCGAAGACGGCGATGATGTCTGCCTGGCTGATGATAGAGAAATCGTCCTCGTCGCTGAATGCGATGCCATGCCGCTCACGCAGAATGGCTGCCACCTGCTCAGCGGCCGCGTCCATACGCTCCGCAGAGATGGCCTGGACAATGATCGCGGAAACTTTGTAACTGCCGGAGCGGCTGCGCGAGGAAAAGAGACGGGTCTGGGCGGTTGTCAGGGGCACCAGGACAGTATTGTCCTCATCGCTGAACTGGGAGCCGCCCTTCTCCTCCAGCACACCGATCACCCGGAAGGGAATGCCATTGATCTTTACCGTCTGTTCCAGGGGGTATGCGTTGTCCGGGAAAAGCTCCCTGACAACCGTTTTCCCCAACAGAGCCACACGGGCCCGGCTGTTCATATGTTCCTGTGAGATGAACTCACCCACCTCAGGAAACCAGTTGCGAACGGAGGCGAACTCAGGGGGAACACCGATCACCTGAGCAAGTACGTTGCGTCGCCCTGTGGAGACTACAGTCGAGCGGAAGAGCTGAGGGGAAACCGCCGCCACATCAGGGGCGCGGAGCGGGTCGCGCAGGGCTTCTGCATCCCCATTGGTCAGTTCCTCCGTCCCTGTCCGCATGCTCGCCGGCCCTGCCCGTGCTTCCTCGAGCGAGCCAGGGATGACAAAGAGCAGGTTGCTGCCGATACCCTGAAACCGTTCCTCAATATATACCGAAACCCCTTCACCGGCCGACATCAGGGTAATCACCGCGCCGACGCCGATCACGATACCCAACATAGTCAACGCGGAACGCAGCTTATTTGCCATCAGTGCGCGAAAGGCCAGCCGCATGCTTTCCAATATGCTCATGCCTGTACCTCCTCCGATGCGATCGGTTTTGGCACGACTTCGGTGGCGGTGATCAGGCCATCATAGATATGGATGATACGCCCGGTATATCTGGCGATGTTTGGATCGTGGGTCACCAGTACCACCGTGATCCCCCTTTCCCGGTTCAGTTGCTGCAAGAGCGCCATCACTTCCGCGCCTGATTTGCTGTCCAGGTTGCCCGTCGGTTCATCCGCCAGGATAATGGCGGGGTCGTTCACCAGTGCGCGGGCAATTGCCACACGTTGCTGTTGCCCGCCGGAAAGCTCTGTCGGTAGATGTGACATGCGGTCTGCCAGACCCACTGCCTCCAGGGCTCGCCTGGCCCGGTTTCTGCGCTCTCTGGGTCCGACGCCGGCATAAACCAGGGGTAACATCACGTTCTCCAGCGCGGAAGCGCGGGCCAGCAGATTGAAGGTCTGGAAGACAAAGCCCACCATCCGATTGCGGATATGTGCAAGCTGATCATCGTCGAGCCGCCCCACATCCCTGCCATCCAGCAGATAAACACCTGAGGTGGGCTGGTCCAGACATCCCAGGATGTTCATCATAGTTGATTTACCGGACCCGGAAGGCCCCATAATCGCCACCATCTCCCCGGCACCGATCTCCAGCGACACGCCCCGCAGGGCATGCACTTCTACTTTGCCCATCCGGTACACCTTGGTTACGTTTTGGAGTTCGATCAAGGTTGTTGCCGTCATTTTCGATTTACACTTCACCCCCCGTTCGGACGGTAACCAGGGGTAGCCATACAGTAAACACATTTCCTTCCCCTGCTCTGCTCTCGACGGTAAGCTTTCCTCCTAACATCGTTACGAGTTCTTTGACAATCATAAGACGCAAACCAGTCCTGGCTACCCGCTTAGACTGCAATTCCGTGTCACCTTCGCGGAACAGGTACTCGAAGACGCGCGGGATATCTGCCTCCGGGATCGCCTCGCCTGTATCCGAGACCGAGATCGCCACCCAGGGGCGACCGTCCTGTTCGCCGGGAGCGGTTTCAAGCACAACTCTGCCCCCGGGTGGTGTGCAACGGATCGCGCTATCCACCAGATAACCCAGCGCTGCCACCATCTGCCCGGTATCTACCATCACCAGCAGCTCTATATCGCCCAGGTCTGGCGGTACAAAGTGCTGATGCTCCAGTTGCACCCCCCTCTCCTGAGCGATTGCATAGTGCCTTATGAAGACGATGCTGGTCAACTCGCTCACGGGAACCTGCCGACGCCGCAGATTTTTCTCCACATAGCCAGAGTAAATGCGCGAGAGGTACAGAATGTCCTCTATCAACTGTGCCTGGTCGTTAACCTCCTGCGTCAATGCATCCAGATAGGAACGCCATCTTTCATCGCCCGGCGAGGTTTGGCGGAGGAGGTGCGTATAAAGCTTCACCGTCGTGATCGGTGTGCGCAGTTCGTGTGAAGCATTTTTGACGAAGGTTGTCTTCATCCGTTCGAGCGCCTTCAACTCACTGACATCATGCATCACGATCACCGCCTTTGGTTCACCCGCCACCGATTGCGGCAGTTCTTCCGAAGTCGGCTCCAAGATCGGCGCTGCCCTGATGTCTAAATCCAGGCCGCTCAACTCCAACACCGCTCCAGGACACTCCACTGCTCGCATTGTCAGCTCCCGCACCGTTTCCAACACCAGTTCCCTCTCCTCCCCCCGAAGACGGTTTAACCATCCCTGGGCTACCGGGTTGAGCTGCAATATCTCCCCCTCTTCCCCCATAACAATGATACCGTCAGCGGTGCTGCGCAGGATCGCCTCGGAGCGGAGGCATTGAGCAGCCAGTTGAGCCGTGCGCTCCCGGACGCGTTCCTCCATCACCTCAGCATATTCGCGCACCGCCTGATAGAGCCGGGCATTCCGCATCGCGGTCGCCACATAGTCGGCGAAGATTTTCAGTCGCCTGGCGTCAGCAGGGCTGAACCTGCCTGGGCTGAAGCTATCCACTTCCAGAAAACCGACTGTGTTTCCCTCAATCCGGATTGGAACGCCCACGCAGGAGCGCACCACCCTGCTCAGCTCATCCGATCCTGCCGGCTCCAGCTCCTCATACGTATCCCAGATAACTACCGGTTCCCCGGCATCCAGCACTTTGCTGATCCATGGGTACCTGGCAAGTGGTGGGCTGACCTCAGCGGTCTGTTTCTCCTCCATGACCAAACATTGCTGATGTTGTACCACACGGGCTGTACCTTCTTCTACCAGCATAATGCAAAACACGTCACCTTGAATGACCTTTTTCACCTGCTCCAGCACGTGGTCAAGCACTTCATCGAAATCGAGACTGCTGATGGCGGAGGCAGCCTCTCCCAGTGCTTCGGCCAGTTCTCGTTGCTCCCGTTCCGCTTCAAACAGGCGGGCGTTCTCGATCGCCACGGCGGCATGGCTGGCAAAGGCGCTCAATAGCGAGAGCTGGCCGCGAAAAGCGTATGGCTTGCGGCTGTGCGCGAACAGTACCCCCACCATCTGCCCTTTAGCCTGGATCGGGACGGCGACAAAGGAACGGATACCGGCAGCCACTATAGTGGGATTTGCCTCCATCGGCTTCCCGTCAGCACGATAAATGGGAGGGTGAATCACGCCGTTCTCCAGAATGGTATCTCCCACCAGGCTTTGACCTTTCTCCAACACATATCTGGTGACACCGTCGCCACGTATACGGTGGGAAAGCGGAGGGATACCACGGAAGTCCTCAGCTTCCATCCAGGGCTGACCGTGCTCATCCATCAGAATAACGCTGGTGTAATCGGAGTTCACAACCGAGCCTGCCAGTTCTACAATGCGCTTCAGCACCTCCCGCACCTCCAACGAAGAACTCAGGAGCTGCGAAGCTTTCATCAGATTGGTCAGACCTTCCAATTGTCTGCGTGCATGCTCATACAGACGTGCATTCTCGATCGCTGAAGCCACGTGGCTGGCAAATGCCTCCAGGCAGCGGGCATCGTGGAGGTCGAACTGATGCCGACGTGCACCATCCACATTCAGGAAGCCGACCGTCAACCCACTGACGCGCACGGGCACGGCGACGTAGGAATAGATCCACTCAGGATCATCCCGCTGCATCCACATGGGATCGGTGGTCGTATCGGTGATGAGCACTGGTTTGCCGGTTTCCATCATCTTCTTCAGTGTGTTGTATTGCTCAAGCTGTACGCAGGCACCGGCAATAAGCTTCTCCTTACCGAATTTTTCGTATCCACGCCAGCGCACCGGACGGACCAGGTTATCAGGTTCCAGAAGCATGATGTTGCACGCATCCCCCCCGATAACACGCTCCACCTGTATCAGAATGCGGTCAAGTACCTGGTCCAGCTCCAGCGTACTGTTGACCACAGCGGCTGCTTCTGCCAGCGCTTCGGCAAATTCTCGCTCCCTCCGCTCAGCATCGTACAGCCGGGCGTTCGCGATGGCGACGGCAAGCTGATCGGCCAGTGTCCTCAGCGCGGTGAGGTCTGTGTCGTCGAAGGCGTTCTTCCTGATGTCCTGCACATCGAGCACGCCGATCACCTGACCGCTCAGTTTCAGCGGCACGCATAGCTCCGACTGTATGGGCACCTCTTTCGTCAGGCCGGCGATATACCTTGGATCGCGCAGCACATCGTTCACGGCAACCGGCTCTCCCGTCGCGGCCGCCCATCCGATCAGCCCGACCCCCACCTCCTGCTGGTAGTCCGGAGGCACAAGGTGAGCCATACCACCGGACATGGCCTGATTCCTCAGGACGGTGGTCGTCTCGTCAAGGAGAAGTAAGTTGACGTGGTAATACCCAAACCCCTGTTGAATGGCATTGACAGCTTCCTGGAGGAGTTGTGCGGGGTCAAGGATGGAGAGGATTTTGCCGGCCACCTGGTTAACAACGGCCAGACTGGAAGTCAGCTTGCGCTCCCGCTCGTACAGTTGTACACTGCTTATAGCCAGGGCAGCCTGAGCAGCGAAAAGGTCAAGCAGTTCAATGTCCCTTTCGTTGAAACGCGCCGGCTCGCGGTGCCCCACTATCAGTACACCCAGGAATTCATCATCCCAGTTGATCGGCACCCCTATCACTGAGCCGATAGGGAGGCCTTTGTAACCGGCGGCACGCCCCTCCCAGTGCTGATAGTCCTCCACATATAACGGTTTTCCTGTCTCCCAAACCCGACCGGACACCCCCTCTCCGCGTCGAATCGTGCTACCCACAGGGACAGCACTATCACCCACAACGGCTCTCCACTCAAGGAGATCCTGTTCTGGCCGGTACATAAAGACACCGCCGCCAGCACCTTTTACCAGCCTGACAGCGTTGGAGGCAATGGAACTGAGCAGCTTTTCCAGGTTTACGTCTGCTTTTAGAAAATTACCCGCCGATTGCCTTTGTTCCATGTGTTCTCCTGAGAGCCTATCCGGAAATCGTAACCGACGCATCCCTATGCGTCGGTATAGGCGGCATAGGGATGCCGCTTGTACGGTTTTTCGGGTAGGTTCTAATAGACTGGGGCATAAATCGTCGGTTTGGGTAGGGAGAATGAACCACTTCTATGGCCACACCGACTATGTTCGCCTGGACTCCTCCTGGCTCTGTCCGACGGCTGTCGGCACGGTTACATCGCCGATAAGGAAGCGATAAATCGCCCGCAAGGCAGCTCTGAGAACGGTTTCACCCAGGCCCACGATGTTCAGGTCAATGAAGAGATTTTCCTCCGGTATCTCGTCATCGAGTCTTTGCAGTTCCTCACGAAAAATCTGAAGCAGTTCTTCTTCGTGGTCCGCCAGAAACATTGCCAGGTCACGCCTGGCCAGACAGAACGCGCTCTCGCGCAGTATTTTGCGTGATCTACGGAAAAGCATCTCTCAGCTCCCTCAGCTCACAGGGGGTGTTTCCACCCCATTGAGAGCGACTCTTGTGGCCGCCCCGGCACCACCCGAATGGATAATCTGGCTTAAGTGCTGGGATGGTTCATCTTCACCCCAAAATTGGTTTACACTTTAGCTGTCTTGAAAAATCGGCTGCCCGCACCTGCGGCAGGCTGGAAAGCCTGCCCCACACGCAGGCTGGAAAGCCTGCCCCACACGCAGGCTGGAAAGCCTGCCCCACACGCCGACAAGGCAGAGTGTCAACCAATTATGAACCATCC
>DAOTYA010000139.1:0-10061 GCA_034435075.1 Anaerolineae bacterium
ACGACCGGCCACAATGTAGGGCAACTGCGAGCAGTTGCCCTACAACTGACGTCGCCACGGCCAGCCATAGCCTGCTCTCGCTCTCTTCTCGCGCAAAAAAGTGACGGACACCCGACCGTGGTCCGGCGCTTGACCTGCTGCAATTTGTGTGGTATCCTGAGTCCAGTACTCAACGACAGGGGCGGGCACGAGGGGGGATGTCATGAACCATACAAAAACAGGCTCGCGGTTGAGACGTGCTTTTGCCCAATTGCGTATCAAAATAACACTTCCATACGTTCTGCTGGCACTGCTGGTGGCATTTGTAGCCGCTTATCTGGTCTCTCGGTTGCTGGTCGGGATACTGGAGGATCGCTTCCAGACAGCGCTGCTTGACGCCGGCAAAGAAGCCGCCGACACAATCGTACGTATAGAACGGGAACAGCTGGACCTCTGGCGACTGATCGCCTACTCAGAGGGATTCGCTGAGGAAGTGGCTCAAGGGAACGGAGATGCAGCAGGGCTGGTAGCCAGCGGGCCGGCTTTCAACGCTCGCATAGACTGCCTCGACGTGGTGGACCGGAACGGCCGCCCGCTTTTTGCCATGCATCACCAGCCTGGCGGCGGGCCTGTGGACTACGTTTTCACACCAGGCAATGATTACCATAACTGGAGGATCGTGCAGACGGTCCTGGCTGGCAAGGTAGACAGTTTCGGCGATAAGTACGCCGATCTGATACACACCGACTGGGGATGGGTCTTTTATACCGCCGGCCCAATAAAGCAGGAGGGCCAGGTCGTCGGCGTGCTTCTGGTTGGGTCTTACCTGGATACCATAGTGCAACGGCTTGACAATGTGGTAATGGCACGCATATCCGTCTACACAGACAGGTGCGGCCCGCCGATAGCCACAACGTTTGCCAGAGAAGAACAAAACGTCCTGGCACTGGATGAGGAGACATGCAAACTCATCCTGACAGAGCAGGAGGAAAAAGTGCGCAGGAGAGAGGTTGAGGTGGCAGGGCGGGGTTATGCCGAGATTATGGGTGCCTTCGAGGCACGCCATGGTCAGGACCTGGGGGTGCTCTCTGTGGCCATGCCCCTCTCCTTCGTTACTGACACCCGTCACCCCACGCGCGAGTACCTGCTGGGACTCTTTGGGGTGGCAACTGTTATGGTGCTGATAGCCGGTGCTGTGGTAGCCAGCACTGTAGTGCGGCGGGTGCGCCGGCTGGCTGCTGCCACACAGCGAGTCGCCACAGGGGACCTTTCGACGCAGGTGGAATCACGGGGCTACGACGAGGTTGCCTCACTGGCCGAGGACTTCAACCGTATGGTTGCACAGCTAAGGGAAGGTCGGATGTACCGCGACCTGCTCGGTCTGACCGCCAGTCCCGAAGTCGCCGAACGATTGCGCCTCAGCCTGGAGGCCGGGCGTGTACGGCTCGAGGCCCAATCGGTGATCGCAAGCGTCCTGTTCTGTGACATTCGCGGCTTCACGCACCTCTCCGAGTCACTTCAGCCGGAAGACATTATCCGGCTTCTCAACGAATACATGGACGGCGTTGTGAAAGTGATCCGCCATCACAATGGCGTCGTCAACAAGTTTATCGGTGACGCTGCACTGGCATTTTTCGGTGTCTTGCCGGACTCCACCCCCGGAGAGGAGAGCGCCCGCGATGCCTTCTCAGCAGCGGCGGCCATTCTCGAGTATCTGGACGAGTTCAACAGCAAACGCCAGGAGTGTGGAGAGTCGCCCCTGCGCATTGGAATAGGTGTCAATACCGGCCTGGTTGTGGCGGGAGCACTGGGCTCACAGGAGAGGTTCGAGTATACCGTCCTGGGAGATACCGTCAACGTTGCTCAGCGCCTGAGCGATCTGAACAAAGATTACCCGGACTACGATCTCTTCATCAGCGCCAGCGCGTACGAGGGACTGAATGAGCAGATGAAGGTACAGACCGTACATATAGGCACGGTACAGGTGAAAGGGCGTCTGGCACCGGTTGACGTTTACGCCCTGAAGAGAGGGTAAAATGGAACGAAGTACCAGTCTGGCCTGGTGGCTATTTGCACTGATCTCACTGGTGCTGGGGCTGTTGGTCGTGATGCTGGCCGTCTATTTGGGGTTCCTTCCCCGCTGGCCTCACGCCTACCCGGATTCTCTGAGATCGAAACTGAGCGCCGATTACAGTGTGGACCCCGAGAAGATGCCCCGTCTGAGACCGGTAAGGCCTGAACTGCTGGTGGATGTGTTGAGCGAGGAGGAAATGGCAGGTACACGCATGCCTCCAGGCCCCCTGGCGACGTTGGAGGCCTTAATGAGCGCAACGCCGACCTTCACCCCCTCCCCCACAGCCACACCGACGAACACACCCACCCGTACTCCTACTCCCACCAACACACCTACCGCCACGTCCACCCCAACCCCGACTCCTACCAGCACCAGGCGGCCCACCCGTACACCTACGCCCACGCCCACCATCACTCCTACACCGATCATCACTGAAACGCAGACAGCGACTCCCGTACCTCCGGTTGGACCTGGTGAGCCTCCACCTGCATCGCCGCCATCACCACCCACACCCACTCAGCCTGCATCGCCTCTATCACCGCCCTGAGATATGCAGGACATTGTCAGTGAACTCAAGCGCTGGCTGGCGGACGGAGAACGGATCGCCCTGGCCACGGTCGTGTGGGCAGAAGGGTCGGTGCCACGTGCTCCAGGGGCGCGTCTGGCGGTGACTGCGAGCGGGCGGTTCTGCGGCTCGGTCAGTGGCGGCTGTGTTGATGGTGCTGTCATCGCAGAGGCGCAGGAGGTGCTTGATGGTGCCGGGCCGAAACGGTTGCGCTACGGCGTCGTGGACGAGAGCGGCTGGGAAGTGGGATTGGCCTGTGGGGGCAAAATCGAAGTTTTTGTCGAGCCGCTGGTGAAGCTTCACCAGCGCCTGCTTGATGTGCTGGAAACCGGGGATACGGTCGCATTCTACACCCGCCTGGACGATGCGGCCCACCTCCTCGCCTGGGCCGACGGGCGTATGGAGGGAGATACCTGCCTGGCACTCCCATGCGCTGACCTCTACAACGCCCCTGCTTCCACGGCGACATTGTATCATCGCCCCGAGGGTGACCTCTTCTGCGAACTTTTTATGCCACCGCCCTGTCTGATCGTCGTGGGGGCGGTCCACGTGGCTGTGCCACTGGTCAATATGGCACGGATACTGGGCTTCCGTACCAGGGTTGTGGATGCCCGTCGGGCTTTCGCAAACCCGGAGCGTTTCCCATACGCGGACGAAATCCTGGTCGCCTGGCCCCAGGAAGCACTCGACGCCAGAGGACTCGGGCCTCAAGACCACATCGTTGTGCTCACCCACGATCCCAAATTCGACCTGCCGGCCCTGGAGATAGCGCTGCGCAGCCGGGCCGGCTACATCGGATTGCTTGGCTCACACAACACGCAGGCGCAACGGAAAGCGGCGCTTGCGGGGATGGGTTTTAGTGAGAAGGAGTTGGCCCGTATTCACGGCCCGGTGGGACTGGACCTGGGAGGCAATACACCTGAGGAGATTGCGCTCTCCATTATGGCAGAAATCATCGCCATACGACACGGCCGGAGCGGCAGAGCAACAGCCAGATGCGTATGAAGGCCCGGACGCTCAGGGGACTCCTCATTATCTGCTTCACCATGCTTGTGCTTTCAGGTCCAGGATGTGGTGTGCACCGTTGGTATTCCACCCCTACACCCACCCCCACACCGACGGCCACGGCTACCCCATCCTCATCTCCCACCCCCTACCCGACGCCGATGCCCACCTTCACGCCGGAACCGCCCGATACCGGCTGGCAGCTATTGCTGCCGGGGGTGGAACTGCGCCAGATAAACGTTGAAGATGGTCCCGTCACTGAGCGCGTGACCATCGTGAGGCTTGATCCGGAAGTTGCCCGCTTCCGCGTCCACTACGATCCAGCCCGACCTCTCCACGTGAGCGGATGGGCCGATCTCCTGGAGGCGCCGCTGGTGGTCAACGGTGGCTACTTTACCCCTGAAAACGAAACGGTAGGGCTGCTTGTCAGCCAGGGTCACACATGGGGCAGGCCTTACGGTGACTTCGCAGGCATGTTTGCCGTCACCGCAGATGGAAGCGTAAGCGTGCGCTGGCTGCGCCTCCAACCTTACGATCCCAACGAGCCACTGCAAGAAGCCATCCAGTCGTTTCCTGTACTGGTCAAGCCGGGCGGCATGATGGGCTTCCCAGCAGATGCCGACGACGGTCGCCCGGCTCGCCGTACCGTCGTGGCTCAAGATCGTCAGGAAGCCGTGTTATTTATCACGGCGCCACGCGGCTACCTGAGCCTGCACAAGCTGGCCGTTTTCCTCTCATCATCTGATCTGAACCTCGACGTTGCGCTTAATCTGGATGGCGGTTATTCAACCGGCATGTGGCTCGGCATAGCCGGCCATTCTGTGCAGATTGACTCCCTCGTCCCGGTGCCTTCGGTTATCTCCGTTGAGCTGCCTTTTGCCCCATAAATCCACCAAACTAAACCAGTCCTCGGCCTGTCCTTATGCGTATAAGAATTGTATCACGGCCAAACCTCCGGCCTGGCAAAGACACGGGCGATGGTCATTGCCCACTTATCTGAGATGACGATCCAGGAGCTGATTGAGCGTACCCTGGCGGGTGACGAGATTGCGGCCAGGGAACTCCATGATATGCACTACCCGGCCATTCTCAGGCTGGCCTACCTGCTTCTACAAAACTTAGACGATGCCGAGGATGCCACACAGGAGGCCTTCCTGTACGCCTTTAACAACCTGGAGCGGTTCGATCCACACCAGGCCAGCTTCGGCACCTGGCTTAAGATCATAGTAACCGGCCGCTGCCGGGACATTCAGCGCCGCTCCCGTCGTGCCCGCTGGCTCTCCCTGCAATCATTGCTTGAGGCCGGCTACGACCCGGAAGACGAAACGCCCGCTCACCGGCCGGATATGGTGCTTGAACTGGTGGGGACACAACAGATGGTCTGGGAAGCGCTGGAACAGGTACCGCGCAAATCACGCCAGGCTCTCATTCTGCGCTATTTTGGGGAGCTTTCCTACCCGGAGATAGCACTTGCCCTGGGCTGCACAGTGAGCACCGCCAAATCGCGCGTGGCCTATGGTCACCAGGTACTGGCCAGCCTGCTGGAGCAGGAAATACAGCTTGAGACGAATTGCTCGACAAAGTAGCGGACTCTGAAACCCGAGTGCCCGTGACTCAAAAGGGTGTACGGGCGAGGTCAGTCTTGCCCCTACAGTTCAAACAAGATACCGGAGCAGGGGCTTCAGCCGGATCCCCCGACCGAAGGCCCGGTTCCGGAGTGTCATCGGGGATGGTTCATAGTGAATAAACACCTGAGCGACCGTCAGCTAATCTCCTATCTGGACGCTCAAAGGGAAACAGGTAAACAGGATCACCTCGAGCGGGTCGAGGCCCACATCCTTGCCTGTCCAACCTGTCGTGCGCGCCTGGAAAAATTGACCAGAACAGCCGCCATGCTGACCGGCACATTGCATGTCGCAGGAGATCAGGTGCCCCTCCATCCCGACCGCTCCTGGTACGCGTTGAGACACAAGCTGGATAAGCAGCAGGCACGCAAGAGCATACCAATGTTCCATCTGCTACTCCGCTACGGCGCTGTATTTGCTCTGCTGGCTCTCATTGTAGGCGGCATCGCAGGGCTGATCCACACGCTGGCCATCACCGGGCCGGATCAGGTTGCTGCAACACCCACTCCAGAACTGACTCCCACTCGCACTCCCGGTTCCTCGCCTGCGCCAGGCCCATTGCCGCGCCAACAATCATATCAGACGAATGTCCCGCTTTCTCTTCTTATTCTCGGCAGCGATGGAGAAAGTGCCCGCTCCAATGAAATTGATGCTCTGATGCTCCTCCACCTGGTGCGCAGAGAAGATTCAGCCAGATATGCCCTCCTGATCTCCATCCCCCGCAACCTGTATATTGACCTGCCCGGTGGAGATCAGGCCACTGCCGGCAGCCTTTACAGACTGGGAGAAGAAGAGGCCGGCAATGGCCTGGTGTTCGCAGGCCAGGCCATCTCAGCCACGTTAGGGTTAAGTGTTGAGCGCGTCATCCTGCTGCGCTTCGAGGGCTTCGTCAAGCTGATTGACATCATCGGAGGGGTAGAAGTTGATGTACCCTATCAGATTGACGACCCTGACTTCCCGGACGGCCATGGTGGGAGCGAGCCGCTTTTCATACCGGCAGGCCGTCACCTCTTCGACGGCGCCGCTGCGCTCCGCTACGCTCGCACCACAGTTGTACCTGAGGCGGGGTTCGACCGTACCTTCCGTCAGCAGCAAATCGCGCTGGCGGTCTACAGGCGCGTAACCCAGCCGGGGGTCCTGGCCGGCCTGATCGCCCAGGCGCCGGCACTGTGGTCGTCGGTGTCGAGCGATCTGGAGACAAACCTTTCCCTCAGCGAAGCCATAGACCTGGCCCTGATGGTGAACAATCTGACAGCCGAGGAAATCGCCGCCATTTCTCTCGAAGAATGCTGCACCGTTCCCTATACCGCGCCGGGCACAGGACGCGTTTTGCTAATCCAGGAGGACAGGCTTGAGGAATTGCTGCAAGCCGTGGGCATAAATGGAGATGAGTAGATGATCCACACCAACAGCTTTACAACGCCGACGAAGTCCACCAGGGTTTTGATTATGCTTCTGATTCTGTCTCTCACTGCGGCCTGCCACGCCGGCAAGCAGCCCGCGGCCAGGCCACAACCCGTCCATACGGCAGTACCCACTCCCACCTTTGTACTGGCAGCCTCCATAAAGACATTGCCCACACCCACGCCCACACCTCATGTTAAACTTGAGCCGGTCACGCTGTTACTGCTGGGGGTTGACCGCCGTGGCCCGGAAAGCGATCTGAGAAACACCGACACACTGATGCTGTTCTATCTTGATCGTGAGAACCGGCGTATGGTGATACTATCCATTCCACGTGACCTGTACGTGGAAATTCCTGGCCACGGTGAGGGGCGCATCAACACCGCTTACGCACTTGGGGAACTCGATGGGACAGGGGGACTGGCTCTGGCCAGGCAGACCGTTTCAGCCACTCTCGGGATCCCGGTGCAACATGCCGTGCTGATAGACTTCAACGTCTTTGTCACCCTGGTTGACGCCATCGGCGGGCTGGACGTGGACGTCCCGTACTCTATCTACGACCCCAACTACCCGGACAGCGGAAACGGCTACGATCCGTTCTACCTGCCGGCCGGTCGGCACCATCTGGATGGAGCTACAGCTCTGAAGTATGCCCGCACCCGCGCCACATCCGGCGGCGATTTCGACCGCACGGCCAGGCAGAGGCAGTTAGTTCTGGCAGCGCGCGATCGTATCCTGCAATCTGATATGCTTCCGGCTCTGATTAACAACGCGCCTCAACTCTGGTCCACCCTTAGCACTGCGATAGATAGCGACCTGTCGCTGGCGGAACTGGCGGACCTGGCCACTGCTGCCGCCACCATCCCCACCGAACGTATCACCAGCGCTGCCATAGACCAGGGCTGCACCCACTTCTGGATCACACCAGATGGGGCTTACGTGCTGCTCGCAGATCAGCAGGCCTTGAGAGCACTGCTAAACAATCTGTTCTCCACGCCGCCTGCTTTTGTCTCCACCAGGTGATACCCTGGCGTCAGGTGCGTATTCACGTTCTACGCCAGGCATCGGATGGTGCCACTCTCTGAAACACCGGCAAGTGCGCCCGGCCAACAACATCACGGGCCGGGGAACCAGTAGCGTTCCGCCGACATATTGCCACCGGTACGCCTGGCGAAAGCCCGCACCTTTTCCGCAGCCTCCGCGATGTCAGCGCCAAGCATCCCCAACTGCGAGCGGTAGCGTGCAATCGCGGCGATTTTCACCTCCAATGCCCGGTCGGAGAGAGGGCACAGTTTGGCTTTCCAGTGCCGACCGGTCAGGACGGTGAGCAAAGCCCGCTCATTTTCGGCATAGGGGTAATCCTCATAGTAGCGTAGACGGAAGCCGGAACACTCGGCAGCACGGCGCACCAATCTGTGATCCACGTGTCCCCCCACCCCCAGAGGCACATACAGTATTCCATCACGTGCCAGCGGAAGGGTCCTTACGCGGGCTGTCAATGCGGCTGCCAGCGCCTCGTCGGCGGCATCCACAGCTCCGAACAGCGCCCCTTCGCTGGTGTAGAGGAAACGGCCATCTGGAGCCTGCCGGTATATGCAATCGGTGTACGGCCAGTGCCAGGCCTGCGCTCCCAGCAAGGTCATTGCCTCCAGGTCCTCCGCGCGCCGCATGGCCGGCGCATCTTTTGACAGTTGCCAGCGCTCGTGCATCTCCGCAGCGAAACCCGAGAGAGGAAGCGGCGGGCTGCCGGCAAAGACGGTCACCACCAACACTTGCTCGCCGGACTGCACCTGTTGCCAGACACACCCCCCGCAGGAGAGGGCCACATCATCCAGATGAGGGGACAGGTATATGTGGCGGTAAGTAGCTATCTCCTGAGCCAGCGTTGCCATTGGTTGATCGGCGCTCTGGCCGCCAGGGCCAGGTCCTGCAAACGGGCCCTCGCGTACACCTGGGTACTCCATACAGCATTACGCACTTTAGCAACAGGCTGAAACAGGCTTGAAAACAGCGGCCAGTTATTCACAGCGATGGCCTCGCCGGCCACCCGCTCCGGTTGCCAGTGCAGTACCGCCGCAGCCCAGGTCAGCCCCGCCCCGAAACCGACCAGCACCACGTGGTCACCGGAGCGCAGCCGCCCCTCCTCCAGTGCATCGCACAGCGCAAGTGGAATTGAGGCAGCCGAAGTGTTGCCGTAGCGGTCAACGTTGACCACCACTTTCTCCGGAGCGATGCCCAGCCGCTGAACAGCCATCTCGATGATCCGGGCATTGGCCTGGTGGGGGATGAGCAGTTCAATGTCATCCCAGGTGAGGCCGCTGGCCCGTACCACGTTGATAACCGACTCGGTCATCTTACGCGTGGCAAACTTGAAGACCCGCCGTCCGTCCATACGCAGGTAATGCTCCCGATTGCGCAGCACCTCCTCACTGAAAGGTTTGACGCAGCCGCCGCCAGGGTAGAACAGCGCGTCCCAATCGCTGCCATCAGAGCCAAGCTCGCAGCTCAGTATGCCCGTCGGCTGATCACTGGCCTCGACCAGGACAGCCGCGCCTCCATCCCCGAACAGGACACAGGTGCTGCGATCGGTCCAGTCCACAGCAGCGGAGAGCTTTTCCACGCCCACGACGAGCACTCTGTTGAGCAAACCGGTTTCGATAAACTGGCTGGCCGTCACCAAACCGTAGACGAAGCCGGTACAGCCAGCCCCCAGCGTGAACGCGCCGGCACGGGTCGCACCCAATTGATGCTGGACTATGCTTGAGACCGGCGGGCAGAGGTAATCCGGCGTCGAGGTGGCAACTATGATCAGGTCCACTTCCTCAGGAGAGACCCCTGCCACCTCCAATGCCTTGCGGCAGGAGTCCACCGACATTGTGGCTGTCGTCTCATCCGGGCCGGCGATACGTCGCTCGCGGATGCCCGTGCGTGTGACGATCCACTCATCCGAGGTATCCACCATCTGCTCCAGGTCATGGTTGGTAAGGACGCGCTGGGGCACGGATTTGCCCCACCCGGTGATACGAGCGTATCTTTCCATCTGGCTTCTCTCCTTACGTGTTCGCCCGGCCGGGGCTGCTCGCGGACACAACCCGCGCAGGTGCCCCCAAGCCCTCTACAACATGGAACACATGAGAGGGAGCAGAGTTACAGGCTTGCAAGAGCAGATACCTGCTCAGGCCGATTGAAATGGGTGCAGTTGCTCTCATTTACCGGAGAGCAAAGTCGCCCAATCTGCGCTCGAATCTCGTTGAATTGTGGCCAATAGACCGGGTGCAGCGCGCTGCGCCCCTACTGTGGCCAATGGTCGGCCTCTGCCGACCGGCGCGTCGGCGCAGGCCGACGCCCGGCGCGCAGCGCCCCAACAGGCCGATTTCAATCGGGCGGCATCCGGCGCCTGACTCAGAGT
>DAOTYA010000140.1:0-8434 GCA_034435075.1 Anaerolineae bacterium
ACGACCGGCCACAATGTAGGGCAACTGCGAGCAGTTGCCCTACAACTGACGTCGCCACGGCCAGCCATAGCCTGCTCTCGCTCTCTTCTCGCGCAAAAAAGTGACGGACACCCCCCCGCCAGCGCGCCACCGGGCCGGTGATCTGCGTCAGGCTGGAGAAACATCCATTTGTCAAAGCAACACGGTCGTGCTATCATCTGTGCATCTTGGGGAAAGGGGGTGGTGAGATTATCCGTCCAAAATCAACCCTGGTGAGTAGCTCAATCTAGAGAACATACAATGAGGAGGCAGAAAATGTCCAAGCGTATGCACAGTCTGGCAGGAATTCTGATCATCGCGGCTCTGGTGCTGGCGGCGTGTAAACCCAGGCCAACACCTGCCCCGCAAGAGTTCGTCTTTGGTATCGTCCTGGTCGGCCCCTACAACGATCACGGCTGGAGCGAGGCCCACTATACGGCGGCTCAGTACGTGGTCGAGAAACTCCCCAATACCCGCTTCGTCTACCTGGACAAGTTGAACTCGGCGGACCGGCCGGAGACGACGCTGGAGCAGGTAGTGGACGACATGGTCTCGCAAGGAGCCAAAATCATCTTTACCACCTCCGACGCCTTTATGGAGGACACCGACCGCGTCGCCACCAAGTACCCGGACATCGTCTTTATCAGCGTCTCCGGTGACCAGGTGCTGAAGGGCACCGCCCCGGCCAACGTCGGCAACTATATGGGCCGTATGGAGTACGGCAAGATGATCGCCGGCTGCGCGGCAGCGATGGCGACCGAGACCGGCTCCATCGGCTACGTGGGGCCGCTGATCAACGACGAGACCCGCCGATTGGCCGCTTCTGCCTATCTGGGCGCCCGCTACTGCTACGAAAAGTATCGCGGGCTGGATCCCAACGACCTGAAATTCACCGTCACCTGGATTGGCTTCTGGTTCAACATCCCCGGCGTCACACTCGACCCCACCGAGGTCTCGAACGACCTGCTCAACGCCGGCGCGGACGTGTTGATGTCGGGCATTGACACCACAGAGGCTTTGCAGGTCGTCGGCCAGCGGGCGGGGCAGGGCCAGCGCGTCTTTGCCATCCCCTATGACTACGAGGGCGCCTGCGACCTGGCCCCCGATGTCTGCCTGGGCGTGCCGTACTTTAACTGGGGGCCGGGCTATGTAGAGGAGGTCAAAGCGGTGATGGAGGGGAAGTGGACCCGGCGCTGGGTCTGGGCCGGGCCCGATTGGAGCAACATCAACAACCGCGACACGAGCGCGGTCGGCTTCGTGAAGGGCAAGGCGCTCAAGGCCGAGTGGGCCGCCAAAGTGGACGAGTTCATCGCCGGGCTGGCCAACGGCTCTATCAACCTCTTCGTCGGGCCGCTGAACTATCAGGACGGCTCGACCTACCTGGCCGCCGGTCAGACGGCCACCGATGAGCAGATCTGGTACATGCCGCAACTGCTGGAGGGCATGATCGGGCCGAGCCAGTAATCCGACAGATGCCCGTCGCCTCACCGGTGACGGGCATCTCTTTGTCCTTATGAAGATCGAACTCATTGACATTCACAAGCACTTTGGCCCCGTCCGCGCCAACGACGGCATCTCGCTGACGCTGGAGCCCGGCACGATCCACGGCCTTTTGGGCGAGAACGGCGCCGGCAAGACGACGCTGGTCAAGTGCCTCTCCGGCTACCTGACCCCCGATCGGGGCACCATCCTGGCCGACGGGCAGCCGGTCTCTTTCGCCTCGCCCGCCGAGGCGATCCGGTGCGGGATCGGGATGCTGCACCAGGACCCGTTGGACTTCCCCCAGATGCGTGTGCTGGATAACTTCCTGCTGGCCTTCGACCGCCGCCTGTTCCCCGACCGCCGGCGCGGCGCCGCGTTGTTGCAGGAATTGGGTGCGCGCTTCCAGTTCGTCCTGGACCCCGACGCCGAAGTGACCAGCCTGACCGTCGGCGAGCGGCAGCAGTTGGAGATCCTGCGGCTCCTGGCGCTCGGCGCCCGGGTGATCATCCTGGACGAGCCGACGACGGGCATCTCCGCCCCCCAGAAGGTGCAACTCTTCGCCACGCTGCGCCGGCTGGCCGAGGAGGAGGGCCGTTCCGTCGTCTTTGTCTCCCACAAACTGGAGGAGGTGGAGGAACTGTGCCACCGCGTCACCGTCCTCCGCCACGGGAAGGTGACCGGCCAGGCCGAGGCGCCCTTTCGGGTGGAGCGGCTCGTGGAGATGATGTTCGGGCGCAGCCTCCCGCCAGCGGAGCGCGTCCCTGTCGAACCGGGGCCGCCGGTCCTGGAGGTGGAGGGGCTGGCCGTCCCGTCCTATCAACTCACCGTGGAGGGGGTCAACCTCCAGGTGCGCGCCGGCGAGGTCATCGGGCTGGCCGGCCTGGAGGGGAGCGGGCAGCGGCTGTTCCTGCGGGCGTGCGCCGGGCTGGAGCGCGTGTCGGCGGGGCGCATCCGGGTGGGTGGACGGGATTTGACGGGCGCTCCGTACCGGCGCTTTCTGGAGGCGGGCGTCGCCTATCTGCCCGCCGGCCGGCTGGAGGAAGGGCTGGTCGCGGGCCTCACGCTCGCCGAGCACTTTGCGCTGGCCGGGCGCGGGGGGCCGTTTTTCCTCAACTGGACCGCGGTGCGGGAACGGGCCGCCGACCACATCCGCCGTTTCAACATCGTCGGCCGGCCCGATACGCCGGTGGAGGCGCTCTCCGGCGGCAATCAGCAGCGGGCGATGCTGGCGCTGCTTCCCCCACGGCTGAATCTGCTGCTGATGGAGCATCCCACCCGTGGGCTGGACGTCGAATCGGCCGACTGGGTCTGGCAGCAGTTGCTGGCCCGGCGGGCAGAGGGCACGGCGATCCTCTTCATCTCGGCCGACCTGGACGAGATTCTGGAGCGTGCGGATCGCGTCGTGGTCTTTTTCGGCGGGCGGATGTCGGCGCCGCTGGAGGCCCGCAGCACGACGGTAGAGCAGTTGGGGTATCTGATTGCAGGGAAGGATGGGGGGCGTGAGGCGTGATGCGTGAAACGTGACAGGTTCGAGTACATCCGGTGGGCGCAATGATGGGAGGATAAAGCCATGTCGAAACAAAGACTCGTTCAACTCGCAGCGTTCTTTCTGCTGTTCTGGCTGGCGGTGATGTTGTTCAGCACCACCGTTCACGAAGTGGGCCACGCGCTGACCGTGGCCCTCGCCGGCGGGTGGCGCAACAGCCTGGCCTTCTTCGGCGGCGCCGACTATAACGAGCCGGTGGTGTGGCTCACGATGATCGAGCAGGTGCAGGCGAGCGGCCTTTCCCCGCAAGAGTGGGGCGCGGAGCAGAACCTCAGGCTGATGGGCGAGGTGGCCCGCCGATTGCCCCCGTACCGGCTCGGTGTGATGGGCGGCTGGCTGGGTCAACTGGCGGCGACGCTGCTCGTCTTTCTGGTCGTCCGCTCGCAGGTTTTCCAGGAAGGGGCTTCATCCTTCTCGCGCCTGTTCTGGGGATGTTTCGTGTTCTTCAACCTGGCGTGGGGCGGCGGATTGTGGTTTCTGGACGGGCTGTGGACGCCCAACAGTTCCGATTCGGTCGTGCTGGTGGACGTGATCCTGGCGCGCAACCCGCTGGCGTTGATCGCGTTGTGGGGGATCGCCGTAGGCCTGATCGCGCTGGCGCTGTTCCTCGCCGGCCGCTACGGTGCCAGGGTGTTTGCGCCGCTGGGATTGAGCGAGGGCAGCGGGCGACGGCTGGCGCTGCTGTGGACCGCGCTCGTCACGGTGACGGCCCTGCCGGGCAAACTGCCGCTGCCGGGACGGTGGGATGCGGCCGTGGCGGCGTTGATCGCCGTCCCGCTGATGGCGGCCGGTCCCGTCTGGCTGCTGGCCCGCCTGACCCGCCGGGGAGAAAGCGCCCCGCGAGCGCCCGGCTATGCCTGGCTGGGCACATTCGTTGTGCTGGCGCTCATCCTGTTCGGATTGCTGACCCGCTCCGGGTTTGCCGTGCGGGGCGACCCGGATGCGCTTCACATCCAGATCATCCAGGCGCACTACTGCGAGCAGGTGGATTGTGTGCCGGAAGACGTCATGCGTTGGCTGCGGTGAGTCGAATGACGAGAACCTCTCGATTGACGGACATCCTGTTGGCCCTGGCGCCGCTTCCACTGGCGCTCGTGTTCACCTCGCTGGTGCTGCTGATCGTCGGCGGGTCGCCGCTGGAGGCCTACCGCCAGATTCTGGCCGGCGCGTTTGAAAGCCCCGCCAAAGTCGCGGACGTGGTCACGGCCTGCGTGCCGCTCATCCTCTGCGGAGCGGGGATGTGCGTCACCTTCACCGCCGGGCTGTGGAACGTCGGCGTGGAGGGGCAGATCATCCTGGGGGCCATCTTTGCGACCTGGGTGGCGCGCCACATCCTCTGGCCGCAGGCGCCGGTGCTGACGCTGATGATGCTGGCCGGGATGCTCGGCGGCGCGCTGTGGGGCGTGCTGGCGGGCCTGCTCAGGGTCTATGGCAAGGTGCACGAGATTTTCGGCGGGCTGGGGCTGAACTATGTGGCGCAGGGGCTGGTCATCTGGCTCATCTTCAACCCCTGGAAGCGCGCCGAAGGGGCCACGATGCAGGGCACCGACCCCTTCCCTGCCCCGGCCTGGATGCCCACGCTGGGCCGCCTGCGCGTCGCGCCGCTGGCGGTGATCCTGGCGCTGACGGCGCTGGTCGTGATCTATTTCCTGCTGCGCGGGACGCGCTGGGGGCTGGAACTGAAGGCGATGGGGAAGAACTTTCGCGCCGCGTTTGTGCTGGGCGTCCCCAGCACCCCGCGCATGTTGACCGCCTTCGCCGCCTGCGGGGCGCTGGCCGGGCTGGCCGGCGCGATCCGCTGCTCCGCCGTCTACGGGCGGCTGATCCCCGAGATCTCCGGCGGGCTGGGCTACCTCTCCCTGCTCGTCGCCCTCCTTTCGGGCTACCGGCCGCAGTGGGTGCCGCTGATCGCGCTCTTCTTCGCCGCGCTAGGGGTGGGCAGCCCGCGCCTGGAACTGAACCTGCACCTGGATTCTTCCATCGGCGGCGTGATCGAGGCGTCGGTGGTGCTGGCGGTGCTGCTGGTGAGCGGCTGGCGGGCGCTCCTGGCGCGCCGCCGGGCGCTGCGGGAGGAAGCGAACCCGCCGGATTGTGATCCGGCAGGCGCAAAATGGCCGCCGGATTGTGATCCGGCAGGCGCAAAGTGGCTGCCGGATTGTGATCCGGCAGGCGCAAAGTGGCCGCCGGATTGTGATCCGGCAGACGCAAAGTGCCTTCAGGAGGCGGCCTGATGGACACCGGTTTCCTGATCCAGACCCTGGCTTCGATTGTGGCGGCGGCCACGCCAGTCGTGCTGGCCTCCATCGGCGAGACGATCTCGGAAAAGAGCGGCGTCATCAACCTCTCGCTGGACGGCTCGATCGCGCTCTCGGCGATGACCGCGTTCGCCGTCGCGTTCACCACGGGCAGCGTCGCGCTGGGGATTCTGGCGGCGATGGCGGTGGGGGCGTTCGTGGCGCTGGTCGTCGCCTTCGCCAGCATCACGTTGCGCCAACAACAGGTGGCCGTCGGCTTTGTGCTGACGCTTCTGTGCGCCGACCTGGCCGACTTCCTGGGGAATCCCTTCGTGCGCAAGCCCGGCCCCGAGATCCCCCACCTGCCGCTTCCCTACCTCTCCGCCATTCCCGTCGTCGGGCCGGTGCTGTTCGACCACAACCTGGTCGTCTACCTGAGCATGCTCTCGGTCGTTGCGGCCTGGTGGTACATCTACAAGACGCAGCCGGGGCTCAAGTTGCAGGGGGTGGGGGAGCGGCCCGAGTCGGCCTTTGCGCGCGGGGTGAACGTCAACCGGATGCGCTATCTCTACTGCGTGGTCGGCGGCGCGCTGGTGGGGCTGGCGGGCGCGTCCTACTCGCTGAGCATCAAACTGGGCTGGAGCCATCGGCACACCTACGGCATCGGCTGGATCGCGCTGGCGATCGTCATCTTTGGCGGCTGGAATCCGTGGCGGGTGGCGGCAGGGGCTTATCTGTTCGGCCTGTTCAAGGCGTTGGGGAGCATCCTGCAGCGCGATCCGGCCTTCTCCGGCGTGCCGACGCAGATTTTCTCCTCGGCGCCGTTCGCGCTGATGATCTTTGCGCTGCTGTTGGTGAGCAGCGAAGGGGTGGATCGGCTGCTGGCGCTGTTGCCGGTGCGCCTGGCGCGCGCGATTGACCGGACGATCCGCGGCCGCCCGCCGGGAGGGCTGGGGAGACCGTTTGTGCAGGAGTAGCACACATCACGCAGCATGGAGTATTTCCTTAATTGCGCGATGCGTGCCTGCACGCTTATATATGGCGCGAGCTCCTGGCTCTCTACCCTTTTACGGACCCCGCCAGCAAACCCCGAATAAAGTAGCGCCCTGTGACAACGTAGATAAGCAGAGTGGGCATGGCAGCTATGATCGTGCCGGCCATAACCATGTTCCACTCCTTGATCTGGCTGCCGGAGAGGTTCCGCAATGCCACAGTTATCGGCTGGAGCTCAGGTTTCTGCAACACGGTGACAGCAAAGAGGAACTCGTTCCATATGTTAGTGAACTGCCAGATGATAACCACAACGAAGCCGGGCATTGAGACAGGAAATATTATCCGCCAGTAAACACCCAGAATGCCGGCGCCGTCAATGCGGGCTGCTTCCACCAGATCGGTAGGGACGCTGGCATAATAGTTGCGGAAGATGAGCGTGGTAATCGGGATACCGTATACGACATGTACCAGCACCAGCCCTATGAGCGTCCCGCCCAACCCGATAAAGGAGAGGGTTTGGGTCAGCGGAATAAGGACACTCTGGTAGGGTATAAACATACCAAAGAGCATTAGAGGAAAGAGGATATTTGCGCCACGAAACTTCCATTTTGAGAGCACGTAACCGTTCAGAGAACCGAGCATCGAGGAGATAAGCGTGGCCGGCACGGTCAGGTTTATGCTGTTCAACAGGTTCTGCGACAGCCCCCGCAGTCCCTTCTCAGGTATGCCTGACCAGGCAGCGATGAAGCTGTCCCAGTGCAGTCCTCTTGGTGGAGCCCATAACCTCGACAGGTCCTGTACTTCGGCAAAAGTCTTGAACGAGCTGACCACCATGACGTATACGGGTATCAAAAAGAGCACCGCAAAGAGGATGAGCAGGGTGTAGATCCCGAGCCTGGCCGGGTCGAAACGCTGTCTCATAGCTCCACCTCCCGTCGCAGGCTGAAGGCAAGGTAGGGGATGATAACCAACGAAACCATGAGCAACATCACTATCGAGATCGCAGCGCCCTGAGCATAATGATTACCCTGGAAAGTGGTCTCGAACATAAAGATACCAGGGACATCGGTGGCAAAACCGGGGCCTTTGCCCGTCATGGTATATACCAGATCGAAAATTTTGAGCGAAATGTGCCCCAGGACAATAAGGGCGCTGAGCGTCACCGGCCGCAGGATAGGCAGGATGATGTATCGGTATAGGCCGATCTCGTTTGCGCCATCTACGTAAGCTGCCTCACGCAACTCTTCAGGGATAGCCCGCAGCCCAGCCAGGTACATCGCCATAACATAGCCAATGAGCTGCCATGAGGCAGCGATAACCACCGGGATCAGTGCCACGTGGAAGGGGCCTATGGCAGTGGTGTCGGTGTACCATTTCCAGCGTAAGAAGTCTAAGCCCAGGCTGTGGAACAGGGCATTAACTCCCCGCAACCGGTTCTCTGTGCCCGGTGCGAAAATCCACTGCCAGGCGACGCCAGTCACGACGAACGAGAGCGACATTGGAAAAAGATAAATGGTCCTGAAAATACCCTCACCCTTGACCCTCTGGTCGAGCAGAATGGCCAGCAACAGCCCGACGAAGACGCATGAAGCCAGAAAAAGGATGGTAAAAAATAAAGTATTCCACAGATCAACCGTGAAACGTTTGGCTGAAACCCCACCCGTCTGAGTAAATAATTGTCTGAAGTTATCCAGTCCGGCCCAACTATAGTCTGGCTCTACACCATCCCACTTAGACAGTGCCACCACAGTTGTCCACCCTATAAAGCCGTAAACGAATACTGAGAGCAGTATGATAGATGGCAGGATCATCAAGAACGCGATCCAGCGTTCGCGGTGCATATGGGCCATACGAGGTCGCCTCCGATTGAGATACCGACGAACCTGGTTGGTTACACTCTACATTTGTGCTGGCAAGGGATGAGCTCAAACTGTCAAGCCAGCCAACGAAATTCCGCAGCCATATTCTGAAGACCTGCCAGGTCTCAAAGACCCGGCAGGTCTTCTGCTCTTCAGGCTTTACTTACACACACCAGCGCTGACGCAGGCCTGCACCATTCCCGTTTGTGCGGCGGCGACATCCAGGTCGGAGACGAAGAGTGTCATCACGTCATTAATGGCGGTGACCCACCCCTCCGAGGCGGCTGCCCCGTGCGCCAGGC
>DAOTYA010000141.1:0-4633 GCA_034435075.1 Anaerolineae bacterium
GCCGCTTTTCCCGCCCGGAGTCGGGTAGGTAGGGGTACTTCAGCCGGTTTTTGCCGCGCTTGCGCCGGCTAAAGCCTCGACTCCCTTCCTGGATTGGGATTTGCTTCGAACACCCCCATACGGGCGTGCGCGCCGGACGTGCCCGTCGGACGTGCGCCGGCCGTGCTCGCCTTGCATGCCCGCCGGATCACAATCCGGCGGCGGTCGGCGGCCAGCACCCGGCCGTGCCCGCCTTACATGCCCGCCGGATCACAATCCGGCGGCGGTCGGCGGCCAGCACCCGGCCGTGCTCGCCTTACATGCCCGCCGGATCACAATCCGGCGGCGGTCGGCGGCCAGCACCCGGCCGTGCCCGCCTTACATGCCCGCCGGATCACAATCCGGCGGCGAAGGTGATGCTCTATCTGTGGGTTATAAGTGCTTCATTCTGCTTTGAACACCTCATAATCCAAATCCCCGCCTGAGTATGGGTACATGTCCTCAATCTGATGCGCTCATGCAAGGTCGGAGGCCGGCTGCAGCGGAGGCTCCAGGAGCCCTGTCCCAAACTCGTGACGCTCGCCAGGGTTAATCGTTGCAAGGAAAGCAAAGTGCGGTATAATAAACCAAGAGGGGCGAAATGACCGTACAACCTTCCAGAGTCAGAACTCCGGAGCAGGATTACATCAAGGCCCTGCGTGATGGTTTAACCAGCCTGGCCCGCCTGATTGCCCGTCATCGCCTGGACAGCGCCCTCACCACGGAATACTCCCAACATATCGTCGCCCTCCAGGATATTGTTACTAACCTGGAACAGGCTCTTGCCAGCAAGGAGCCAGACCGGGAAGAGCTGGCAGCACTCTACAACGTCAGCCAGGTTATCGGTTCCTCACTTGATCTCTCCGAAGTCCTGAACGAGGTGATGGACGAGATTATCCGCCTGACCGGGGCCGAACGCTCATTTTTGATGCTCCTGGACCCGGAGACCGGTGAGCTGGAGTTCCGTGCAGCCCGCAATATGGACCGCGAAACGATTGATTCGTCCGCCTTTGAGATCAGCCGCAGCATTGTCAAGCAGGTTGCTATGACGGGCGAGCCAATCGTGACCACAAATGCGCAGATGGACCCGCGTTTTAAGGCTCAGGAGAGTGTGATCGGCTATAACCTGCGCTCCATTCTGTGCGTACCGCTGCGGGTGCGCGGCCGGGTTACGGGCGTGATCTATGCGGACAATCGCATCCTTACCGGCCTTTTCTCCGATCACGACCGCGACCTGCTCGCAGCATTCGCCAATCAGGCAGCGATTGCGATCGAGAACGCCCGCCTGTTCGAAAGCGTCTCCAACGCCAAGAAGCTGATGGACAATATCTTCGCCTCCATTGCCAGTGGCGTCATCACCACCGACGTCCATGACCAGGTTACTTTGTTCAACCGGGCCGCAGAACGTCTTATGTACAAACAGAGTGCCAGCGTTGTTGGGTCGCCACTTGCGGAGGCGCTGCCGCTGTTAGCGAAAGAATTCAAAGCGGAGATAGAACGGGTCAAACAATCGGGCGAGCGTTTACCGGAGTTTGAGCGCAAAGTGCTCCACCCTGACCGGGGGCAGCTCATCCTGCGTGCAAATATCTCGCCGCTCAAGGACGCTGACGAAAGGATGCAGGGCCTGGCCTTTGTAGTAGACGATCTCACGGAGCAGCGGCGGCTGGAAGCGCATTACCAGATGTTCCGGCGTATCCTTCCGCCGGCCGTGGTTGAGCAACTGCCCTCCGACCCCACCGAGCTCCGGCTGGGTGGGCAGAGACAGGAGATCACCAGCCTGTTTGCTGACATCCGCGGGTTCACGGGCTTCAGTCGGCAGCAGATGCCGGAGAAGCTGGTGGAGATTCTCAACCGCTACCTGGAAGTCGGCGGTGAGGCCGTTCTCTCCGAGGAGGGCACGCTGGATAAGATTTTGGGGGATTGTGTGGTTGCCCTTTTCAACGCGCCTTTGCGCCAGGAGCAGCATACCCTCCGGGCAGTACGGGCTGCGTTGAAAATCCGCGAGGGGGTGGCCCGCCTGCACGAGCAGCTTCCCCCATCCTATCGGCTTTACTATGGGGTGGGGATCAACGTGGGCGAGGCGATAGTTGGGTTCATCGGCACAGAGCAACAGATGAACTACACTGCCATCGGTTCCAGTGTTAACCTGGCATCCCGGCTACAAAGTGCTGCTGCCCCAGGCCAGATTTTGCTTTCCCAGACCGCTTACGAGCGGGTCAAAGAGTATGTTAAGGCAAGGCCACTGCCTCCCCTGGAAGCTAAGGGGTTCAGTGAGCCATTAATCGCATATGAATTGCTGGGATTAAAATAAGCGGTGCTCCTGGCAGCCTCATATGCTCTGGTAGTCCTCTGCCTGTCGCTCTACGGGTTTCACTCCCTCACTCTGGCGTTGCTCTATCTTTACCACCGCAAACGGTCCGCAAATCCCACACAACTCAATCTGCCCCCCGACGAAGCGGCTCTTCCACCGGTCACAGTGCAGGTCCCCATCTATAATGAACTGCACGTAGTCGAGAGGGTCATAGACGCTGTAGCCGCACTGGAGTACCCCCGTGAGCGCCTGCAGATTCAGATTCTGGATGACTCAACCGATACGACGACGTTACTGGCGTATGCCCAGGCGGCCTTCTACCGTGCCCAGGGGATAGACATCGAGGTGCTGCGACGTCCCACCCGCCAGGGTTTCAAGGCCGGGGCGCTTGCCTGGGGACTCGCCCGAGCCAGAGGCGAATATATCGCGATCTTCGACGCCGATTTCTGCCCCCGGCCGGATTTTCTCCTCCGGACCATCCCCTATTTCCTGGCCAATCCGCGTCTGGGGGTGCTCCAGACCAGGTGGTCACACCTCAACGCAGGCTACTCCCTGCTGACCAGTGTCCAGGCGCTCGCCATTGATGGTCACTTCGTAGTCGAGCAGACAGGGCGCAATCTGGCCGGCCTGTTGACAAGCTTCAATGGCGCGGGTGGGGTGTGGCGTCGCCGCTGTATTGAGGAGTCCGGTGGCTGGCAGGATGATACGCTTTGTGAGGATCTGGACCTGAGCTATCGCGCTCAACTGGCCGGTTGGGAGTGTTTCTATCTGCCATCGGTGGATGTGCCTGCTGAGCTACCCCCCCAGATTGCAGCTTTCAAACTCCAGCAGGCGCGCTGGGCGCAGGGGTCAATGCAGGTGCTGCGCAAGTTAGGGGGTGCCATTCTGCGCAGTCGCCGCCTCAAGTGGCCCCAGAAGGTGATGGGGCTGCTTCACCTGAGCAACTACCTGCCGTTCCCGCTGATCGTGCTGGCCCTGGTGCTCTCACTTCCTCTGCTGCTTGTGCCGGAATCACGGCGATTCTCGCTGGACTGGCTGGGGCTGGCTTTCCTGGGGCCGCTGCTGGTTTACTCCATATCCCAGCAGCAATTGTACCGCAGGTGGTGGCTGAGAATGCTGGTATTTCCACTGCTGGTGGTGATCGGGCTCGGCCTCGCCTGGAGCAACACCCGGGCTGTGTTGCAGGGGCTGGCGGGTAGGAGAGGCACATTCGTCCGCACCCCAAAGTTTTGCCTGGAGGTAAAGGGAAAACACTGGGCCGGAAGCCCTTATGCACTGCCGCTCAACAGCGGTATCATCGGGGAGATAGCATTAATGTTGTATGGATTGGCCGCTATATGGGTGGCTCACATGACAGGGGAAGAGGGGATGCTCCCTATCCTGTGGTTGTACGTAATTGCCTTCGGGACTGTGGCCGGGCTGGAGATAGCACAGGCGGTAGTCTCCAGGCTCACTGCTCGCTTACCACACGCCGCCCCTCCCAGAACGCCTGACAGTTCAGTTCAGCGTAGCGGGGGGATATACGCCGCTTGATGACCTCAAGCCAGGTCTCCGGTGACACTTCAAGCCTGGTAGAAAGCGCGCCCAGCAACACAGTATTAACCAGACGGGGATCGCCAAGCTGCCTGGCAATGCCCAATCCATCCATCAAGATCACGTCAGCGGTACGGGCTTTAAGCAACTCCATGATTTCCTCATCGGCCGGATAGATGGCATCACTCACCGTTACCGACAGGGGCATAATGCGTTGCTGATTGACGAACACGGTTCCGCCTGGGCGCAGCCAGGCGATCCAGCGTGCTGCCTCCAACATCTCGGTAGCGACAAGGTAGTCCACCGTGCCCTTTTCAGCCAGGGGAGCGGCCACCTCGTCACCCCAGCGGACATGACTGTCAACCACGCCGCCTCGCTGTGAGAAGCCGTGCACTTCTGATTTCTTGGCGTCGTACCCGGCCTGGAGCCCCACTTCGGCGGTGATGTCAGAGGCGGTTAAAATCCCCTGTCCGCCCACACCCACGAAGAGGAAGTTAATCGTTCTTTTCTCCTGGTTCATCGGCCATCATGCCTGTTTACTCAGCCGCCCGAAAATAAACGGAAAGGCTGTAGCTGGCAGGGGAGGGGAGGAGTTAACTGCCAACTACAGCCATACGGGGTTATAGGGGTCACGGAGACAACAGGTAGCGGGGCCAGGATTCGAACCTGGGACCTCCGGGTTATGAGCCCGACGAGCTGCCACTGCTCTACCCCGCAGTCTGCTAAAATTATACTCCATACGGTGCACAATGTCAAGAGCCTGTTTTCTGG
>DAOTYA010000142.1:0-4021 GCA_034435075.1 Anaerolineae bacterium
GGGCTATGACCTGATCATAGACAGTTCCCTGCTCCAGGCCTGGTACAAGGATGATCAAGATGCCAGGTGGAGTTATCCCAACCGGAGGAAGGGTAGCATCTTCGGCTACAAGATCCATTCCATCATCTGCCGTTGGTCCTGCCTGCCCGTTTTCTTTGTCATCACCCCCGCCAACGTCAATGACGGTTCTCTGGCCATCCCTATGCTCGCGGCTACCGTTCTTCTCTACGGCTTTCAAGTGTTGTTCGTGCGGGCTGACGCAGCTTACTTCAACTACGACTTCCTGGGGTTCATCAAGGAGGTCTGCACGCCTCCCCGATCATTGATTACAACCTGCGCCGCAAAGGGAAGAAGTTTCTGGCCACCCTTTTCTTCCTGCGTCAGTGGCGAGAGGCCATCGGGCCGCGCTCCAACATTGAGCGAACCTTCGCCTGGTTGAAGCGCTACTTCGGGCTGAAGGATTTCCAGGTGCAAGGGATTATCGCTGTCACCCGTTATGCCTTCCAGGTCCACATCGCTATGTTGGCCGTGGCTGTGATCGCCGCTCGCTACCAGGGACCAGAGCTGGCTACATCCCGATCAAAGGTCCTGGCTTTCACGAGGTGAATTATGAAAGCTCTCAAAAATGCAAAAAGAGCGGGTGAGGGGATTCGAACCCCTGGCATTCAGCTTGGGAAGCTGACGTTCTACCGCTGAACTACACCCGCCTGCACATAATTATAACTCATCGGCAGCAAATGTCAACCAGCTACCGCCCCTGATTTTTGCCCACATCTCACAAACTATGAGCTGCTGGCCTCAGTGCCCGGGGCTGCACGGGTTATGACCCGCACCGCACACGGTGTGGCAGGTAGTGTCAAATAGCCTCTGCGAGCATTTGGACAATCCAGGGCGGTATCACTTGACAAAACGGCCTTTGCGGTATATAAGAGCGCATCACAGCTTACCTTTTGCACTACAAAATGGGGACTTCTCCGGCACTCTACTCCAGGGAGTATAAAAATGTATCTTACAGGATTCGCCGATGAGGCTGCCCCGGACATCGAAGGACAGATCCGTGCTACAAAAGAGCTGGGCTGGCACTGTATCGAGGCCCGTAATATCAACGGTGTCAATATCCATGACATTCCCGGAGCACTGTTTGAAGAGGTCGCTGCCAGACTGCAGAGTGCTGGAATACAGGTAAACTGCTTCGGCTCAGCCATTGCCAACTGGGGTAAGAGCATCCTCGACCCGTTTGAGATCACGCTGGCTGAGGTACGGCGAGCCATCCCGCGCATGCAGCGGTTGGGGACGAAGCTGATCCGCATCATGAGCTATGCTGTGCTGCCGGGGCGCGAACCTGACGATCAGGAGGAGGAAGAGCGCTTCCGTCGCCTGCGCATCATATGCCAGATGTTCACCGATGCTGGTATCACACCTCTACATGAGAATTGTATGAACTACGGTGGTATGAGCTGGCAGCATACTCTTCGCCTGATCGAGCATGTGCCGGGCTTGAAACTCGTCTTCGACACGGGCAATCCCATCTTCACTGATGACCGGAGCAAGACCAGGCCTTACCCCAAACAATCAAGCTGGGAGTTCTACACCCATGTCAAAGAGCATATCGCTTACGTGCACATCAAAGACGGGGTGTGGAACTCGCAGACCCAGACTATGCGCTACACTTTTCCAGGTGAAGGGGAGGGAGATGTACGCCGGATCGTGCAGGACCTCCTCGCAAGCGGTTACGATGGCGGCTTTTCTATAGAGCCGCATTTATCCGTTGTTGTGCATGAACAACGGGCCTCTTCTCCAGAGGAACAAATGTACCTGAACTACATTGAGTACGGGCGCCGTCTGGAGCTTATCATCTCTGAGTTGCGACAGCAGGTGCTATGAGCGATTACAATCCTGTCACACCAGAAATAATCAGGGAACTGGCGGCTATTGTGGGGGCAAAGCACCTCATCTACGGTGACACGGAACGGCTGGCTTCCTACGCCCATGACGAGGTGGCAGACACGTCACTGGCACATCTGCCCGAGGTGGTTGTCAAACCCGCCAGCGCCGGGGAGATTGCAGCCATTATGAGGCTGGCCAACCGGGAGTTGATCCCCGTCACACCACGCGGCGCCGGCTCAGGACTCTCATGTGGTGCCGTGCCGGTATACGGTGGTATCCTTCTGTCAACCGAACGTATGGACCGGATTCTGGAGGTAGATGCGGAGAACATGGTGGTCGTGGTCGAGCCAGGCGCGATCACCAACGAGATCAACCAGGCGGTGGAGCCATATGGGCTGTTCTACGCCGGCTATCCGATGAGTGTGGAGACCTGTACGATTGGGGGCAATGTTGCCGAAAACGCCGGCGGCGGTCGCGCGATCAAATATGGCGTCACCGGCAGGTACGTTTTGGGGCTTGAGGTGGTGCTGCCCACAGGCGAAATCGTACAGCTTGGGGGGAAACGTGTCAAAGACGTCACCGGCTATGATCTCCTCCATCTGATGGTCGGCTCCGAAGGTACACTTGGCATTTTCACCCGTATCATCCTGCGTCTCTTGCCGCTGCCCAGGGCGCGCGCGGTGCTGCTGGCACCGTTTGCCGATGTCGCTACGGCCGTAGCTGCGGTGCCACGTATTATGGCGCGGGGACATATGCCTGCCTCCATCGAGTTTATGGACCGGATCTCAGTGCAGACCGCCTACGAGTACCTGGGCGAATCTCCCCCCCACCCGGACGTTGGCGCTATGTTGCTCATCGAAGTGGATGGTCATAATCAGTCCCAGATAGAAGTGGAGTACAGTGCTGTCGCCGATGTCTGCCTGGAGGCTGGAGCGTTGGATGTCTATATCGGCGACAACCCGGCCGCAGAGCGTCGGATGTGGCGTCCCCGCCAGAGCCTGGCTGAAGCCTTCAAGCTTATCTGTCCGGTGCAGAGCCTGGAGGATATCGTCGTGCCGCCGGCATGTATCCCTGCTCTGATGCCGGAGCTGGAGCGGCTTTCCAGGAAATACGAAGTGCTGATACCGTGTTATGGGCACGCTGGCGACGGCAATCTCCACGCCACCGCCATAAAACGGCCAGAGATGCCGATGGAGGAGTGGAAGAAGAGGCTGCCCCTACTGCTGAGGGAGCTTTATCAGATCGTTGCCAGGATGGGGGGAACGATCAGTGGGGAGCACGGGATCGGCTCCAAACGGCTGGAGTATTTGCCACTGGTGATGGATGAGACGTTGCTCGCCCTCCACCGGCGCATCAAAGCTGCATTTGACCCCAACAATATCCTGAACCCCGGTAAAATATTCAGTTAATCCCAGGCAAGCCTGATACCGGACGCTAACATCATCTTTCTGCAGGCTTTCTTATTCGCATAACTGATTCTGAGACGCAAGGCTCTTGCCAATTATTGACTATGCGCCGCCTGGATCACAATCCACGCGTGCCGGGTGCTGACCGCTGCCCGCCGCCGGGCCGGATTGTGATCCGGCGGGCACGTCCCGCGCACGTCCGGCGGGCACGTCCCGCGCACGTCTGGCGGGCACGTCCGGAGGGCACCTCAGGCAGGAACGACGCGCGGGATCCAGTTATGCGTATCTCACACTCGCGTGCAAACCTGATGCTAACTATTCGGGCCGATTGAAATGGGTGCAGTTGCTCTCATTTACCGGAGAGCAAAGTCGCCCAATCTGCGCTCAAATCTCGTTGAATTGTGGCCAATAGACCGGGAAATTCGCATCATAGCATCGGGTTTGCACGCGAGTTAGTATACACATAACTGAACTTCGCGCGTAGTTTCTGGGGCGGGCGATTGGAAATCGCGCCGGCAGGGGCAGGGCGGCGCTCTGCCCCTGGCCGCCCGCCTGCGCGGACGGAGGCGCCCACGCCAGTGGACGCCCGGCTGCAAGCCCCTGAGGTGCGACTGAGTCGCTTAACTTGATGCCAACAGGGCGCAGCGCGCTGCGCCCCTACTGTGGCCAATGGTCGGCCTCTGCCGACCGGCGCGTCGGCGCAGGCCGACGCCCGGCGCGCAGCGCCC
>DAOTYA010000143.1:0-9110 GCA_034435075.1 Anaerolineae bacterium
GATGACCTGGAAAGCACCCAGCAGCGAAATGTTCAACTGTTCCATATTTGTCGCTCGCCGTGACGTTTCCGTGACGTTTGATCGGTATAATGGGGCTGTCCTGTCCATTATACACGACGCGCCTCAAAGCGCCAAACCTTCCCGTCGCCTGAGTGTGTCCCAATTTCGTCGGGCCTGGCCGCTTTGTAGGACAACTGCGAGCAGTTGTCCTACAATCTGGGGCCGGTGAAAGGTTGAACACCCATTTCGGTCAACAAAAGGAGGAAAGCATGCGTCATTTGTTCTGGATTCGTGTCGTTTTGTTGCTGGTGATGTCGCTCGTTGTCACCAGCAGCGCGATAGCGGTGGCTCCGGGGACCGTTGTCGGTGGGCGCGATGTCGGTCAACTGCCATCTCCGTCCACCGATGATGCAAGAGTCATCCCTCACCTTTTGCTGCAGAACAACGGGGTTCTTCAACCTGCGGAGGCGACGACTTGTACACGCATCGGCTTTAATCACTCACTGGCAGGGTGGACGGTGCATGCCGGAGAATGGTACACCGACACGGGTTACATTTACACCCGCGGCCCCACGCCGGGAGAGAGGGTTTCGATCAGTTACGAAATGGATCTGACCCGAACAGATTTTCAGGCCCGTATGTGGCGGAGCGGATGTAGCACTTGCGTGAATGGGATTGTCATTCGGGGAAACCCTGAGCCACTCTTTAGTGGTGGCGCATGGGATACATGGTACGTATTATATTATCGCACCGGCGGACAATGTGCCGTGGGCATAGCTTATTATTACAACGGTCGACGTTTCGCCGGCGCGCTACGTACCTGGACAGATTGTCCCATCAACCAGGGGGACGCGTGGAACACTTTGCGTGCCGTGGCCGATGGGGATCAATTATCCTTTTATGTCAATGATCAGTTGTTCTGGTCGGGTCAGAATTCCGCGAATAGTCATGGGCGTGTCGGTATCGTAATGGAAAAGAGCGGTAATTCCAGCACCGAAGGCGAGGAACTGCGTGTAGAATGGGCATCCCTTTGCTGGCCGTACGGCGCTTTTTTGCCGATGGTGACGCGGAGATAAATGTTCAGGAGGAAAATCCAATGTCAAGAACAAAAACAGGTATTGTGTTAGTTGTGGTGAGCATATTCCTGCTCGCCTGCGGCGGAACCGGTGCGCTGACCCTGACGCCGGCCTCGACGCCGACCGGGCGGCCCTTGATGAGTTTCGACTTCGAGCCGGTCTGCCGGCGCGGCACAGTGGACAAGGCCACTGCCTACGAACCGGCACCAGGGCGGGTGCATCCCGTCCTCGTGTTCAGGCGGGATGGCCCGGAGGACAACAGTTACTATGAGATGTCCCCCAGCACGCTCGAGTTGCCCGTGCCGTGGATGGTGGACTATGGCGGCGATTACACCAAAGTCGAACTCGTCGCCTGCCTGACCCGCATCGGCGGCGACTTTGTGGGCAAATGCGACTACAAGGACGACGACAGCGAAGAGACCTTCCTGCTCAACGTCTACAATTCCACCTACGAGATGAAGATCTACGCGGCCCGGTCAGGGAAGGAAATCGGCACGGCGACGGTCGAGGCTACTGTTGACGATTGTCCGATGCTCCACATGTTCTCGGAGAAGGAGGAGGATTATTTCGCGTGGCCGGCCAGCGGGACGCTGGAGTCGGCCCTGCGACCCTATGTTGAACCTTGATGCCAGGAGATGTTCAAATGGACGCAACCCAACAAGCCAACGCTCTCATCAAGCAGGCCAATCAACTCTCTGGTCAGAAGCAGTATGAACGGGCCATTGCGCTCTACCGGCAGGCCATAGACCTGGTGCCGGATTCGCCCATTTACAGGGCGTACTACTTTATCATCGGCGAAACCCTTATGCGGATAGGGCGTTATCAGGAAGCCGTGCCGGCGCTTGAGCAGGTCGTCGAAGATGTACCGGAGCACGATCAGGCCTGGTGCGATCTGGGGATATGTCTGATGGCGACAGGACGTTATCACGAGGCTGCCCGTGCTTTTGAACATTGCCTGGAGATCGCCCCGGAGACGGCAGAGGCGTGGTACTATGGCGCGATGGTGCATGCCAGGCTGGGACAGGGCGAGCAGGCGCGCGAGTATCTGCACAAGGCGCTCAGCCTCAAGCCGGCCTGGAAGAAGCAGGCGCAGGAGGATGCGTTGCTGCGGGAATATCTGCCACGTAAACCTTGGTGGAAGTCAGGAAGCTAAGTAAGCACCAGAAAATTAGGAGTTACGCAGTTATCACCCTGAACGTGACCGGCACTCCGTAAACGGTCGCCGGGAGCCTGCACAGGGAGGTTTCGCATCCCAGGAAGTGCCTGTGGGAGGGAATCTGGAAGTGCCGGTCACGTGAACTGCGTAAGTTCCGTATAATGAACATCCCGAAAGTTACTTGCGCTTTTCTGGCATAGTGGGTATACTCTCCTGTGACCATCGCCCGGGAGGAGACGGCCCGCTATGATTCGTGTGCGTTTAACCGACGGGCAACGGCAGGAACTTCGCCCTCCTCTATACTCGCCTCATCCCTCGTTGTCCTTACGGCCAGCATTCACAGTCTTACCCCCGGAAGAAAAGAATCTATTCAGCCGATTGAAATCGTCCTCCCTGGGCACTTCATACCGGCTGTCGGCCTCCGCCGGGTATACCGACGCATAGGGATGCGTCGGTTACGTTTTTCGGATGGGCACTTCATACCGGCTGTCGGCCTCCGCCGGGTACTGGCGTAGCGGCGCTGCGCCCCTACATGTGCGTATCTGAGAGACCTGGTCGGCGAAGGCCAACCATTGGCCTGCGGCCCAAAGAGGCTGACTTCAGTCAGCGCTGAACAGTCACGCATTTTTACACCTGTGGCTCAGCCGCACCTCGTCAGGCGGCATCGTCAGCTTTTGCGTTGTGATAAGTGTAAGTGGGAAGGAGGATTGAGCCATGCCCTCTCCAAATGAACCTCGGGTCACGGCGCTGAAATGTCCCCAATGCGGTGCAGACCTCAAACCATCAGGGGAAGCATCCATCATCTGCCAATATTGCGGCTCAAGCCTGGTCTGGAGTACGGCGCGCCAGACTGCCACGGAATCACCAGCGACTGCCGTACGCGGGATGCGTTTGAAACAATTCGTCTACACTGACACGCAAGGTACCGGGCTGGAGATGTTTCGGATGCTCGCCCCGGTGGGGTGGCAGATTCAGGGCGGATGCCACTGGCTGTTGGATAATCCCGGGATGCCGGCAGTGGTCAGCGTTCAGATTTGCAACCCGCAGGGGGCAGAGGCATTCGAAATCCTGCCTAACCTGAACTTTGTCTGGACCAACAACCCTTTGGTCCAAATGATGTTCCCGGTCGGCTCCCGTTATTTCGGAGCCGAGGTGCGCCCGCCGATGCAGGTGCTGGATGCTTTCCACCAGATCGTGCTGCCGCGCTACCGCTCCTCAATGCGGGACTTACAGATCATCAACGAGGAGCTCCAGCCCGACCTGCCACGCCTGGTCAAATCCGAGGCAGCGGTCACCGGCGGCTGGGCAGAGGGGGCAAAGGTGCGGCTCCGTTACACAGGGCCGGCAGGCCCGCTTGAGGAGGAAATGTATGGTGTCGTCGAGGTTTTTCGCGCTCCGGTCGCATCCGCATTCGGATTGAGCGAGGTGATATTCTGGTGGGTGGACTACCTGTTCTCATTCCGAACCGCTGCCGGGAGATTGGACGCAACCGCCGATTTGTTCTCGGTGATGATCAGATCATTCCGCCTTAATCCGCACTGGTACGCCGCCTACAAGTCCATCATCCAATTCCTGGCGCAGCAACAGATTCAGCGCATTCATCATATCGGCCAGATCGGCGAGATCTATGCCCGCACCGGACGCGAAATGCGCGAACAAAACTTGCAAGATTGGTATGCTCGTCAGGCAATTTATGATCGTCTGGCAGCGGACCGCAGCCGGGCGATCCGGGATATGGACGCGTTCTTCGATCCCTATCGTGAGGAAGTCGTAGAACTGCCCGCCGGGTACGGTCACGCCTGGGCCAACAATCTGGGCGAGTACATCCTGACCAATGACTCGAGTTTCAATCCTAACCTCGGGTCCAACCAACACTGGGAACCGATGGAGCAGCGGTGAACACCGCCTGGCCCGCACTCCTGAGAAACGGCTGCTCGAGACTCAGAGACAAAACAGTTGACCCGGTCTCCAGGCTCAGAGGGCCGGTGACCAGGCATTGATCAGCCGGAGAAACTCGACGGGAGCAACCCATTGTCCCCATTTCGTCCTGGCTTGAGGGAGTAGTGAGAGATACTGCTCCGGTGCCCATCGCAAACGTGAGGTGCATTTTGCGACGATTTGTGCTAAAATCATCTGGGAATCCCTTATTTGATTTATGAAAAGCTCCCCTTTGAGATGACAGATGGAAGAAAGCACCTTCAGTACCATTCTCGTCGTCGGGTGTGAACCGGCGATACGCCAGGAGCTGGAAGCGCTCCTCGCTGGCCAGAGCTATTGCGTGGCCGTTGCCGGTGATGGCGACGAGGCGCTGGCCCAGGCGATGGAACTCGTCCCGGACCTGATCCTGCTCGATGTCAGGATACCCGACATAGACGAACTCTGCCGGCGGCTGCGCGCCAACCCCGCCCTGACCGAAGTGCCGATCGTCGTGCTTGCCTTGCCGGCAGACCGTGCAGTTTGCCTGCAGAGCCTCGAGGCCGGCGCCGACGATTACCTTTCCGGCCCCATTGACGAGCCCGAGCTGCTGGCACGGGTGAAAACCCTGACCCGCCTCAACCGCTACCGCCGGTTATGGCAGACGTCAGAGACATCGCGTGAAAGCGAAGAATACTTTCGAATCCTGGTCGAACTGATGCCACAAGGTGTGTTGTGTTGTGATGCCACAGGGAACATCTTGTTCGCCAATCCGGCTGCCCGACGCATTCTGGGCCTGACGCCAGATCAGATACAGGGCCAGGCACCGGCTGCTCCAGCTCAGCCGGGTATCCGCCAGGATGGTTCATGGCAACACAAGAATGTTATGCCCGCGGCTGCTACCCTGAGACCGGGCGAGGCAATGCAGGACATGGTCATTAGTATCTTTGACCCCGTGCGCCAGGAGCCTCGCTGGATGAGCGCCAGTACGATGCCGCTCTTAAGACAGGGAGAAGATAAACCCCATCTGTTCTACACGGTTTTTGAGGACGTCACACAGCGGATGCGGGCGGAAGCGGCGCTGCGTCAGAGCGAAAGGAAATTCCGCAACGTCGTCGAGCAGGCTTCCGACGGTATCGCCCTGACCGACGAACATGGCTGCATCACCGAGTGGAATCAGGCCCAGGAACGGATCACCGGACTGAAGCGAGAAGAGGTGCTCGGTCTCCCCATCCTGGACGCCCATTTCCGGCTCGTTCCGCCGGACCGCGACACCGAATCGTTCCGCGAGATGATGAGACTCAGCCTGCATGAGTTCTTCAGTACCGGCCAGGCGCCCTGGCTGAACCAGCCCGTCGAATACGACGTTCTGCGTCCTGACGGAACGCGCCGCGTCGTCCAGGCGACCCTCTTCCCGGTCCAGACCGAAAGCGGCTTTATCCTCGGCAGCATGACCCGCGACATCACCGAACGGATCAGGGTGCAGGAGGAGATGGAGCGGCGAAACCGCGAGTTGGCGGCGCTGAACGAGATAGGCCAGATCATCAACTCGACTCTCGATTTGCGCGAAACGCTGACGTTGATCACCACTCAAACCAACCGGCTGTTGGGCACCCAGGCCACCTCGGTGCTCCTCTACGACGAGGAGCGCGATGACCTGTACTTCGCCGCCGGTTCGGGCCCGGGCGCGGATTCTTTGGTAGGCCGGCGATTGCCGTTGGGCCAGGGTATTGCCGGCTGGGTGGTCGAACACGACGAGCCGGCACTGGTGCCGGACGTCCTGCAGGACCCGCGCTGGCTCGATAGTCTCAAACGGGATAGCGATTTTACGACGCGCTCACTCCTCTGTGTCCCCTTGCGTAGTAAGGGGCGTATCATCGGCGCGCTCGAAACGATGAACAAGGAAGGTGGCTTCAACCAGGACGACATGCGCCTGCTGACCGCGCTGGCGGCGCCGGTGGCCACGGCAATCGAGAACGCTCGCCTGTTCGAGCAGGTGCGCAACGGACGCGCCCAACTTCAGGCCCTCTCGCGCCGGCTGGTCGAGATCCAGGAGGCCGAACGCAGCCACCTGGCCCGCGAACTCCACGACGAGACCGGCCAGGCGCTCTCGTCCCTGCTGTTGGGCCTGAGTATGCTGGAGCAGGAAGCAGATGATCCCCAGGCGGTAAGGGCGTGCGTTGCCAGGTTAAAGGCGATGGTTGGTGAGCTGCTGGAGAACCTGCACCGGCTGGCGACGAACCTGCGCCCTGCCACGCTCGACTTGCTGGGATTGATCCCCACTTTGGAGCAGTACTTTGAGGCCTTCAGCGAGCAGTACGGCATCCCCGTGGCGTTCGAAACGGTGGGGCTGACCCCAGAGGACCGCCTGCTGCCAGAGGTGGAAACGGCGCTCTACCGTATCGTGCAGGAGGCATTTACTAACGTGGTCCGTCATGCCCAGGCCAGCCACGTGGACGTAATCCTGAAGCGACGGGGCGACCGGGTGGTGGCAATCATCGAGGACAACGGAGTGGGTTTTGACGCCGAGAGAGCAAGACGCAGTAGCCGCCTGGGGCTGTTTGGCATGCAGGAACGCGCCGAGATGTTGGGCGGGCGGCTGACTGTCGAAAGTACCGCCGGAACGGGAACTACGGTATATGTGGAGGTCCCCTATGCCAATTCGCATCCTGATCGCGGATGACCACGGTGTACTGAGGGCCGGCCTGCGCGTCTTGCTCAACGCCGAGCCCGACATGCAGGTGGTGGGTGAGGCAGCCACCGGCCGCGAGACGCTGCGCCTGGCGAGCGAACTGCGCCCGGACGTGGTGCTGCTGGACCTCAGCATGCCCGACCTGGGCGGCATCGAGGTAACGCGGCGCATCAAGACCGCACTGCCGGATACGCGCGTGCTCATCCTCACCGTCCACGAGGACGAACGTATGTTGCGGGAGGCCATCCGGGCCGGCGCCGCCGGGTACATCGTCAAGCGCGCCGTGGAAGCCGAACTCATCAACGCCATTCGCGTGGTCTGGCGCGGCGACCTGTACGTCCACCCGGCCATGACCTGCGTGTTGCTCAAGGGCCTGGTCCCATCTTCCCCCACCGACGAACAGCCTATCGAATCCCTGACCCCGCGCGACACCGAAATTCTGCGTCTGATCGCCCAGGGTTACACCAACCGCGAGATCGCCGACCTGTTGAGCCTCAGCGTGCGTACGGTCGAAAGCCATCGCGCCAACATCATGGACAAACTCGGCCTGCGCGGCCGCGCCGCACTGGTGCGCTACGCCCGCGAACATGGCCTCCTCGATTGAGCAGGGCAACTGCGAGCAGTTGCCCTACGACGGGATTGTAGGACAACTGCTCGCAGTTGTCCTACACATGCCTCATGTGGCATGTCCCCCGTACTCTCCGTAGTTTACACGGAGCCCTCCTGGTAATTTACCCCCTCTCTCTGCCCCCGAAATCAGGGTTTCCTGCGCTTCACAGACCACCTCCATTGCATTATACTGGAAGCGTCATCAGTCGTAATTACCTACCCGACTGCCTGCCGCCGTGTGCCGATTGGAAAATCGGCCTTTCTTGGCGCCTGCGGTGCCGGGCGTTGGCCTGCGCCGACGCGGAAACAGCGGTCGGCGGAGGCCGACCGAAGGCCTGCGGCCCAAGGCGGGCGACTTCAGCCGGCATGGGTGGGCAGTTACCATCGGTCAGGATAGCCTGGCTTTTGGGAGCGTTACCTGTATGTCCGTTTCAACCTCATACTGCATGCTCTGTAAAGCGTTGGACATCCCAACAAACCAGCAGACCGACCAGCCACAAACGAGGCGGGAGATTAAAATGGCACCGATTTCCGTTATGCTCGTAGACGATAGCCCTTTGTTCCTGAGCACGGCCACTCAGTTTCTGGGAATGTGCAAGGAGGTAGCCGTTGTTGGCTCGTGCAGCAGTGGTCAGGAGGCCCTGGAGAAGGCGCGAGAGTTGCGGCCGCAGGTCATCCTGCTCGACATTATGATGCCCGGCATGTCGGGACTGAGCGTCATCGGGCCCCTGAAGCAGTTGTTGCCCGACGCGACCATCATTGCACTGACGATGATGGACACCCCAGACTTTCGTAAGGCAGCGCTGGCCGCCGGCGCAGATGCCTTTATCCCCAAGTCAGCCATGCATGTGAGTCTGTTACCGGCCATCCGCAAGATCGGCGGTGGGGATGACAGGAAGGATAAGCACCAGGCAGCAGCAGTGGCACCAGACAACAATGAGGCCGCAGTACCCAGGACAATCTTGCTGATGGAAGACGATCCCAGCCAGAGACACCTGTATGCCAGGGCGCTGCGCAGGGCCGGCTACCTGGTGTACGAGGCCGGGACGCTCCAGGAGGCCCGCGATCTGCTGGCCCGCAATCACTTTGACATGTTCCTCTGCGATGTCCACATTGGCCACGAGCGCGGCACCGACCTGCTGCGCGAGCAAAGCGAGGTATTGAGAAAGAACAGCACACAGGTCGTCATAGTCTCAGCCGACCCGGGATATCGCTGCATCGCCGAGGCTATGGGAGTCGAGTTCTACCTGGAGAAGCCGGTCTCCGTAGCCGCGCTCGTGACGTTGGTGGATCGGCTGACGATGGGGCACCATAGCCGTCGGCTGTCCGCAGAGAGGATATCATTGCAGACTGTGCCCAAAGCCGGCTCACTCTCATAATATAAGAGGCGGGTGTGGTCAGGTCAATCGAGTGGTACAAACAAACTTAGTGCTATCCGGGAATCGTATACCGACGCATCCCCAGAAAATCGTAACCGACGCATCCCTATGCGTCGGTATAGGCGGCATAGGGATACCGCCTGTACGGTTTTTCAGACAGGTTCTTAGTGGAGGAAAAAACGATGACCAGCAATGCCAGTTCTCGCTTAAGGGTCTCGGGACGGAACCCGCTACAGGCTTTCCGCAATATGGCGCTGCGCACCAAACTTGCCATTCTATTTGTT
>DAOTYA010000144.1:0-17200 GCA_034435075.1 Anaerolineae bacterium
AGTTATGTGTATATTAACTCGCGTGCAAACCCGATGCTATGATGCGAATTTCCCGGTCTATTGGCTACAATTCAACGAGATTCGAGCGCAGATTGGGCGACTTTGCCCTCTGGTAAATGAGAGCAACTGCACCCTAATCAATGTAATCCTGGGGCAGGTTATGTTCCCGTGCTCCTGCGACAACCGGTTCTTTATGCGTCTTGTAAGCAACAGGATCATCTGTCAGGTTTGTAGATACATATGACACAGCTTCTACTATTTTCCATCAAGGTCCCAAACTTGGACTGAGATGCGATCAACCCACTCTCAAGTTTATCCACTTTGCGGCAGTGATAGGTGATGCTCACCTGGATCATGGCTCGCCCCCGGTGTTGGGATTCTTATCGAGCCTCAACTATACACCATCAATTACTTTCTTACCACTATCCCATTCCCAAGACCCAAGGAGATGTGGGTAATCACCAGGGAGAATATGGCCGCATTCTGACTCAGGCTTTATGCAGGATAATCGCCCCCCGATCGGCTGACTCGGCCAGGCGGGCGTACAGGGCCAGGTAGCCTCGTTTGAACTTTGGTTCGGGCCGCTTCCAGACCGCCAGGCGGGCAAATAGTTCCGCGTCCGGAACGTGCAGGTGAAGGCTGCGGTTTGGGATGTCAATGGTGATCTTGTCACCATCACGCACAGCAGCGATCGGGCCACCTTCGGCCGCTTCTGGCGATACATGGCCGACGAAGCAGCCGTTGTTGGTGCCGGAGAAGCGGCCATCCGTTACCACAGCCGTCTGAAGCGCCAGCCCACGGCCGTACAACAGCTTCATTGCCGTGTACATCTCGCGCATCCCTGGCCCGCCCTTCGGGCCCTCGTAGCGGATCACCACCACATCCCCCGCCTGGACCACTCCGTTCACGATAGCCTGGTTGGCTTCTTCCTCCGAGTCGAAACAGCGGGCCGTACCGGTGAATTTGAGCATCTGGGGGGCAATGGCAGCGGGCTTCGTGATCGCCGTGCGCGGGGCAAGGTTACCGCGCAACACAGCCAGTCCGCCGCCCGGACTCCATGGATCTGCCAGGGTTCTGATGATGTGCCGGTCGCCTGACCGGGCGTGGGCCACGTTTTCGGCCACGCTCCGACCGGTGACGGTCAGGGCGTCACCATGCAGAAGCGGCAGCAGCTCCTTCATCACCGCAGGTACGCCGCCAGCGCGATGGAAATCCGGGACGTTGGGCGCTGCCGCCGGGTTCATGCGGGCCAGGTAAGGTGTGGTACGACAAAGCTCCTCGAAGCGCTCCATGTCTATCTCGCAATCGGCCTCGTATCCGATGGCCGGGATGTGGAGGGCCAGGTTGGTGGAGCCCCCGATGGCCGCGCCGACACGGATGGCGTTTTCCAGGCCATGCGTGTTGATGATGGCACGAGCGGTAATGCCCCGGCGTAACAGCTCGACAATCTGGCGACCAGAAGTCTGGGCGGCGCGCAGGCGCGCTGCATGGGTGGCCGGGATGGTCGCACTGCCAGGCAGACACATCCCCATCGCCTCTGCCACACAGCACATCGTGTTGGCAGTGCCGAGAAAAGAACATGAGCCAGATGTCGGGGCCGCGCAATCCTCCAGTTCCCGATAGGTCGCCTCGTCAATCAAACCGGCCTTCCACATGGCAAACCCCTCGGTGATGGAGGTGGTGTCGGATGCCCGGCCGTCGAATGCGCAGCCTCCTTCCATCGGCCCACCTGTCACGAGAATGGCCGGAATGTCCAGACGCGCCGCGGCCATCAGCATACCAGGCACAATCTTATCACATGAGCCAAGCAACACTATGGCATCCAGGCGATGGGCCTCAACCATCATCTCTATGTCGTGGGCGATGAGATCTCTGGTGGGCAGGATGTAATGCATCCCCACGTGCCCCTGGGCGATCCCATCACAGGCAGCGATCAGGCCGAATTCGACGGGCGTCCCTCCGGCCTGTAAAACTCCTTGCCTGACGTGCTCCGCAACCAGGTTCAGGTTGCAGTGACCGGGCACCAGACGATTCCATGCGTTGGCGATGCCGATCAGCGGCCTCTCAAGGTCGTAATCGCTGTAGCCCATAGACTTATAGAGGGCCCGCTGCATGGCCCATTCAGGGTATCTGAGCACTTCTGCGCTGCGCATTTCCGCTCCTTAAAACCGTACAAGCGGCATCCCTATGCCGCTTATACCGACGCATAGGGATGCGTCGGTTACGTTTTTCGGACAGGTACTTAGAGCCTATCCGAAAAACCGTACAAGCGGCATCCCTATGCCGCTTATACCGACGCATAGGGATGCGTCGGTTACGTTTTCGGACAGGCACTTAGAGCCTATCCGAAAAACCGTACAAGCGGCATCCCTATGCCGCTTATACCGACGCATAGGGATGCGTCGGTTACGTTTTCGGACAGGCACTTAAAATAAGGGCACGGACTGGCAGGCCCGAAGCCCCCATCCCGTGCCGTTTCAGTTCTCTGAGGTGACGGCGGAGCTGGCTACCGCATTGCCGCCAAAAGTTCCGAGAGCACCTGCGCCGGGTATGCCTCCACACACAGATCGGCCACCTCAAAAATCGGCGCTTCCGGGTCCGGGTGGATGGCGACGATGTACCGGGCCTCCTCGATCGCCGCGTTGTGGAAGGTATCTCCCCGGATGCCTGCCGCCAGATATACCTGCGGCGCGACCGTCACGCCGCGCACATCTACGATCTGCTCGCGCCCGATCCAGCCCGCGTCATATGCTCCCCGGTCGCCGGCCAGTTGTGCGCCCAGCGCCACTGTCAGTTGTCGGACCAGTTCAAAGTCTCCGGCCTGCCGCCCGGCCGCAACGATCACCGGCGCATGTCTGAGTGGGATGGGCGGTGGTTCGAAGCCCACAGCCGTCCCCAGCAGCCGCACACGTGGCGTCACAGGCTCGACCGGCAGCGAGACCGGCTCTCCTCGCCGATGAGTGTCCATGAATGGCATGGGGAATGCCCCGGGCATCACGGTCAGGAACTGCGGACGCGCCTCGGGGCAGGCCAGGAGCTCAAAGTATTCGCCTCCGTATACAGGTACCGCTCCCTGCACTGTACGGGTGGCCTCGTCCAGGGTGGCCCTTGCGACACGCTCGATCAGCCCACCGTTCATGCGTTGGGCCAGGCGTGGGGCGAGTTCATTGCCCTGGGGCGTGGCCCCGAAGATGACCACTTCCGGCCCTTCCTGCGCGAACAGGTCACCCAGCACTTTCAGGTATGGTTCCAGCACAAAGCGGCCCAGAAGCGGATCATCAGCGATGCGTACCCCGTCGGCGCCAGCCTGATAGAGCGTCTGTGCCAGGCCGGTCACGCCATCGCCGAGCAAAACGCCATAGACATATGCCCCCAGCGAATCGGCCAGCAGACGCGCCAGGCCCATCGCCTCCAGGGTGACCGGGGCCAACGCACCGTTTACCACGTCGGCTACCACCCAAACCCCGCCCCCGCCAGCTGCCTCTTCGGCGAACTCCTCTTGTTGGGCCATCAACAGGTCAAGGTATGATGCTTCCATCGTGCCACCCCCTACCTGGTCGCAGGGGTAATGCGCCGCATTGCCCCCAATCGCTGCCGGAGCGTTTCGGCCACGGCCTGGGCCATCTCCGTGGGAGTGCCGCGCACGCGCACTCCCCGCTCTCGCTCTGGCGGGAATTCCTGCCCCCGGTGCTCCAGCACCGGTCCTCGTCTCTCCCTTAGCAAGGTGTCCACCTCCCACCGCTCCAATGCCTCCGCTACTGCGCCGACGCCCCTGTAGACGTTGATCAGGCGCGCCCCGTTGGGATAACGCAGCCTGAGGGCTCCTGGAACGAGGGTGACAAGAGCAGGCATGCCAGCCTCCATAATCACGTAACCCCTGTCCGAGCGCACCACCGCCTGCACTGCGGCCGCGTCATCCCGCACCGTTACCTGCCAGGCATCCAGAATTTGCGGCCAGTCCAGTATTTCGGCCAGGCGCGGTCCCAGTTGTACCCAGCCGGTATCGAGCGTGGTGGCCCCGGTCAGCACCAGGTCTGCTCCTCCCAGTCGCTCGATCGCTGCTGCCAGCACCGATGCCATAAGGGCATCATCTGCGCGGTCCAGGCCGTGGCCTTCCAGGTAAATTGCCCGGTCGGCCCCGACCGCCAGTGCCTGGCGCAACACATCATCGTCGGGGAAGAGAGCACGCGGCAGGGCGATGACCTGGCAACCGGTCGCGTCCTTAATGCGCATGGCGGCCTCAAGGGCGCAGCGATCGGCCGGGGGCAGGATGTATTCCTCCCGGTTGATGAAGATGCGCCCTGCCCGCCTGTTGACCACTATCCCGGTGGGGTCCAACACTCGTCCGAGTATGGCAATTACTTTCATACTTCTGCCTCCTGTTAACGGCCAGAAGGGCATTCAGGCCAACACTTTGCGAATAAGCCACCGGAGCTTCGGCCTGATTTTCCGCCTGAAGGCCCGGTTCCCGGGCGTCACCTGGAAGTGGCATTACGGCCTGATGCGTACCCCGTGCTCGCGGAAAATGTTGCTTGCGATCACGATACGCTGCACCTCACTGGTGCCCTCGTAGATCTCACCGATACGGGCATCACGGAAGCCCCGCTCTATGGGGAAATCCCGCGTGAACCCCAGGCCACCGTGGATTTGCAATGCCATGTCAATGGCCCGCGAGGCTACCTCCGAGCCGTATAACTTGCACATCGCTGCCAGTTGGGTAAACGGCTGGCCGGTGTCCACCATCCACGCCACCCGGTAGACCAGGCTGCGTAATGCTTCGATCTCCGTGGCCATGTTGGCGATCATCCACTGCACCGACTGTTTGTGCGCCAGCGCGACGCCAAACTGCTTGCGCGTCCTGGCCCATCTGATCGCTGCTTCCAGCGCCATCTCCGCACCGCCGATGCACGCCGCGCCCAGCGTCAGCCGGCCCATATCCAGTGCCTTCATAAAAGTGACGAATCCTTCTCCCACCTTTCCCAGCACATTTTCGTGGGGCACCCGCAGCTCCTCAAAGACCAGCTCGGCGGTGCTGGTGCCGCGGATGCCCATTTTATCCTCCTCGCGGGCGACTTTGAAGCCAGGCCATTGCGTCTCGACGATGAAAGCGGTCACGCCGCCCCGGGCGCCCAGCGCGGGGTCGGTGACGGCCATCACGGTGATGATGTCGGCATAGCCACCATTGGTGATGAAGACCTTGCCGCCATTCAGGATCCACGAATCCCCGTCCCTCACCGCTCTGGTGCGGATCGCGGCGGCATCGGAGCCGGCGCCCGATTCAGTCAGGCCGAAGGCAGCGATCTTTTCCCCGCGCGCCAGCGGGGTCAGATATTTGCGCTTCTGCTCCTCGTTGCCGTCCAGGTAGATCGCCATCGCCCCGATGCCGATATGGGCCCCCACGTTAGTGCACGTAGAAGCGCAGACCCGGTTCAGCTCCTCCATCAGTATGCAGTAGCCGATCTCGCCGGCGCCCATCCCGCCGTACTCCTGTGGGAAACATACGCCCAGCAGGCCGACCTCGCCAAGCTTGCGCATGGTCTCAAGCGGCACCCGATGTGTCCGGTCAATCTCCGCTGCGATAGGGGCGACCTCGTTCTCCACAAATTCGCGGATCATCCGGCGCAGAGCACGGTGTTCTGGAGAAAAAGTGAAATCCATCTCCCCCACCTCCTATGGCGCGATAGGGACGTCCAGCCCGGCGAGGATGTGGCGGGCAATGCGGAAGTCGTGCCATTCCGTTGGCCCACCGATGATGTGCAGAGCGCGGGCATCACGATACTTGCGTGCCAGCGGGTAGTCCTCCATATACCCGTAGCCACCCATCACCTGGACCATCCGATTGGTGACGCTGCGCGCGACTCTGGCGCCGAAGGCCTTGACAATCGAAGCATCCAGGGAAATGTCCTGGCCCTGCTCCACCATCCAGGCCGCGTGATAAACCAGGTAGCGCAATGCCTCCACCTCACTCATCGCCCAGGCGATGTAGTTCTGGATGGCCTGTTTCTGAGCGATGGGCACACCAAACTGGATCCTTTCGGTGGCGTACCGTGCCGCGGTCTCCAGCGCGCTTTCTGCCACACCCAGCCCGGCTGCGGCCAATGCGACTGCCATAAGCTGCTGGGCCTCTTCTGCAATGCGTCCCCCCTCGCCCGCTCCGCCGAGTCGGTTGCTCAACGGAATGCGGCAGCCCTCCAGATAGAGCGTATTGAAGGTCACACACCGCAATCCCAGCGTTGGCTCGCGATAGCCCACTGTGAGGCCGGGAGCGTCTCTGGGCACCAGGAAAGCTTCAAGCCCATCCTCGCCCCGGGCGAAGATGAGGAACAGGCCAGCGATCTCCCCGTTGGTGACCCAGCTCTTGACCCCTTCCAGAAGCACGCTATCTCCCTCGACGATCGCGCGGGTATGGCACATGCTTATATCGCTGCCGGCATCCGGTTCGGTGAGAGCGAAAGCACCGATCACCTCACCACCAGCCATACAGGGTAGCCACTCCTCCTTCTGGGCCGCGGTGCCGTGGGCCAGGAGGGGCATTGCCACCAGGCTGATGTGGGTGGCCAGCGTCACCGCGGTGGACATACAATCACCGGCCAGGGTCTCGATCAGCAGAGCGTAGCTGATGTAATCAAGGTTTGCGCCGCAGTATTCCTCAGGGATAGTTGCCCCCAGGAAACCCTGTTGGGCTGCTTTGCGCAATGCTTCCAGGGGTGGCTGTTCCGCATGATCAAGCTCTTCCACGTGGGGGGCAATTTCTTTGGCGGAAAAATCGCGGAACATAGCGCGGAACATCTCTTGCTCTTCGCTGAAGGCAAAGTCCATACCAGGCCTCCTGTCCATCTCGGTGAGTACGGGTTTCAGGGCGCCCACCCCGTGCCGTGGCAGCAGTGACTTCTTGTGGAGGCACGGGGTTGGCGCACCCGCAGTAACGTGCTTGTGATGCCGGAATCAGGATGTTGTGGCGACGACGTGCAACGGTGTGGCTACAGTGCAGGCCGGATTGTCTCGGCGACGAAGGACGATGAAGCGCCGATGTTTGTGTACGGGCAACCACGATTGATGCCCGCACGTCGGCATCGGGGCACGCTCCTGCCGTTTAAATGGAGCGGCTAGCGATCCCTGAATTCTGGCTGCCGCTTTTCCAGGAAGGCGCTCAGTCCCTCGCGGGGGTCTTCCTTTTCCGAAAGGACGACGAACTGGCTGGCCTCGACTTTCAGCCCTTCCTCGATGGGGAGCTGGAGTCCCTCATCAATGGCCTGCAGCGCGGCTGCGATGGCGAATTTGGACCTGGGGGCGATCTTACGGGCCAGGCCACGCGCCTCTTTGAGCACCGCTCCGTCCGGGACGACCTTGTTGACCAGGTTGATACGGTAGGCTTCCTGCGCGGTGATCATGTCGCCGGTCAGGATCATCTCGATGGCCTTGCCCCGGCCGACCAGGCGAGGCAGCCGTTGAGTCCCACCCCAGCCGGGGATGATGCCCAGGTTGGTCTCCGGCTGTCCCAGCCGCGCCCGGTCAGAGCAGATACGCAGGTGGCAGGCCATTGCCAGCTCCAGGCCACCGCCCAGGCAGTAACCGTTGATCGCAGCGATGAAGGGCTTAGGCGATTTTTCGATCTTACGGAATACCCGCTGCCCACGCTCAAGGAAATCGGCAGCGGCGGCCGCATCGCCGCCCTCGAACAGCGCCTTGATCTCCGGGATGTCCGCTCCGGCCACGAAGGCGTTGGTGCCACCGCCGGTAATGATCACAACCTTAACCTCTTCGTTGGCCAGCAATTCATCCACTGCCTCTTCCAGCTCGGTCACCACCTGCTTGTTGAATGAGTTAACCGGCGGATGGTCAATGGTCAGCAAAGCGACCCGCTCCTCAATCTCTGTGCGGATATATTGCCAGTTTCCCATGGTATTCGCTCCTCGATGATGCGTGACTGCCGTACAGTGCGCTGGCAACGGTGGCGCAATAACGCGGCGCGTTGCATTTTAAGCGTATTCGTGGAATCCCTTACCCGTCTTGACCCCCAGATGACCGGCGCGGACGCGCAGCTTGAGCGGGCGGGAGGGGCGGAAGCGCGGCCCCAGTTCCTGCTCCAGCTCTTCAAGCTTTGCCACCACCACATCCAGGCCGATCTTGTCGGCAATGGCCAGCGGTCCGATCCGCTCACCGCCGTAGGTCATTCCTGTCCCCGCCACCATAGAGAGATCAATGTCGTTCAGGCTGGCGATGTTTTCCTGGAGACACAATGCGGCCTCGTTGATGAGCGGGAACATCAGCCTCTCCACGCTGAATTTGGTGCCGCGTGGCACTGCGCCGGAATCCTGGAGCTCCCTGATCATAGTGTGCACAACGTCCGACTCGCCGCCGGGGTAGTCATAAAACCCGGCGCCGCTCTTTTGCCCCAGGCGTCCGGCCTCCACAAGTTTGATGAACAATGGGGCCGGGCTCATCCGCTCACCGTATTCCTGGTAGAGATATGCGCCCACGTGCGCGCACACATCCAGGCCGAGCATGTCCATCAAGGTGAAAGGTCCCATCGGCATGCCCCATTCAACAATTGCCTGGTCAATCTCGGTTGCCGTCGCCGCTCCCTCTTCCAATGCCTTCGTCGCCTCGTTCAGGTAGGGAAGCAGCAGCCGGTTGACCAGAAACCCCGGGCACTCGCGGACGACGACAGGGAGCTTGCGCAGGCCTTCGGCAAACATCACCACATCGTCAATCGTCTCCTGGGAGGTGTCAAGACCGGGGATCACCTCGACCAGTTTCATCACACTGGCCGGGTTGAAGAAATGCATACCGATCACCTTGTGGGGCCTCTTCGTCGCGGCGCCCATCTCGGAGATGGAGAGCGCCGAGGTATTGCTGGCAAAGATGGTCTGTTCCGGGCAGACCTCATCCAACTCCCTGAAAACAGCCTTTTTGATCTCCATCTTTTCCGGCACTGCCTCGATCACGATGTCAACGTCTTCGAAGCCGTCGTAAGTGAGCGTGGGCGTGATCAAATCGAGTTTAGACTCCATTTCGCCGGTGCTCATCTTGCCCTTATCCACACGTCGCTGGTAGATAGAGCGCGCTTTGGCCAGTCCCGCATCGAGCATCTTCTGGTCAATATCCTTCAATATGACCGGCAGGCCGGAGAAGGTGATGACCTGGGCGATCTCCCCTCCCATCGTGCCTGCTCCAACCACCGCGGCCTTAAAGATGTACATGTTACCCCCTTTTTTCCACATACGGAGTACGGAATACGGAATACGGAATACGGAATACGTATTGCGTATTGCGTATTGCGTCTGTTAATCCATCGGGATCCGCTCAAGGATCAGGCAGCCACCCTGACCGCCACCGACACACATTGTGTCAATGCCATAACGCGCCTTGCGTCTCTGCATCTCATAGGTCAGTGTGGCGACCAGTTTGGCAGCGGTACAACCCACAGGGTGTCCCAGCGCAATGGCACCACCGTTGACATTGACCTTGTCCCAGTTCCAGTTGTATCCCTGGGCCTCCATCTCCTTACCAACGGCCAGGCATTGAGCGGCGAAGGCCTCGTTAAGTTCGATCAGGTCAATATCATCGAGGGTGAGGCCCGCCTTTTTAAGCGCCTTAGGCATGGCAAAAGCCGGCCCGATGCCCATATACGCCGGCTCCACCGCTGCGTAAGCATAACTGACGATACGGGCGGTAGGCTTGAGTCCCAATGCCTGTGCCTTCTCCGCAGTGCACACGATCATCGCCGCCGCACCATCGGAAATGGGGCAGGAGTTGGCCGGGGTAACCGTGCCATTCTCCTTAAATACGGGCGGGTACAGCGCCGCCTTCTGCACCGTCAGGCCTGCGTTGATCGTCTCGTCATGGATAATCTTCTCGCGCGCCACCTCCTGGCCAGCCACTTTCTTGACCACTTCTACAGGCACGATTTCGTCATCGAACTTCCCCATCCGCTGGGCCATAAAGGCTTTCTTGTGAGACTGCACCGCGTACTGATCCTGCTCTTCGCGGGAAATGTTGTATTTTTCCGCCAGGTTCTCTGCGGTGCGCCCCATAATCTGGTTGCAGATGGGATCGGTCAATCCCTCCCACAGCGCATCGGTCAGCTCAGCATGGCGGAGCTTGTAGCCCCAGCGGGCGCCTTTGAGCACGTAGGGGATATTGCTCATGCTCTCGGTGCCGCCGCAGAGGTAGATTTCTCCATCGCCGGTCTGAATGGCCTGGTAGGCTGAAGTAATGGACTGCATGCCTGAGGCGCAGTTACGCTGAACGGTGAATGCGGGCACCTCAATCGGAATCCCTGCCATCAATGCAGCCACCCGGGCGATGTTCGCAGCCTCCGAAGGGCTGCCGATGTTGCCAATGATCACCTCATCCAGTACCGCCGGGTCCAGCCCTGTGCGCTCAAGGACCGCTTTAAAGACAATTGCAGCCAGGTCCTGAGCCCGTTTGTCGCGCAGCGCACCACCGTGTGCGCCCACCGGTGTACGTACCGGACTGACAATTACTACTTCTTTCAATTTGCACCTCCTTCTTGTGTGCGCTTGCAGGGAGTATCGCCCTGCCCCGATGGCAGAATGTTCACCTTGAACCAGGATTAAGGCTTCTTTCCCGGGTACTGAGATGTGATGGTCACCTCCTTCCAGCAGCATCAACTTTCAGGCTGCGGAGGCATGCCTCCAGCGCCTCCCGATAAAGCGTCTCGCGCTCTATGCCGACCATTTCCCGCCGCAAGGGGTGTGCCATCAACTCGAGCACTCCGTTCATAGTAGCCCAGAAGATGCTGGCAGCCTGGCGTACATTTTTACAGTAGAAGATACCCTCGTCCACCCCTTGCTGAATGGCCCTTGCTGCCAGGTCAAGGCCTTCCAGACTGGCAGAGAGGACCTGCTGGTACACTTCAGGTGTGACCGTCTCCCGGAAGCGCCCCCGATCCGTAGCCATCAGGAGCCAGAAATAGTCAGGTTGCTCTGTGAAGAAATTGAGGTAGGCCAGGCCCAATTTGCGTAATCGTTCGTCCGCCCGCATCGAGAGCGTTTCAGCATACGCTTCTTCCAGATGCTCCAGCAATTCGTCCAGGCCTTCTAAAAGCAAATGAGCAAGGAGTGTCTCCTTGCTCTCGAAATAAAGATACACGGTTCCTTTGCTAAGCTCTGCCAGCTCGGCCACGTCATCTACCGTGGCGCGATGGAAACCTTTCTGAAAGAATACCTTCCGCGCAGCCTGGAGTATGGATTGGCGGCGCTCCTCCTTCTCCCGCTCGCGGCGCGCCCTGGTGGTCACAGCAGCCCTCCTTACGCCAACCGGCGGTCATTAACTGACTCATAGTCATTATACACCGAAAACACGGGTATGTCAATACTTTGGAGGGATGGATTTCGAAGCATGAGCGTTGGGGCTACGCCTCCCGCCCGGAGTCAAGGCTTCAGCCGGTTTGAACCTCGTTTGCGCCGGCTAAAGGGGTAGGTACCCCTACCTACCCGACTTCGTCCCCGGATTGGGATTTGCGTCGAAATCCCGGGACCGGCGAAGTGCAAACCACACCTGGTGTGCGGTGAGCAAAAAGCGGGCGCTTTCAATCAGCCTGAATAGCTATGCCGGTCGAACCGCCACGCCCAGACTATGCATCAACGCGACGAAACCAGGAAAGGAATCGCTCGTGCACTCTATGTCCTCGATGACCGTCTCTCCTATGGCTACCAGCCCGGCGACGAACAGGGCCATTGCCAGCCGATGATCGCCGTGACTTTCTACCACCGTGCCCTTCAAAGGCGTGGGGCCTGAGACAATAAAGCCGTCAGGCAGGGGTTCAATATGCGCTCCCATCTTGCGCAATTCTGTCACCACAGTGGCGATACGGTCGGTTTCCTTTACGCGCAGTTCCGCTGCATCGCGCACGACGGTTTGCCCCCCGGCCTGCGTCGCCGCGACCGCCAGTATTGGGAACTCATCAATCATGCGCACAACGGTCGCACCGCCAACCTCTACGCCGCTCAGAGCGGATGCTCGTGCGGTGACATCGGCGACTGGTTCGCCGCCCTGCTCGCGCTTGTTGAAGATGGAGATTTCCGCACCCATCGCGCACAACACGTCCAGCAGCCCTGTCCGGGCAGGATTGACACCAACTCCCTCTATGGTGACCTCGGAGCCGTTTACGAGCACCGCCGCCACAAGCGGGAATGCCGCCGAGGAGATGTCGCCGGGGATGGTGAGTGACAGGGGACGCAGGGGTGCAGCATCCGGGATGATGGTCACGCACAGACCGTCGGCGACAAGGCGCGCTCCCATCGCCAGAAGCATCCGCTCGGTATGGTCGCGGGAGGGGGCCGGCTCACAGACGGTGGTGGGGCCGTCGGCGTGGAGGCCCGCCAGCAGCAGTGCACTTTTGACCTGAGCGCTGGCTACCTCAAGCCTGTGTTCGCATCCATGCAACCGCTGTCCATATACGGTCAGCGGTGCATGGCCATCGGTATCTGCGATCTCGGCTCCCATACGGCGCAAAGGTTCGACGACGCGCCGCATCGGGCGACGCAGCAGCTGCGCATCACCGGTGAGCGTGCTTTGAAAGGACTGACCGGCCAGGATACCGGTCAGCAACCGCATTGTTGTGCCCGAGCGAACACAGTTCAAGGGAAGAGCGGGGGCCTGCAGACCGGACTCGCCACGCCCATAGACGGTCAGTGTTGTGACGTCGTGTTGTTCGATGTGGACACCCAGCAGACGCAGGCACTCCAGGGTTGCCATGCAATCGCCGGAGGGAAGGAAGTTTGCGACGCGGCTATCTCCCTCAGCCAGGGCGCCGAGCAACAGTGCCCGGTGGGAAATTGATTTGTCGCCAGGCACACGCACACGTCCACGCAGCGGTCCGGCCGGGTAAACAGTGACTCTGGTCATGAACTCTCCTGACAACTGGCAGTATGATTCACACCAGGCAGTGAAGCCAATGCCGGCTCAGCCTGGGCTTTCTACAGGCTTTCTTATGATCCACGCAGGCCGGGTGCCAGCCGCCGACCGCCGCCGGATTGTGATCCGGCGGGCACGGCCAGGTGCCGGCCGCCGACCGCTGGACTATGCGCCGCGTGGATCATATCCACGCGGGCCGGGTGGTGGCCGCCGACCGCTGGACTATGCGCCGCGTGGATCACAATCCACGCGGGCCGGGTGCCAGCCGCCGACCGCCGCCGGATTGTGATCCGGCGGGCACGGCCAGGTGCCGGCCGCCGACCGCTGGACTATGCGCCGCGTGGATCACAATCCACGCGGGCCGGGTGGTGGCCGCCGACCGCCGCCGCCGGATTGTGATCCGGCGGGCACGGCCGGCGGGCTCGTCCGGCGGGCACGTCTGAGCACGTCAGGCAGGAACGACGCGCGGAATCCAGTTATGCGTATCTCACACTCGCGTGCAAACCTGATGCTAGGGAAACATCTTCAGCCTTTCACGACGAATGGCGCTCAACGCTGCCAGCAGGTTGCTCTCGTCACCAGCCTCGACCAACTGCGCCAGCTGGTGCAACTGTGCCTGGTACACACGTACAGCTTTAAGTACTTCTTCCCGGTTGGTGAGCAAAATATCCACCATCATTGTCACATCGCTGGCAGCCACCCGGGAGGTGTCGCGGAATCCCCCGGCGACGATCTCCCAGGCGGCCGGGTCGGAGGAGGTGGTGGCGTCAGCGGTGGCGACGAGGGCACAGGCAAGCAAGTAGGGCAGATGACTGAGCGTTGCCACCAGGTAGTCCTGCCGCTCAGCGTCAAGCACCAGCGGGCGCGCGCCGACGGCCTCAGCGATTTCCATGCCGAGCTTCAGAGCATCCGGCAATGTCCGTTGCAGTGGCGTCAGGATGAAGGTGCGCTCCCGGTACAGCTCCGGATCGGCTACCTCCAGCCCTGATTTTTCTTTTCCGCACATTGGATGACCTCCCAGGGGCTGAACGTGGGGCGGGAGCTTTTCCATGGCAGCAACAATCTCACGCTTGGTGCTGCCCAGATCCATCAGTAAACAGCCATGCGGCAGGAGAGGAGCGATCTCCTCAAGCTGTTGTAAGATGGTGCGCACAGGTGTGGCCAGGATAACCACATCTGCCCCACGCACACCCTCTGCGACCCCGGTTGTGCCCCGGTCAATTAAACCTTTGGAAAGTGCCATCTGGATCGTCTCGATCCTCCGTGCCACGCCGGTCACCTGGAGGCATTTGCCACGCAATGCGCCGGCCAGCGAGCCACCCATCAGGCCCAATCCGATCACGGTAACCCGTGCCTCAGCGAGCGGCCTCATTGCTAAAGCGTCCTCCCGACAGCCTCGGCTATAGGCCACAGACTCTCCATCAGCGCGGCGAAGCGGCCGGGCTTGAGAGATTGTGCCCCATCAGAGAGAGCCTGATCGGGGTGGGGATGCACCTCGATGATCAGGCCGTCAGCTCCGGCAGCTACGGCAGCGCGGGAGACCGGCTCCACCAGCTCCCATTTACCCGTACCATGGCTCGGATCCACGATGACCGGCAGATGGCTGAGCTGTTTTATTAACGGCACAGCACTGATGTCGAGGGTGTTGCGGGTATACTGCTCGAAGGTGCGGATGCCACGCTCGCAGAGGATAATGCGGTCGTTACCGTGAGAGAGGATGTATTCAGCAGCCATCAGCAGTTCCTCGATGGTGGACATCATACCGCGTTTGAGCAGGACCGGCCGCTGCGCCTTTCCGACGGCGTGCAGCAGTGCATAGTTCTGCATATTCCGTGCACCGATCTGGAGGATATCGGCATAGCTGGTGACCAGCGGCACCATCTGCGGTTCCATGACTTCGGTGACAACGGGCAGCCCTGTTTCTTCACGGGCCAGGGCCAACAGGCGCAGCCCCTCTTCGCCCAGCCCTTGAAAGCTGTAGGGAGAGGTGCGTGGCTTAAAGGCCCCGCCGCGCAAGATATGAGCGCCGGCGTTTTTCACCGCCCAGGCGGTCTCCAGGAGCTGCTCGCGGCTCTCCACGGCACATGGGCCGGCCATTACGACCAACTGTTTATCCCCTATAGTAACACCGTTGACAGAGACGACAGTGTTATGGGGATGGAACTCACGGCTGGCCAGCTTGAAGGGCCGCAAAATCGGCACCGTGCGTTCAACGCCATCCATCCGCTCGATCTGCTCACGGTTAATGGGACGGTCGTTTCCGATCACACCGATGATGGTACGTTCCTCCCCTTGCGACAGGTGAACACGGCACCCCATCTGTTCGATACGAGCAGCAACGTTAGCGATCTGGGCCATAGTTGCGTCTGGTTTCATCACCACAATCATCTTCCCCTCCTTTACCAGGAAATTATCACCTCATCAATCACCGGCGTCGTGGCCGCCGGGTAAGAACCAAGCAGTTTGACAAACGATGACCGCCGCAACAGGCCCATAATGGCCGCTTCACAGACCGGGTCTTGCCAGTGTCCCTCGAAGTCCAGGTAGAAGATGTACTGCCAGGGGCGGTTAAGGCGTGGGCGGGATTCGATTTTAGTGAGGTTGATCCCCCGTGTCGCAAACTCCCCCAGACATTCATACAGCGCACCGGGGCGGTGGCGTGATGAGAAGACAAGGGAGGTTTTCGAGCGCTGAGCGCGGGGCGGATCATCGAGTGAGAGCAGGAAGAACCTGGTGTAATTGAACGGGAAATCCTCGATACCGGAGGCAAGTATTTCCAGCCCGTACAGTTCAGCGGCCAGCGCGCCGGCAATCACCCCAACACCCGGCTCCGGATTGGCCGCCAGGTCACGGGCGCTGCCGGCTGTATCGAAGGCAGGGATTGGCTCCAGGCCGTGGCGGCTCAGGTAACGCTGACATTGGGCCAACGCCTGCGGATGGGAGCGCACACTTTTCAGATCACTCAAGCGGGTACCTGGCGGTGCCATCAACATGTGGCGCACGTGCAGGATTGTCTCCGCGTAAATACGCAGATCATGCTCCATCAGCAGCTCATAGGCCCGTATCACGGAGCCAGCGACGGCGTTTTCCACAGGGACCATTCCATAGTTCGCTCGCCCTTCCTCAACGGCCAGAAAGACCTCATCAAGCGTCTTGCACGGGAGACTCTCCACTTCAGCACCGAAATACTGCCGGATCGCCTCCTCTGAATAGGCTCCGGCCACACCCTGAAAAGCCACCCGGGTCATGTTTTTATCCCTCCACCAGATCAGGCCTCAAAATACGGGCTTCGCCGAGATAAATATGCCGCACCTGCTCAGGAGCACGGTCAGTGTTCCAATGGATCAGCACACGGATGCAACGCGGCAGACTGTTCCCTACAGCCATCTCCTGTACGCTCAAAAGCGGCGTGTGGCTCCATCCCATCTCGCGGGCAGCGCGGGCCGGGTTGACTGCATCCAGGTCTGGCGTGACGGAGAAGAGCACACTCACCACGTCCTCGACCTCCACACCGTTGGCAGCGACGATGCTTTCAAGGAGTTCCCGTGTTGCTTTAAGGATAGCCTGTTCATCGTTGTTCTCAACAGTAATCGCTCCACGAATGCCACGGCATACCATAGAGATGCTCCTTTCAGGTATAGGAATAAAAAACGTGGAGCGAATCGGTCGCTCCACGTTTTCACACCCTCAAGGTTACGCCTGTGTCAGGCTGGCCACCTCCCGCCGTGAAGCAACCGCCCACGCGACGGGGTAAAATAATAATAGCCAGCAAAGGCGAACCAGATTGAGAGTGACAAACTCCGACTCATCATAACATCCCCTCTGATTGCTATAATCATATTCTAACTTGCCCGATTTGTCAAGTCAAAAGTTGTAGGACAAGGGATTCCGCAATAAGTGTGTAAAGGTGGAGGGCACGTTGATGATGGGGAGCGAGAGCAAGACCGATGGGTTGAGTGAATTGTCCGTTAGTTTTTCAGGGTCCCGGTGAGTCAATTGGCGCAATAAGAGCCGGGATGGTTCAATTGGTTGACATTCTGAGTCAGGCGCCGGATGCCGCCCGATTGAAATCGGCCTGTTTGGGCGCTGCGCGCCGCGCGTCGGCCTGCGCCGACGCGCCGGTCGGCAGAGGCCGACCTTGGCCACGGTAGGGGCGCAGCCCGCTGCGCCCTATTGGTATCAAGTTAAGCGACTCAAGCGGCCAGGGGCAGAGCGCCGCTCTGCCCCTGCCGGCGCGATTTCCAATCGCCCGCCCCAGAAACTACGCGCGAAGTTCAGTTATGTGTATATTAACTCGCGTGCAAACCCGATGCTA
>DAOTYA010000145.1:0-31086 GCA_034435075.1 Anaerolineae bacterium
TCATCGTCAAAGACGTCCGAAAGCCGCTTGAGGAAGACCAGCGGCAGGATGTAGTCTTTGAACCGGGGGGCGTCTACGGGGCCGCGGATGGCGCAGGCGGCATCCCAGAGCCAGGATTCCAGTTGCTGAATCTCCAGCATGCTATCCCCCTGTGTACAAATGGCGTGATTGCTCCAGCGCAGACGCTCTCAAATAATCAGGCTCGTACCCTGATCCGGCGGAAGGCCATAGGGCAGGATTCTACCGCCGGGTTCCCGCGCCATCCTGGCCGTCTCCTCAGGCCTGCTGCATGCCGCCAGGCAGTCTTTACCCGTTAACAGTATACGCGATTTTAGCTACAGGGCAACATTGTGGAACGAGCCGGCCCTCTCAACCTGACCACTGTCCTACAGCGGATTTGCAACCATGAAAACCGGATATAATCCGAATTGTCCCTGCAGGCGGTTTTAGAGCCATCCGGAAACCGTAACCGACGAATCCCTATGCGTCGGTACAGGCGGCATAGGGATGCCGCCTGTACGTTTTTTTCGGATAGGTTCTAATCGGCCCACCTGATTGAAAACAGCCTCTTCAGGCACTTCGTGCCGGGCGTCGGCCTGTGCCGACGCGCCAGTCGGCGCAGGCCGACCAGCGGCCGCAGCAGGAGCGCAGCGCAGCAGAGGCGCAGCGCGCTGTGCCCCTACATCAGCGTCAGGTAGCTGATTTTTTGAGGCAGCCCAAAGTGTAAACCAATTCCACGAGGACCGGTATGTCTGGCTTGTACAAGAGCGCTGCCTTTCGCTGTTCAAGTTGCGGGAGCACCCAGCTCATCCAAACCCAGACGGGACGTTGACCTGCACCTACTGTGGCGTTATATACGAAGTCACCGGACGCACCTGTACCAACTGTGGGGCAGTTAATCCGCCGGAGGCTGAACACTGCATCCGATGCGGCCGCGTCATGGACCTGATCGGGTTTATCCTGTAGAGCCATTTCCAAACTTCCACTCGCGAGCGACTGGAGCGTGCCCGCGCAGAGGCAGCGCGGCTCAAAGCAGAATCAGAGGCCGCCTCTCAGGAGCGGCTGCGCCGCTGGTGGGCAGAAGAGGAGGAACGGCGGCGAGCGCTGGCCGCTGCCCAGGCCGAGCGGGACCGGCAGGAACGGAAGTTACTGACGGGGGCACTCGTCTTCGCGGCTGTCGTGATCCTGGGGATTATTATCCATCTGTTGTTGACATCCCCTCAGGCACCGTAGGCCGCGGTCCCTGCTCGCCTGAAGGCCCGAACAAGGCGTACAGATGATCTGCCTGGAACGCAGAAGGCGTTCTGCCCTTAGCTGGCCTGCTTCGTTTCCGCCCGACACGAGTCCATCAATTGCCAGGTCTGGCCACGATGAGCAACCCACCCCCTTTCTCCCCATCCGGCACATCCATCTCATAATATGACCGCCAGCGCCGGTCGAGCAACCACGCGATGAGGTGCTTGAGGACGGCCTGGTAGCCCAACATTCGCAGATGTGGCGAGGCCAGCCACCTCCAGAGCGAGCGCCGTCCCATAAGCCCGAACCTTGAGTTCATCCTCTCCCACAGCCTGACCGCCGATGCGGGCATGTAGTAATGTGCCAGGAGCTGCTCCAGGCCTGCAGAACGCAGTATTTCAGCCCATTCCTCAGGGGTGTGGTAATGATGGTGCTCCAGCCAGGCATCTACGGCGGTGGCGTAACTCTCCGCTCCACACCTGTCCCCGTTCTCCCATCGCCTCACATAACCATCAAGCAAAACGCGGAAAGCGTCGGAGGGCACGGTGAAAATGAAGCGCCCGTCCGCTCTCAGCACACGTCTCACCTCGCGCAAGACCGGTTCGACGTTCGGGATGTGCTCGAGCACTGAGTTGCAGAATACAGTTGCGAACGCGGCATCAGGATAGGGGAGATGGCTTCCCTCCGCCATATCCACGTGACGATATACGCCGGCCCGCGCAGCCTTACGCAACTGTTCCGGCCATGGGTCGCAGCCCACATCCACCATAACACCGCCACCATCCACGCATACCCCGAAGAGCAGCCGCGCGACCAGCCCATCGCCACATCCAAGGTCAAGCAGAGGGGGTACGTACCGTTCCCTGGCTGCCGTGCGCAGCTCCACCGCCCGCCATAAAGCCACCGGTGGAGCAAACCAATACGTCTTAAGCGTTTCGGTAAAAAGGTTAACCTGTTTTGCCATAGCATTCGCTGTATTGAGGGTGGTCATCCGATGCAGGATTATGCAACACAAAGTTATTCCTGACAAGCCCACGGTGAGTTGTAGAACAACTGCTCGCAGTTGTCTTACCGAGGGTGTCCGTCACTTTTTTGCGCGAAGAGGGAGTGAGAGCAGGCTATGGCTGGCCGTGGCGACGAGTTGTAGGGCAACTGCGAGCAGTTGCCCTACATTGTGGCCGGTCGAGCGGCGTCGGGCGTGGTCTGAAGACCGGCCCGAGCCGGAGGGGATGCAAATATGACGGACACCCGTGTAACACGTCTTTCCGCTGAATGTCTACCGGGCTGCCTGGGGTTACTCACTTGTCAAGGTGCTGCAAAAGTCAAGATATAGCACGGCGGTTTTCATAATCCCATTGAGTGTGATATAATTTCCATGAACTCTTCAGGCGGTGACTGTGGGGGGGCAGGTGCGCCTGGCCTGTACACCCTTTTGGGGCTTGCGGCCGGTGCTCGGCCTTCGCTGACCCTCCTTTTGGGATCCCCGTGGAAGGGTGTCGGCGAAGCCCGACACCCGGCACGAAGTGTCCAGGGAGGACGATTTCAATCGGCTGAACAGTTACTTCATGAGTTCTGGTCAGCGGAAGGACACAAGGTGGACGACTCCAGGGCTTCGGGCATAACGATTAAAGGTATCCGGCAGGGCCTGTTGATTACCCTGGGGCCGGGGGACTGGGCTGTCAGATTGAATATGCTTGAATCGTACCTTGGCGCCCACGCGTCGTTTTTCCGTGGAGGACGTGTGGCGCTGGACGTGGGTGAGCGCAGGATAACTCCGGAAGAACTTCAGGCTGTCGCTTCGCTGCTGGCCCTGCACCAGGTTGAACTCTGGGCGGTGGTCAGTTCTGACGCTTCCACGCAGACGGCTGCGCAAGAGCTGGGCCTTGCTGTGGACCTGGCCTTGCCGAAGACCAGCCGCCTGCCACGCGAAGAGGGAGTGATCGCTGATGAAGGGTGTACAGCGGATGGGCTGATTTTGCGCCGCACTCTCCGCTCCGGACAGAGTCTGCGCCACCCTGGCCATATTGTTGTGATCGGCGATGTCAACGTCGGCGCCGAAGTGATTGCAGGTGGTGATATTGTCATATGGGGCCGGGCACGTGGGCTCCTGCATGCCGGTGCCCTGGGAGACGAAGGGGCCGTTATCTGCGCGCTTGACCTCTCACCCACTCAACTCCGCATCGCAGGCTACATCGCCCGTTCCCCGGAAGAACGGCGCCGCAACCCCGTGCCGGAGATGGCCTTTGTGCAGGAAGGGCGTATCGTGGCTACCCCCTGGCAGGGAAGTACCCCTGGTAGATGGGCGGGGTAAGGAGATTCACATGACAGCACGAGTGATCACAATTACCTCAGGCAAGGGCGGGGTAGGTAAAACGACCATCACTGCCAATCTTGGCGTGGCACTGGCCTTGCACGGACAGCGTGTGGTGGTGATAGACGCGGATGTCGGGCTACGCAATCTGGATGTGATGCTGGGGCTGGAAAACCGCATCGTCTACGACCTGGTGGATGTAATCGAGGGCCGTTGTCGTCTGCGCCAGGCGATGGTGCGAGATAAGCGACTCCCGGAGCTTTTTCTCCTGCCGGCAGCGCAGACCCGCGATAAGAGCGCGGTCCAGCCCAACGATATGGTGCGTATCTGCGACGAACTGCGGGAACAGCATGACTTTGTCCTGATTGACTCGCCTGCCGGCATCGAGCAAGGCTTTCGCTACGCTGCTGCACCGGCCGATGCCATCCTCGTCGTGACCAACCCCGAAATTGCCGCCGTGCGCGATGCCGATCGAGTGATCGGCCTGCTGGAGGCGGACGAGCGTGGCCCTGTACGGCTCATTATCAATCGCATCAGGCCAGACCTGGTGCGGCGCGGCGAGATGCTCTCCGTCTCCGACGTCGTCGAACTGCTGGCAGTTGATCTCATCGGCATTGTCCCGGAAGACAAGGCGATCATAAGCGCGGCAAACCGTGGGGAACCACTCGCTTTTTCCAGGGACAGCTCTCAGGCCGGCATAGCTTTCCATAACATCGCCCGTCGCCTGATGGGAGAAAACGTGCCGTTCATACCCCTGCGCGAGCCTGGTATGTTGCAGCGCATCTTTGGCCTTACACGCTCCGGAGGAGATCAACAATGAAATCCCTAAAGAGATTCTTAGGTGGTAGTGAGGCCGAATCGCCAAGCGGAGCGATCGCCCGAGAGCGGCTGCGCCTGGTATTAGCCCACGATCGTACCTCCATTTCCCCAGCCTTGCTGGAAACTCTGAAGGACGAGATCATCGCTGTGATCTCAAAGCATGTAGCGATTGATGCCAGCGACGTGCGGGTCACCTTCTCCCAGACGGCAAGGGAATCCCGTCTGGTCGCCGATATACCATTGCTTAACCCAAGAAAGCGAGCCACTACCCAGGAGTGAGCGGTGGGAGCACTGCGCCTGTGGCGACACTTTGATTATATATTGCTCGGCGTCACTATCCTGCTGACTATCTACGGTGTCCTGATGATCTACAGCGCCAACCAGGGCAGCCTCGACCCTGCCATGCAGACCCTCTGGCGCAGACAGGCCATGTTTGGAGCGATCGGCCTGGGACTGCTACTCCTCCTTGCTGTGTTCCCGCGCAACTACCAGTGGCTGGGAGATTTCTGGTGGCTGGCTTACCTGGTGGCCCTTATCCTCCTGGTAGTCGTGCTCTTCCTGGGAGGAAGTCAAATCGGTCGGGTGAGCGGCTGGCTTGAGCTGGGTTTTTTCCGCTTCCAGCCCTCGTTCCTGGCGATGAACCTGCTTGCCATCTCAGTCGGAGCGGTGCTGAGCCGTCCACGTAAGAAACGTTCGCGCCGGGCCGGCCTCCTCTTTGGCGCGCCCAAGACCAGTCTCCTTGCAGAAGAGGTCTCGGAACACCCCGGTTTTTCCAACTTCTTTGCCTCCGCCGCCATGACGCTGGTATTGGTGATCCTGATCTTCCTGGAGCCGGACATGGCAACCGCGGCAGTGCTTGGCTTTATGTGGCTGGCCATGTTATTTGAGTCAGGTATCTCACTCCGCTACCTGGTTCTGACGGCGCTGGGAGGAATAGCCGCAGTTTATGGCTTCTGGAGACTGGCGGAACTGCGGGAGTTTGAATACATGCACCAGCGCATCTGGGGATTTCTGAACCCCGGCAGTGATCCAAACGTTGCCTACCAGCTCAGACAGGCTGCTATTGCCATCGGCTCAGGTGGCATATGGGGGAAAGGATTTGCGCGGGGTACGCAGAGTCAGTTGCGTTACCTGCCGGTGCGGCATACCGACTTCATCTTCGCTGTGATTGCGGAGGAGTTGGGATTCGTTGGCGTGATGCTCCTCTTCCTGCTCTACGTAATATTGTTCCTGCGTCTGTTGCGTATCATTCTGATCGCGGCAGACATGTACGGTAAAATGTTGGCCACAGGTACACTGGCGATGATCCTGTTCCAGATTATCGTGAACGTCGGAATGAATCTGGGGATGCTGCCGGTAGCAGGGCTGCCTCTCCCATTCATAAGCTACGGGCCGGCGGCCCTCCTGACAACGATGATCGGCATCGGCCTGTCCGAAAATGTCGTGATGCGCCACCGTCAGTCGGAATTACTGGTCTGAAGGAGAGAGTGATGCCTGGTTCAGATTTCATCCGCGAGGCAATCAGAGAGGACCTGGCAAGTGGACGCTTTAACCGCGTCCAGACTCGCTTCCCGCCGGAGCCGAACGGCTACCTCCATATCGGCCACGCCAAGGCGATGGCGGTTGACTTTGGAGTTGCGGAGGAGTTCGGCGGCGTGTGCAACCTGCGCTTCGACGACACCAACCCGGCCAAAGAAGAGCAGGAGTACGTGGACGCCATTATCGAGGATGTCCGCTGGCTTGGCTTCAAGTTCGAGCATGTCTATTTCGCATCCGACTATTTTGACCAGTTGTACGAGTACGCCGAGTATCTCATCAAAAAGGGACTGGCCTACGTGGACGATCTCAGCGCCGAGGAAGTCCGTGAGTATCGCGGCACATTGACTGAGCCGGGGCGTGAGAGTCCCTACCGCAATCGCTCCGTCGAGGAGAATCTCGACCTGTTCCGGCGTATGCGCGCGGGCGAGTTTCCCGACGGTTCACGCACACTGCGCGCCAAAATTGATATGGCCTCGCCTAACATCAACATGCGCGATCCGGTGATGTATCGCATCCTGCACGTGCCCCATCATCGCACCGGCGATAAATGGTGCATCTACCCGATGTACGATTGGGCCCACGGACAGAGCGACTATATCGAGGGCGTCACACACTCGCTCTGCTCGCTGGAGTACGAGATCCACCGCCCGCTTTACGAGTGGTTCCTACAGCAACTTGACCTGCCCGGTCCGTTGCCCCGGCAGATCGAGTTTGCCCGCCTGAATATGACCTACACGGTGATGAGCAAGCGCAAACTGCTGAGGCTGGTCCGGGAGGGGTACGTGCGCGGCTGGGATGACCCACGTATGCCGACCTTACGCGGCATGCGGCGGCGCGGCTACACGCCGGAGGCGATCCTCGACTTCCTGGAGCGTGTTGGCGTTGCCAAAGCCGATAGCGTGGTTGATTTTGCGCTCCTGGAGCACTGTGTGCGCGAGGACCTGAATAAACGCGCCCCACGGGTTATGGGTGTGCTGCGGCCGCTGCGTGTCGTGATTGAGAACTATCCCGAGGGTAAGGTTGAAGAGCTGGAGGCAGCCAATCACCCCGACAACCCCTCTGCGGGCACACGCAAGATACCTTTCTCGCGCGTGCTGTACATCGAGCAGGACGATTTCCGTGAGGAGCCGCCGCCTAAGTATTATCGTCTGGCGCCGGGGCGCGAGGTACGGTTACGCTATGCCTACTTCATCAAGTGTGTGGACGTGGTGAAGGATGGGCAGGGCAACGTGATCGAGTTGCGCTGTACTTATGACCCGGAAACGAAGGGCGGCGCTGCCCCCGATGGACGCAAAGTCAAGGCTACCATTCACTGGGTTTCCGCGGCGCACGCCCTCGACGCCGAAGTGCGGCTGTACGACGTGCTCTTCACGCAGCCCAATCCCGAAGATGTGCCGGAAGGGGATTTCACCGCCGTCATCAACCCACGGTCACTTGAGGTGCTCACCGGCTGCAAAGTCGAGCCAGGCCTGGCAAACGCGAAGCCTGGCGATCGCTTCCAGTTCGAGCGGCTGGGCTACTTTTGCGTAGACCCCGATTCCTCCGCTGGCTGCCTTGTCTTCAACCGCACGGTCACGCTGAAGGACGAGTGGGCAAAGATCGCGGCGAAAGGTTAGGGGTTGGGATTGCAGAATAGATAATGAGGTGAACAATGCCAGAGCGAAAACAATCTCGTGGTACGTGCATGTACTGTGGACAGGAAATGACTAAATCAGGGATTACAAAACACCTGCCCGTTTGTGCCAGACGCCAGGCCGTCATTGCCGAGGCTGAAGCCAAAACGGGCGACACGCAGAAACTGTACCATCTACGTGTACAGGATGCCTATAGCAGTGTCTTCTGGCTCGACCTGGAAATGAACGGCAACGCCAGACTCAAGGAACTCGACGAATACCTGCGCGCGATCTGGCTGGAGTGCTGTGGCCACCTGAGCGAGTTTACCGCCGGGCGTGGATGGAGTGAGCACAAAGTGGCAATGAGCAGGCGCGCCGAACAGGTCTTCGCGCCGGGGGTCGAACTGACGCATATCTACGACTTTGGTACCACATCTGAAACGCTCATCACCTGCGTGAGTGTGCGTGAGGGCAAACCGACCACACGCCATCCCATTGCCCTGATGGCACGCAATGTGCAACCGGAAGCGGCCTGCATGGTGTGTGGGCAGCCGGCGGCGTGGCTGTGTATGGAATGCATATACGAGTATGATGAATCGGGCTTCCTGTGCGACGAACACGTTCAAGATCACCCGCACGATAATTACGGCGAGCCCTTCCCGCTCGTCAACTCTCCCCGTGTAGGGATGTGTGGCTACACTGGCCCCGCCGAACCACCGTACTGATAGTCGCCGTGCGATGACCGTTCGCGTCCGTTTCGCTCCCAGCCCTACCGGCAAACTGCACGTTGGCAGCGTGCGCACAGTCGTGTTCAACTGGCTCTTCGCCCGCAAGATGGGCGGCCAGTTCATCCTGCGCATCGAGGATACCGACCGCACCCGCTACCATCCCGACAGCCTGGCGAGCATCTTCGATGGTCTGCGCTGGCTGGGGTTGGATTGGGATGAGGGTCCTGCTCTGGAAGAGTTGCGAAAGGTCGGTTTAAAAGATGCCGGACGCTACGCTGTCGGTGGGGCGTATGGTCCGTATATCCAATCGAACCGCCTGCAGCTCTATCGCCAGGTGGCCGAGGAGTTGCTTGCTAAGGGCTGGGCCTATCGTTGCAACTGTACGCCTGAGCGGCTGGCGCAGGTACGCGCTGAACAACGCGCCCGCAAAGAGACGCCGATGTACGACCGCCACTGTCGTGATCTGCCGCCTGGCGCAATCTCGCCCGACGAAACGCATGTCGTCCGCCTCAAGGTGCCGCTTACCGGCCAGACCGTCGTCCACGACGTGGTGCGCGGCGATGCCGTCTTTGAGAACGCCCAGATAGACGATCAGGTCTTGCTCAAGTCCGATGGCTTCCCCACCTACCATCTGGCAGTGGTGGTGGACGACCACCTGATGGAGATCACCCACATCATCCGTGCCGACGAGTGGTTTCCCAGCACGCCCAAGCACGTGCTGCTCTACCAGGCATTGGGTTGGGAAACGCCCATCTATTGCCACGTGCCGCTGGTGCTGGGCTCCGACGGCAAGAAACTCTCCAAGCGTCACGGCGCCACCTCTATCGCCGAGTTCCGTGCCCAGGGCTATCTGCCGGAGGCACTGCTCAATTTCCTGGCGTTGCTGGGTTGGGCGCCGGGGGAAGGGGAAGAGCAGGAGATATTCAGCCGCGAAGAGTTGATCGCGCGTTTCGACCTGTTCCGCGTCAACCGTGCCCCGGCCACCTTTTCCTACGACAAACTCGACTGGATGAATGGCGTCTATATCCGCAGTCTGCCGGTGGAGACGCTTCTGGAACGTCTGTTGCCCTTCTGGCAGCGGGCAGGTCTGGTGCCCGACCCCTGCCCAGAGGGTGAGCGTGCGCGTCTGCTCAAGATCGTCCCGCTCGTGCGCGAGCGTATCAGGCGGCTGAGCGAGGTCGTGGAGTGGACTGATTTTATCTTCCGGGACATCGGACCGGTCCCGGCGGAGAAACTGGTTGGCGACAAAATGACGCCACAGGCGAGTCTGGCCGCGCTGCAGCGCGTGCGCGAGTTGCTGGCAAACATAGAGCCTTTTACAGCAGAAGTGATGGAACAGCCGATGCGCACGCTGGCGCAGGAGCTGGGCCTCAAGGCCGGACAGTTGTTCGGTATCGTGCGCTGGGCCACAAGCGGCAAACAGGTCTCGCCGCCGCTGTTCGGCTCGCTGGAGGCGATCGGGCGTGAGCGGGTGCTCGCCCGGCTTGAGGCAGCGGAGCAGGAATTGGCAGCCCTGACCCGGGTACAGCCTGCCCCTCACCCAGATTGATGGGCGGGAGGAGTATGCGTTTATGGCGACGATCAGATTGCAGGATGTGACCAGAGTTTTCCCGGGTACCACGCTGTTTGGTGGCCCGGCGCATGGCGGGAGTGTTTACCAGGGGCAAAGAGATCGCGCTTTTTCCGAACGGGTCAGCGCGCGGACGGCTCAGGAACGCGATCTCACCAGACACAAAGAACCTGTCGTGGCCCTTGACCACGTCAACCTTACCATCCCCAACGGCCAGACTTTTGCCATTGTCGGCCCTTCAGGTTGCGGCAAGAGCACCCTGCTGCGTGTCGTCGCGGGCCTGGACACCGATTACAGCGGCCACGTCTTTTACGACGATCAGGATATGCGCGATGTGCCGCCCGGTGATCGTTACATCGGGATGGTGTTCCAGAACTACGCTCTCTACCCGCATTTCGAAGGGCATGGCAACCTGGCCTTCTTCTTCAGGGTCCACAAGGTCCCGGATCGGGAGACGGAGGAGCGCATCCGCATCACCTCCCAGGTGATGGGCATCGGCTTCGAGGAGCTGCTTAAGCGCAAGCCGGGTACGCTCTCCGGCGGACAGCAGCAGCGTGTGGCGATCGCCCGCGCCATCGTGCGCAATCCCCGCCTGTTTCTTTTCGATGAGCCGCTCTCTAACCTGGATGCCAAACTGCGCGTCCAGACCCGTATTGAGATCAAACGCCTGCTCCGCCAGTTCCAGATCACCTCTATCTATGTGACGCATGACCAGGTGGAAGCCATCACACTTGGGGATCAGGTGGCGGTGATGCGTGAGGGACGCATCGAGCAGGTCGGTCCTTACCAGGAACTGCGTCAAAATCCCATCAACACTTTCGTCGCCGAATTCCTGGGCAGCCCTCCGATGAATCTCCTCCCTGGTGGCACCATCGCTGATGGCGAGCTGCATTTGGGGGAGTTCACCGTGCCTTTGCCGGATACGGTGAGAAACCTCGTCCGTCCCGGCCAGTTGGTAACTCTTGGTGTGCGTCCTGAGGCAGCCCTGGCGGTCTACGGCGAGCGGTCATTACCGGAGGGGATACGCATACGCGGGGTGGTTGAGGTTATAGAGCCGGATTTCGCGCACCGTACCCAGTTGCTCCACCTGCGCGTCGGTAGCCGTACCTGCGTTGTGACGGGCGAGCTGGATCAGACGCTGAACAAGGGAGACGAAATAGAAGCCCTTTTACCCTCTGCTCATCTCTATTTCTTCGACGGAGCGAGTGGGCGTCGCCTGGGCCAATAACCCTTCTTAAGCACTCTTAAGCTCAGGCCGCCACAGGCGACCATTTCAGCAGGCGCAGTCCTTCCAGGCGCACCACATCTGGATAGATGGCCCTGTATACCGCGCAGTAGGGGGAGGGCGCATCACTGCGGCCTGAGGTCTGATAAGCCAGCAGCGGACACCCCCCGGCACACCAGTAGCGCCAGGGACAGTGTCGGCAGTCCTCTTTGTCCTCTACAGAAATGCTCTGAAATCCTCCGCGCCACTCACGTACCACGCGCAGCGGGTCCGCAGCATAGACGTCCGTTACCGGCTGGTCCATTGCCATCTGGCAGCGGAAGACTTTGCCATCCGTATCAATGACCAGGTAACTGCGGCCTGCACTGCATGCATAAGCATGTGGCGCGCTGAAGTTGCTGCGATCCAGCAGCCCATCAATCAGCCGGCGGCGGGGGAGAGCTGCTTCAATAACCCGCAGGCCGGCCCGGATACCTGCAGTGAAACTTTCCTGCTCGGCCTGGGAGAGCGGCAAAGCCTGGGAACGCACGAAGTTCAGATTGAAGGGCAAATCGCGTTCCAGTGCGAAGGCAATGACCCCGGGCAGTTCATTTACGTTGCCTGGGGCGACAGTGATGGAGAGAAACGGCACCAGCCCGTGCTCCAGCGCCAGCTCAATGCTGCTGATCACCTGCGTGAACGAGCCACGACCGTCGGCGTAATGTCGGTGTGCATCATGGACAGGCCCAAGTCCATCCAGTGAAAGCATCAGTTTTACCCTCTCGCGGCGCAGCCATTCTACCATCCCTTTGTCCAGGGTGGTGCCGTTGGACAGGAGCACTTCCTGCAGACCCACAGTGTGCTGCATGGCCAGTTCCCTGGCTTTATCATGGAGCAGGTGCACCAATGGCCAGCACAACGTCGGCTCGCCGCCGGCATACTTGAGTTTGACGGTGTGGAACCCGTTGGCGAGCGCGGAACGAAATACACTCTCCAGGGCTGCGTAACCGGTCTGTGCATCCATCGTGCGGTGGCCCGGGCGCACGTAACAATAACTGCAGCGCAGATTGCACGCCTCGGTCAGGTGCAGCCAGACGGTCAGTACATAATTTTGAGTGCCTGCCTTGCGTGTGGTGGGAGCAGAGAGGGGGGTGAGCAGACCGGGCGTTGCCAGCCGCCGGTCGGTCTCGCTCATGAGCGGGCGCGGCCGGTAAAACGAGTCTAACACGTCGCACGCCGTGGTGTTAAGGACAACCACGTTAAGCGGTGTGGCAGGGTTAAAGCACAGTTCGTACTCGTGTGTCAGTCCGACGCGGTAGAGATCGCCGGGGAGCTGCCAGAGAGCATCCGGGGCGTCGGATGAGCTGTAAAGGGCAGTGATGGGTTCAGAGCATGCACAGTCATCGCCGCTAACCTCTTCTGGAGGCGCCCAGAGAGCAAGCGGAGGCGCGCTTTCAACTGCACATGCGCAGTCCTGCTCCGGCATCCCCCTGGTTTGGGAAAACAGTATTATAACAGGCTCTGGCGATTTGGTCACTGGTGGTCTCTCCTATGCAGGCTCCTTGCTGGCGTGCTCATTAAGCGGACATACCATCTCTATGTGTGTGCCCGAAACCTGCGAGGTCCTGAAACCGCAGCCGGTGAAGACATGAATGGCCCGGTGATTGTCTGCCCTGGTAAAGATCCGCACCTGCTGCAGTCCGGCTTTCCTGGCCCAGTCCAGCATTCGATGCACCAACTCCGTACCCAGTCCCATATCCCGATAGGATGGCAGCAATCCTATGCCTAACTCTGCCTCGGCAGCCTCTTCTGTGCAGGAGGCGGGGAACAGGCGACACCACCCCACAATACGTCCCCCATCCTCGACTACCAGCAGGTGATGACGAGGACAGTCAGGGGTTTGCAAGGCATGCAGCCAGGCAGGTGTTGGCTCAAATTGGCGTGTAGACAACCATCTACCCTCACCACATACGGTATTGATTGCCGCCACCAATCCTTCCCGGTCACCCCGGGCAAATGAGCGCAGGACGGGCTTCAAATTCGCTCCTCCCAGCTAAGCCGCCCGAATGTTTCCTCAAGATACAACCGCAGCGCCGGCGGTTTCTCTAAATTGTATTTTTCCGCCGTTTCATCAATGGCCCTGTACACTATGCCCATTTCCTCAGCGTTGAGAGTGCGCACATTTTCATAGATACGATCCATTCCCCGACGCAGGTCACGGAAATCGGCTGCAAAGAGCCTGTCATAAGCGAGTGCCAGCGTCCATTCAGCGGCAGCCTGGCGCAGATAGCTGTGCGCCTCCGTGCGGTTCTTCTCATCACGGCTCTCACGGTAGCGGTCATTGGCCATCCGGTAGCCCTCAAACGCGATGCGGCCGAGCAGGGTGTGGGCCTTCCCCAACTGCACCCATATGAATGTGATCGGCGCCTCGATGTGGGGTTTACCCTGCTCTGTGAAGCGGTACTCTTCTACCAGCGGGAAGACCTCCTCTGCGATGACCTGGCGCGCACCTGTAGAGTCGCCGATATAATAACGCAACCAGGCCAGATTGACCAGTGCGTCAACCCGCCGGTGAGGAAAACGCTCTCCGGCCTCGCGGGCTGCTCTGCGCAGCATTTGCTCGCCGCTCTTTGCCAGTTCCTGGCGCGCATAATCACGCGACTGTCCGTCATACCGTTCGCGTATGTTGGCCCAGTCCCTGTAGATGCAACCCAATTCAAGCAATGCCTCCACCAGGCGGGATGGCTCTTTGTGCTCCTCAGAGAATATCTGCAGGGCCTCGCGGGCATAACGCTCTGCCTGGCGCAGCAGATCAGCCGACTCCTGTGGGGTGTAGAGATCGGGGATCGCGGCCTCGCGGCGCAGCGCCTCGGCCAGTGCCACACAGGCCAGTCCAACACCACGTCGCTGTTCCAGGTCACGGAAGATGGTGAGGGCGCGCTCACAGTGGACTCTGGCCCGGTGGGGTTTGTCGTCCCGCGTCTCTATCAGGCCAAGCGTGTTGAGGCTGAGGGCGATCAGGTAGCGGCGTCCCAGCCGTTCGCGCATCTCCAGCGCGTCGCGGATATAACGGGTGGCGGAGATGAAGTCGCCAGCCTCTGCGCAGGCCCATGCCAGGTTGTTGAGTGTATTGGAATGCTCCACCTCCAGCTCAGGCAACCTGCGCCAGTAAGGAAGTGCCCGGCGGTACTCACGGACGGCCTCCTGGAAGCGTCCTCTATTACGATACAGGTAGCCCAGGAGATTGTGGGCGTAGGCCAGACCAATGGTGATACGCCAGGCGTAAAAGGCATCCGGAGCTTCAATCGAGCTTAATGTGTCAATGGCTTTGTGCAGTATCTCTTCTGCACGCGCCAGTTCCTGCCCCTGGTAGATCAGCGCCCATCCCTCGAAAAGGCTGAGCTCCGCATCCGGCAGTGGCTCTGCGAACAGGTCCCGGCATTCTTTTCGCAGTTGGCTTGCATACCTGGCAGCGCTATCCCACAGCCCCTGCTGGACTCCCCACTTGATTATCCGGATCGCCCTGTCCCTTTCCACCTCGGCGAGGGGCAGGCTGTCAATGATCTCTTCACCTCGCAGTTGAACAAAGCGCAGAAGCTCATCACGGAGCTGTTGATCCAATTCCGGCTCGTTGGTCTGGAACGCCTCCTCAGCATAGCGGTAATAGGTCTGGAATCCCTCCAGAGCATTGTGCCTCAGGCGGTAGTAGACCTCATCAACCTGGGCGTTGTGGAGGCTGGCATAGGCCTCCGCCTGTTCCTCGGCGGTAGCGGCCTGCAGTACTGCCTGGCGAGCTCTGGCCACCAGGCGCTCATAATAATCGAGAATCACTTGATTGACCTTTGCTTTTCTCTCCTCCGTAGCGTACCGCAGGACGTGGTGCTCGAGCAGGCCATACATCTCATCGTGCAGGAAGACCCGCCGGTCGGCAGGCCGTACTTTGACAAATGAGAGCGGCCGCACCTTTTCCAGAGCCTCATCTGCGCTCTGCACATCGGAGGGTGTTGGTTTTCCCAGCTTGCTGACGCAGGCGAGTAACTCAGCATCCATCCCCCTGGGGGCCCAGGCCAGCGCGCGCAGTGTCTCGTCCGTCTCCCGGCCGGTCTCCTGGAGCACCCGCACGATCTCTGCCTCCAGTTCGTTCTGCACCTGCTTCAGACTATCCTCGTCAGGTGTCCGTCTGATGGCCTCCTCCAGGGAAATCTGCACAGCCGGCAGCAACCGGTCGGCAACGGCCAGGTAGTCCACCAGCAGCGCGATCAGGATGGGACGGCCGCCGGTGTAACGGTGGATCACTCTGCGCGTCTCTTCGGGGATGGCTTCGATCCTGGCTGCGGTATCATTCTGACCGATGCGGCGTGCCTCGGCGGCCACTGCCTGGAAGTAGGCCAGTGTATCCTCCTCAAGGAATGGTTTCAGCTCGATCTTCTCAAACTTAACATTGGGGAGGCGGCTCAGCTCGTCGCCTAGCGGAGCAGCCTCGGGCCGGCCGGCGATCAGGATGACCGTGTTTGGCATGCGCGGGATCAGCTCTCTGACCAGCCAGCTCTGAATACCAGGCCAGGCCTCTGTCGCTCCCAGCGTTTTCTGAATGCGGTCCGGCTTGTGCACAATCGTCTCCACTGTATCCAGCGCCAGCACTACCCTGAACTCACCGGCGCACTTCCGGTAATCGGAGAAAAAGGCCTGAAGCATGCGCGTCCGCTGATACGTCACTTCCCGGATCACCTCGGCCAGGTCTTGTTTGACCCTGTGCAGGCGATCCCTCTGCTGCAGATAGTTGTCGAAGTACCCGGCGCCGGGATCGAGTACGGCGCAGATGGCCCTGACCAGCCCTTCTTCAGAATGGGTGTACGCGTGATACAAATCCACCACTTCCCGCGCTGCAAGCACACCCTCTGAATACCACGGCCCAGGCTGGCCGTGGGCATCTCTGTGGCAACGGCGCAGAACCTCTTGTAGCAGGCAGGTTTTGCCTGTCCCTCCTGGCGCCAGGATGAGGAAAATCCAGGTCTGACCTGAGCTGTCGGCGATAGCTGTCCGAATCTGTTCTAATTGTGCTTCGCGGTTTATCAGCGGTGTGGCGCGAGCGCTGACCTCGCTGGGAACATAAGGGGTAAACGCTTCCATCAGCCTCCTCCCGGTATTTGGTGCCTATCCGAAAAAGGTGTAGTAGGACGGCCTTTCCAGGCTGTCCAGGTGGACCGTGAAGCCCGCCCCAGTTTTTCGGACAGGTCCTACTCCAATACTTTTCAAATAAGGCGCCGGAGTGAGAAGCTTCAGCCGGATTTTCCACCTGAAGGCCCGCTTACCGGGCGTTATTTGAAAGGCGCTGGTCGTAACCATTCAGACAGTGACTGTAGGGGCGAGGTTCACCTCGCCCGTACATCCTTCCCGCGCCTGCGGCCGGTGGTCGGCCCTCGCTGACCGGAGGCGTCGGCGCAGGCCGACGCCCGGCACGAAGCGCCCGGGGAGAACGATCTCAATCGGACCTGAACGGTTACCATTGTTTTAAAAGCGGCATCCCTATGCTGCTTAGAGCCTATCCGAAAAACCGTACAAGCGGCATCCCTATGCCGCTTATACCGACGCATAGGGATGCGTCGGTTACGTTTTTCGGATAGGCACTTATACCGACGCATAGGGATGCATCGGTTACGATTCCCGGATAGGCTCTAAGGGATGGTTCATCTTCACCCCAAAATTGGTTTACACTTTGAGCTGTCTTGAAAAATCGGCTGCCCGCACCTGCGCCCACGACAGGCTTGTGGGACAGCCTTTCCAGGCTGTCGGGACAGCCTTTCCAGGCTGTCGGCAGGCTGGAAAGCCTGCCCCACACGCCGACAAGGCAGAGTGTCAACCAATTATGAACCATCCCGGCTCTAAGGGCGACAAACGCTACCCTTCAGCCAGACAGGTTTTGTGGTAATTAACTTCTTCCTGCCAGCTAGCTGCAGCGGTGGGGTACTTATTGGCCCAATCAGTGTAGAGCTGACAGGCTGATTCATGCAACCTGAGCCACTTTGCGCGTTGTGCTGTCCTCAAATAAACCTCCACCAGATGACGCGTAGGCTCGTCAGTGATATAGCCTCCCCGGGTCCCATCCCAGCGAGCAAACGCCCAGCGCACCAGATACTCACGCACCTGCTTTGCCTGCTCGAAAGTACAACCCCGGTACGCAACGCTGTCGTAAGCCAGCAGCGCATCCTGGATGCGCTCCTCATCGAATGAGCGGAGTACACATAAGGCCTCCAGGTACTCCCGCGCCTGCTTCCGCTCTGCTGGCGGGAGTGGTTCCAGCATCCCTTCGATCACCTGATCGAGCGCGGCAATCGGATCCGAATAGGCGGCCAGCAGATAATTGGCCAGCGGATTGCCATTGCTGAGGCTGTGAATCTCCGAAGCCCTGGAGGCCGCCTTCTTCTGCTGGCGTGTCAACTGCTCCTTTGTGCAATCCACATCCGCGAATGGTTGCAATTCTTGAACCAGGGCTTTCAACCTCAGTTCCGGTGTTCTCCAGAGGTGAAGGCGTCCTCGCCCGGTCATAACGATCAGTACACGCGGCTCCAATGCCAGTGGACCCAGGAAGTATCTCTCCAGTTCTTCCAGCAGCCGTGGGTTCGCTTCATGAACTTCGTCCACCAGGACTGCCAGGGCTTCAGCCTGGAGAAGCGCACGCAACTCACCCCATAGTTCCAGCCTGAGGTCCGCCGGGGATGTCCAGCGTTTTCCGGGGAAGATGCTCCGCGCGAAGTCGGCCAGAATGCCGTCAACGATCAGAGCTGGGACCGGCGTGGTGACGTAGGCTTTCAGACTCAGCGCGTATACCGAGAGGTCTTTTACGCGGGCAAGCTGATCCTTGAGATAGTAGAGCAGCCAACTCTTGCCCAGGCCCCGCTCACCGGCGAAGACGATCACGCGTCCTTCCACAGGGCGTCCTAGCGCAATGGCTTCGGCTTTATCCATTACAAGCGCGATCTCGCTCTCGCGGTCCACAAATTTACTCTCTGCATATGCCGGGGGGCTTACAACTTTCCCTGCCATAATCACTCTCCCCGCCCCAGTAGGCAACAAAAAACAGGGCACAGACTATGTCAGCCCTGTTTTTGTGACCAGCTATCGTGCCTCCTTGAGAGCATTGCAGGCCAGTTCAATCGGCGGTTCCACTGCCTGGCCTCTGATACCACTGGATGGCTGCGTCAAGGTCTTCCGGCTCCAGTCGTCCCTCCGGTCCCACGCGCAGCACGTGTTCAATAAACATCTGCTCCACAAGCAGCGTCAGGTCGCGTGGGAGGGGACGGGCTATTTTGAGCAGCTCGTTCTCTGCGTCGCGCAGTGCTGGCGTAGACAGAGCATCCAGCGACGAGACGGCGCGGTACTCCTCCGAAGCTGCCATAAGCCGGCGGGAGATTACTTCCCGCAGTGTACCTGCATCCCAGCTTATAATAGCAACATCGGCAAGATTTGTCAACAGGTCGGCGTATCCGGTTTGTATCGGGTTCAGCAATTCAACGGGCAGGAAGTATTTTATGTAAATGTGCTCCCCGGCCCATTCGGCCGTGCGTTCCAGAAGTGGCCTGAGCGCCTCAATGGCGGCAAGACCTCGTTGTGCTTCGGGGTAGGCATCCACCCCATCAACAAGCACGTAAATGGCCTGGTATCCCATTTCTCTGAGCAGGGTGTGGAGTTGATTAAACTGACCGAATGGGTCGGCCTGTCGGCTCACACCTGATGATGTGGTGCGCAGCGAGGCGATCATTTGCCGTGCCATGGCAACGGGAGGTGGGGAGGTCAGATTGCCTGCCGCCGGGTCGAAGGCCTCGGCCAGGCGTTCCCAGTTGTGGTCCGTCTCGATGGCATCCAGCAGATCATCAAGCTGGTCCAGGCGGTGCTCGAGGGCTGTCGCCAGGTTCTCATCCAGGAAAACACGAATGGAAGGCTGAAGGTTACCGTTACGGGTCATGAAGCGATGAGGGAAGTAGAGCAGGTGGAACAGTAACTCTGAGGCTGCGGCCTGAGTAAGCAAAAGTCCGTACGGCTGCGCAGGGTCCAGGGCGGTAATGACAACAGGAAAGATAAGCCGTGCCCCTTCACCGGCCCGGCAGGCATGCGTGAGCCGGACGCGGAAGGCTGTCTTGCCACCTCCTGCAGGCGCGAAAACAAAAGATGGCCGATCCCCCCATAAACGCGTAAAGGCACCGTGATCTACAAGATACCATGAAAGTCTGGGATCGCTGCCCGCGTCGCGTATCCGAAAGGGGTCAAAGCGCAGGCCTATCTCCGGCTTTGTCAACCACTCATCAATTTGCTCCTCGGGGGATAAAGTGGCTCCGGTGGGTGGTCTACGGGTGTGACTCTGGTCGCTCATTTGTGCCGATCAGACCCCGAACCGCTGAGAGTTTAGTGCCTATCCGAAAAACGTAACCGACGCATCCCTATGCGTCGGTATAAGCGGCATAGGGATGCCGCTTGTACGGTTTTTCGGATAGGCTCTTAGTATAGTAGTCGCTTAGGGATGGTTCATAATTGGTTGACACTCTGAGTTATGCACCAGGCGCTGTCCGATTGAAATCGGCCTGTTCATGTGCTACGCACCGGACGTCGGCCTGCGCCGACCATTGGTTGCGGTAGGGGCGCAGCACGCTGCGCCCTTTGCAGGCAGCCGATTTTTTTGAGGCAGCCCAAAGTGTGAACCAATTTCACGGCGAAAATGAACTCTCCCATTGCTTAAATTATAAAGCGTAGAGGCCGGGCTACTATAGCACCTGACTTGCAGTTGGCTCACCCGTATCTCACCAGCAGCTTTCCAGCCTGATCCCCTGCCCACGCACGGTCACCAGCAGCACCGGGTCGGAGGGCTCCGGTTCGATAGCCTGGCGAAGCCGCCATAAGAGGGTGTCTATCAGCCCTTCGTAGTCCTTAGGCGATTCATACGCTTTCTCCGCGGGTGAGGTGGGCACCCGCTCCAGCCCCCGATATGCGCAGAAGTAGAGTTCACCTTTACTCACGACACGGCCACCGTGCCGATAGAGATAGGCCAGTACCTCATAGCCCCTGGATGGCAGCTCTTCCGGTGAGAGAGGACGCCCGCCCACGATCACCTGGCGAGACTTCTCGTCCAGGTAGAGACGGGGAGGATGGTGACGACGCAGTTTTCTCCAGGTAGGAACGTCCACAGGGTGATCCAGCGCGTGGTTGGTGTAATGGGCAACCAGTGGACGGACCTGGGCAAGCCAGGCCCTGGGGGAAGCACCTCCAGCACGCTCCAGCCAGCGGAGCAGCTCCGCGGGGGCCTCGTATAGATCGCCGAGAGTGAATGGGTGACGACCAAAGGCCAGGGCCAGGCGGCGCTCGACGATTTGCTGTAACCCCGGCACATCCCATTCCAGATGGTAGCCGTCCACGCGTTGACGTACCAGAGCGGTGGCATGCAACAGCATTGACTCCAACCGCGAGGGCAGGAGCAGTTTGTAGGTGAATTGTGCTTGCTCGAAAAGGGGAAGGGTGGAGAGAAAGGCTTTAATCAGGGAGCTTAAATGTGCCAACTCTGTCTCGTCCCAGGCCATCAACCCATCGCTGACGACCCACACGCCCTGAAGCCCGATCCGGGCGAGTGCCTCGGTCAGCCTGGCTGCAACCTGCTCCGGTGCACTGTGTGGGCTGAATACCTCAGGAGGGGCTGTCTCCAGAATCTCCCTTAGAACCTGAGGGTTTTCGGATGCCTCAAGGAGAGGGCTCAACCGTGCCCGCAAATCGCCCTGGATGTAGCTGTGGATGAACCAGACGAAGATGCTCTTTACCCACCGGGGAGCTGCGGCGAAGTCATCAGGGTAGTGTGCGCAGTGGTTCAACAGCGCCATGGCACTTGCATCGAAGATAGCGCGCACCTGTTCGCGCACTGAGAGGGCACCGGCCGGTACATCTTGTCCGGGCAGTGCTGGACGCCAGGTAACGAGCAGGCGTACCGGCCGGCCGTGCGGTCCGTAACAACGTTTGACCAGGGCACGGTAAAGAGCGGTTTTTCCGGACCCTTCTGCGCCGAAGACAAGCACCGAACGGACGCCCGCCATCAGCTCGAAATAGCGCGGCGGCACAAAGCAGGCCTCAAGCCAGGGCTCATGCTCGGCCTGCAGGCTCTCGAACGGTGCCAGGCCCAGCGGTGTTTCCAATGGCATCTGAGTACTGTCGCTCATTTCCACAGGTCTGCCATTTGTGTGAGATCATCCCCGGTCAATTTGCTCCCCTTTTCCCCTATACGTGCCAGGAGAGCGTTGCCCAGTTCCATCAACCTGCGCGGTGATCCTCCGGCAGCCCTGAACACAGACTGGTCCGGAAATGACACTGAGGGGACACACCATTGATTGAGGGAATCATATCCAAAGTGGCGCAGCCGGATGGTCAATATAGAGCGCAGTTCATCTTCCGGCCACTCAAGATACGCCTGTTCCGGCATCACCGGTTTCTTCAGGGAGCGCAGTGGTTTTTCGAATATCTCAGCCGGCAGGAACGCCTTTACGAACACCCCTCGTCGTCCCAGAAGTTCGAGCAGCTCGAGCAGTTGCGACAGCCCGGCTCTGGAGACCCTTTGTCTATCCACCTGCACGTCCAGGAGGAGGGTCGTATGAGGGAAGGCTGCGGGACGTCCCTTGCTCAACAGCGCCAGCAATTCGCTCTCGGAGACGGATGCAGGGGAGGCGCTACCCCGCGTCAACGCCTCCACCTCTTCCAGGAGACGATTGCCTGCACCGGTACGGGGAAGGCCTGCCTGATAAAAGCGCTGGACCAGCCCTGCCCCGGCGCCGAAGCGCCCGGTCAACAGGTATGCTATGGCTGCCCGGCCTTCCACATTCTGGTTACAAAATGTTGTGGGCAATGCTGCCAGGTAGGTGAGCAGTACCCCGGCAACCATATTGGCGACATCCTGGATGCGCAGAGACAGGAACTCCGCCACACCTGGTCGCCAGTACACCGGAAACGTGTCCCGCAGTTGCAGGCTATCGAGCATGTACAGTAACGCGGCGGTGGTTTTGCCGTGTCCCTCTCGTCCAAGGATGAGGGCGGGTCCAGGCTCACGCAGATGCCTGATGGAAGCCGGCAGGGGAAATGGGCACTGCGTCAATAACCGCTCTTCCTCGGCCTTGCCTGTGCCAAATGGGTTGTCTTTCAATCCCAGCACCTGCAGGCCCCGCTCTATCTGCCCGCTCCAGGCAGCCCGAGGAGACCATAGCGTAAAGTCCGTCCAGAGATATAACATCTTCTCGCACAGCACCCGCCTGGCAGACTCAGAGCTATAGCGTGTGTTGGAAGAGAGAAAGTCGGCGATCTTTCCTCGCCACTCTCCATCCAGTGCCTGCCATCCCCACGAGAGCGCTTCCTGAATGCGTTCCTGCTCCTGGCTTTCATTGAGTTTTTGCCGCTCCTGCTCAGAACCTTCAAGCAATGTTACAAGGAGTCTGAGCATATCAGGCGCGGCATCTTCCCACTGCTCAGTCACGCGCTCGCCGACTTCTCGCTCTGCCTGATACTTCAGATAGAAGCGGGCTGCTTCGGAGAGATCGCTTGTGATAAGGCTCTTCAGTTCGGCGACGCGTGCCTCCTGAAGCTGCTGATTTTGTCGTTTTCGCTCCTCCTCGGCTATCTGTAGCCATTGCTGGACTCCAAAACCGACCAGGGCGGAGACAAGGGTGGCCACCAGGGAGCCTGTCCCGGTCAATGCTTTACACAAGTGCCGCCAACGTGATTGCTGTGCTGATTCAAGCTCCAGGGTCAAAACCGGTGCCGTCGGGGTTGCCACAACCCCTGGTCCGCTGAAGAGCATGTGCACCTGCCTGCGCTCTGGGGTCCGCGGCGCCAGGCCAGGTCGGATGTATAGCATGATCGGCGTGCCGGGAGCAGGGGCGGGGGTCAGCGCGACCACAGGGAGAGCCGGATTACCGGCGGCATCGGTGAAAAGCAGTCCTGTGGTTGGGGTGAACTCGAGTGTGTAGGTGGAAGCCGGCCCTGGCGCCGATGTGAGTGTGCTCTCGACCGCCGGACCCGAGGTTGGAGTTGCCTGCACCAGCCACATGGCTATATGGGCAGTGGGTTCGGCTGTTGATTCGAGAAAGAGTTTGCGGGGATAATCAATGGAGAGAAGCAATGGCCCATCGGCGGATTGGGGCACATTCAGTGTCATCAGGACATGGTGGGCGGGCAGTGAGCGGGTCGCTTCACCTGCCTGGTACCATGCGCTCAGGAGAAGCACGATGCCTGGTATAGTCATCCAGAGTGCCAGGGTCGCCAGGGTGCGCACAAAACCGATGAGCAAGAAGACCGGCCAGCGTTCCAGAAAACGCGTGTAAACTCTGCTCAGCCATACCCGCCCCCGGTGTGCTCGATTTGTGGACTTGCTCGCCTGACCCATTGGCGTTGCCCCAACAGGAGTTGCGCAGTCAGGAGCCAACTGCGCGGGTCCCAAAGTGCCCTGGTTGAGACTATTTTACCACAATCCAGGGTTAAGAGGTAGTATTGTGACAATCTCGGTCCCCAGCCCACTGCTGCCGGCATCACAGATGTCCTGAAAGCCTTTTCGGTCGGCATCCTTTACAGCAACTGTGCAGATGGTGACTGTAGGAGCAAGGTACACCTGGTCTGTACACCTTTTGGGGCCGCAGGCCTTTGGTCGGCCTGAACCAACGCGTCGGCGCAGGCCGACGCCTGGCCCGGAATGCCTCCTGAAGAGGCCGCGGTTACTTTGCAGATTGACAACTCCAGCCAAAGTGGCATAATATCCTCACTGTGAAGCCTTACCACGCACTGGAACTCTCAAGCGACTATGAGCGCCCGTCATAACCCTGATGACTGCGACATGCCTGCCCTGCCCTCTCCTCCTGCTATCATCACCAGCTCTGCACAACTCGCCGCCTTGCTGGAGACCATCTCGACTCAGCCGATCATAGCAGTGGACACCGAGTCCAATTCTCTCCATGCTTATAAGGAGCGCGTTTGTCTGATCCAGCTCTCCATCCCCGGTCAGGATTATCTGATAGACCCGCTGACTGAGCTGGACCTCTCGCTGCTGAGAGAGGTGTTTGCGGACCCGGCGATTGAGAAGGTGTTTCATGCCGCCGATTACGACATCGTGTGTCTCAAAAGGGATTTTGGGTTCCGCTTCGCCAACCTGTTCGACACGATGTGGGCGGCACGCATCCTGGGCTGGCCGAAGGTGGGATTGGGAGATGTATTGAGAGGGGTCTTCGGTATCCACACCAATAAGCACTATCAGCGCCATAACTGGGGAAAACGCCCTCTGGATGAAAACGCGCTGGTCTACGCGTGTCTGGACACCCATTATCTCATTCCTCTGCGTCATATCCAGGCAGACGAACTGCGCCGCCAGGGGCGGTGGGAGGAAGCCCGGGAAGTTTTTGACCAGATCGCTGCTGTGGAGCCATCGTTTGACACCTTCAGCGCTGAAGGGTTCTGGCACATCAAGGGCGTCTGGGAGCTTGCTCCGGGTGAGCAGTCTATCTTGCGCGAGCTATACGTCTGGCGCGACAAGGAGGCCCGTCGTCAGGATTGTCCCCCCTTCAAAGTGCTCGACGACCGTACTATGGTGGAGCTGGCCAGAGCAGCCCCGCGCACGATTGATGAGCTACCAGGCCTGCGTGGTATGAGCAGCTACCGCGTGCAGCGTTACGGGCAACGCATCATCTGGGCAGTCAAACGTGGTCTGAGTGCTGAACCTCCTTCTCCGCCCCCGATGCCGCAGCGTCGCCCTGAGAAAGTGGTAGCCCGCTTCCGTGCCCTGCAGGCATGGCGCAAATGCCAGGCGGAACGTCGGGGCGTGGATGCAGACGTTATCCTCAGCAATGCAGTGCTCTGGGCGCTCGCAGAACGCCCCCCGCGCTCATTTGAGGACCTGCTGCGTGTTGAAGGGCTGGGACCCTGGAAACGTGAGGCTTATGGTCAGGCGCTCCTGGAGCTTTTGAAGGAGGAGTGAATGAAGATCAGATTCTGGGGCGCGGCGCAGACCGTCACCGGTTCTCAGTATCTCGTCTCGGTTAACGGCAGCAACATCCTCCTGGAGTGTGGATTGTTCCAGGGAAAGCGTCAGGAGAGCTTCGAGCGTAACCGTAACCTGCCCTTCCCTGCCCCGCAGATAGATGCGCTCATTCTTTCGCATGCTCATATTGACCATTCCGGCAATATCCCTAACCTGGTGCGCAGTGGTTTCAGCGGTCCCATCTATTGCACCTTTGCCACACGCGACCTTTGTGCAGCTATGCTGCGCGATTCAGCCTACGTCCAGGAGAAGGACGTAGAGTACGTGAACAGGCGCCGTGCACGCAAAGGTGAGCCTCCGGTCGAGCCTGTCTACACCTACTCCGACGCCGTGGCCAGTCTGGAGTATTTCATCAGCCTGAATTACAACCGCCCTGTACCTGTGGCGCCTGGTGTGGTGTGCACCTTCCTGGACGCCGGCCATATCCTCGGCTCGGCTATTGCGTTGCTGGAGATAGACTCAGGGCGGCGCCGCACCCGCCTGCTCTTCAGCGGCGACCTGGGGCGCTCTGCCATGCCGATCCTCCGCGATCCGACGCCGGCTCCTCCGGCCGATGTGCTCATCATCGAGTCCACCTATGGGAATCGTCTCCATCCCTCCCATGAAGAAGCAGAGGAACGGTTGCTGGCCTGCGTCAGCGAGACCTTCGCCAGCGGTGGGAAAGTCATTATCCCTGCTTTCTCCGTGGGACGTACCCAGGAGCTGGTCTACAGCTTACACCGTCTGATGCTTGGGGGGAGGCTGCCCGACATCCCCGTCTATGTAGACAGCCCTCTGGCGGTCAATGCGACCGAAGTCTTCCGGCTGCACCCGGAGTGTTATGATGAAGATGTGCGCCATTTTATCGCGCAGCCTGGTCACCCCGACCCCTTTGGTTTTGAACGCATACACTACATCCGCGACGTGGAGGATTCCAAAGCCCTCAACGAATTGGAGGGAACGGCCATCATCATCAGCGCTTCCGGGATGTGTGAGGCGGGACGGATCCAGCATCATCTGAAGCATAACATCGGCGATCCCCGCAATACCATCCTGATCGTGAGCTGGCAGGCTCCGCAAACCCTGGGACGACGGCTCGTTGAGCGGCAACCCGTGGTGAGAATTTTCGGGGAGGAATACCCGGTGCGCGCACGTGTCGAGGTGATCAACGGCTACAGCGCTCACGCTGACCAGAAGGAGCTGTTGGAGTGGGCCAGACCTATCGCCGGCGGCCTCCAGCAGGCATTTGTGGTCCATGGAGAGCCTGAAGCTGCTGCGACAATAGCCCGGGAGCTGAGCAATGCGGGAGTGCGTCGGGTAGCGGTGCCTGAGCTGGGAGACGAGTTCGAACTGTGACCGGCCGGCAATTTCTGAAGCTACGGACAGAGGTTGAGAACGCCGGGACGATCTATGGCCTGTTCTTCGGCCTGTTTTTTGTGCTGTTCACCTGGGGATACGATGCATTGGTTTTGAGCCTCAACAATGTGGATTTGCCATGGGTGAAGCTGGTGACCGGGTTGCCCGCCGCACTCCTCATCGCCGGCCTGGCCGGAAGAATCGCGGCCGGTCTACCTGCTCTGTGTCCCCTGGCGTGGACACTGGCCGGCGCCCTGTTGGGCATAACTGCTGCCTTCATCCAGGCCGGTGGGCAAAATCTGGCCGTGCAGCTCATGGACGATAGATTCCGGAGCGGGCCTTTGTTCGCGCTTGAAACGGACTTAACGAAAAACATCCTGGTGATCCTCACCGGTGCCGCGTTGGGGGCTATCGTCGGTTTCGTCGGACGCGCAGTGGGGCGTCGGGCAAAAGAAGGCATAGCACTCCTGAGACTGGTGTACGTGTGTGGGCTGCTGGCCTTTTTTATGGGCAGGCCGATGGATGAGCTGCTCCACCGTCCCCAGAGGCTATTTTTCCAGACGGTCTCCAAAGCTGTCAGGCTTGTGATGGCCGGGCAGGTTTCGAATGGCGCGCACATTGATGATAGCGGTTATCGTGCTCTGCTCCCATTCCGTGAGCAATTGGAGGGGCAGTACAGGCTGCACTACGTGGATTCCGGCACGGGCGCGGAAGGGCAGCCGTTTGCCCACATGGATGTTGTCTTCGAGGCCGGGTCTGCCCTGAGATGTGCTGTAGCCGAGAAAAACGTGCTCTACTGTGACGATTTCAACAGGCGACTTGAGAGCTGGATGGACGGGCTGGTGCGTGCTGGCCTGTACGGTGAGCGTGTATGGGAGGAAGTGCCCTTATATTCGCTGAACGTTGACAACGCTGTGGTCGAGTGGCTGGCGGCCCACGGGGAGCAACTCAGCGAGTCATATGTAACCAGGCGGTCGGGTCAGTGGGGGGATCAGATTTGGGTCTCTGCCCGATTCGATTCCGGCTTCGGCATGGAATGCAGGTTCCGTGGCGCGGATCCGGTGCAGGTGGACATTTGTGTGGCAACCGGCACACCCGAAAGCGATCTGCGTACACCGGCCCGCGTTTATTGGGGTGTCCGGTAACTGCCTGCCCATGCCAACTGAAGTCGCCCACTTTGGGCCGCAGGGCTTCGGTCGGCCTGTGCTGACCGCTGTTTCCGCGTCGGCGCAGGCGCCTGTAAAGATCGATTTCCAATCGGCACACGGCGGCAGGCAGCCGGGTAAGTAATTACGGTGTCCGTCACTTTTTGCACGAGAAGGGAGTGAGATCAGGCCATGGACCGGTCTCTGACCATGTCGCCGAGGGGTATTGGCGGAGGCCGACGACTGGCACGAAGTGACCAGGGCGAACGATTTCAATCGGCCTGATGGTAAGAGACCCTCGTCCATTTCAGCCGGTCGGCCGGCTTTCATCCGGGCCTGGATTTGCTGGCTTGGGGTTGGCTTCCAGGCATATGTCCAGTAACGATTGTGTTTCCGGATGATCTATATGGATAACGTCCTCGTACTCACCTGCTGGCGGGGGTGGCTCGTAACGTAACGGGCGGCGCACACCGAACAACTCGAAAAAGCGTGTGATGCCAACCAACAGCATGTAACGGTACCCCTGCATCTTCAGCGACTGCCATTCGACGATAGAGGCCATCGTGCCTTGCACTTGCGCCTTCTGGCGCACAATGCGTTGGATTTGAGCTGGCGTGCGGTACCCGATGGGCGAAAGCAACAACAGATGAGCTGCCAGTGACAGGATGCACAAAGAGAGCAGGGCCGCCCATCCCCCCTCATGCCACTTCCCGACGATCTGTCCGACAAACACGGTCGCTCCCAGGCCCGTCGCCAGTGTTGCCCCCACCGTGCCCCATTTCCGGGCACGGCCAGTATAGTTGCGCAGGACATGTTGCCGGATGGCCATCCCCATCACGGTGATCGGCAGGAAGACGCCCACGCCGTAGAACGGCACGGCCAGTGTTGTGCGTCCGCCGACGAGCAACATAATCAGCAGGGCTACAATGTAGGCGGCTGTGACAGAACGGGTGAATGTGCCTTTAGGATTACGGTAGACGACAATCTCGGGAATCTCGCCGATCGCGACATCGCGCCAGGCAGTTGCCTGAATATCCTGAAATGCCGTCATCGAGGCAGCCGCCAGCAGTGCCACAGCCAGAATCTGATAGGCCCAGAACAGAACGTCGCCACCCTGGAACTGGCGAAAGCCGATATAGGCGAGATTGCCAACCAGCGTACGTCCTGCCGTGCCGTCGAAGACATTGAAGCGGAGGGAGAAATAGGTCAGGAACAGCGTCGTCAGGCCGCCGTAGAAAAGAAACGATGTCTGCACGAACCGCCCGACGCCTGATTTGCCACTGTAGAAGTTCCACAGCCAGTTCAGGCGAGGGAAGCGCCGCTTGCCCCACTTGACAATTCCGGCGTCATCGTTTATCACGAATTGAATACCGTTGGACATGGCTTCCAGGCCGGTCAGTGCGACCATTCCTTTCATCGAAGCTGTGAGCAGATGCCTCAGAGCTTCTCCCAGTGAAACCTGGTGTGGCTCCTCCAGCGCAGGCACAGGCGGAACATGTTTGATAGAAGCAATGACCAGCCCCACGGCCATAGTCAGCGTCAACATCACGAAAATTCCCAACAGTGTAAAGACCACCTGCGCGGATTCCCCCCGGCCGCGGATGGTGATATACCAGGTCACAGTAGCCAGCGCTGATCCAATGAGAAAGTGCAGCAACCGACTCTTGCCGTACAGGCCCAGGATCGAGAGCAACTGGTCACCGCCGGAAAGCGCCGATACCACGATTGTGAGCACATAGTCCTGGATAAGCACCACGGCCACGATCAGGCTGAGTGTAGGCCAGAGATAGCGCATAGAAGCGGTGTACGACCCTCCACCTTCATTGAAGACACCCAGCGAATACATATAGAGAGCGCCGAAGACGAAGTTGGCGAACGCCACCACTGCCACGGCAATGTAAGCGTACTTTTGCAGGCCATAAGGATGCAGAGCATGCATCATCTCGCCGGTAGCATAGAAGTATGAGGTGAAATAGTCCACCCCGAACAGAGCCAATGCAGCCAGCAGACCGATCTGCCCTGCGCCATGCACATGTATATCTTCCTCGCGCTCGCGTGGGGCAGCTTTATAGGCCAGGAAAAAGATCACAACCAACAGAGCTATCGAGAACAACATAGTCGCACCTCACCGGGTCAGGGAGCAGTGCTTACTCTTGCCCTCTAACCTATCCCCCAAATGCATCCTCGATCATCTTGAGTTCGAGCAAAAGATGTTTGCGCGTTGAAGGGCTTAGCCGCGTATCCTGCGCGACCTTGGCCTGCTCTTCACGCATAGCCTGCACAACGAAAGCCGGGACGAACATAATGCGGCCGGCCGGTATAATGCGCATCTCACGCAGTCTTATGTCAAGTCTCTGGTCATCGAAAAAGGGAAGACTCAAACTCAGGCCACGGTTCAAACTCTGTGCTGCGGCCCGCTCCTTCACCTTGCGGATAATCTCCTGCGTGTGGTAGCGTGCCAGTGCTCTCCCCTGGTTGATCAACTGGCCCAGCATACCGTATCGTTTCTTCTGATATTCCTTATCCGCCACAATGTACGGCGCGATAGCCACGGCCGCATGTAGTACAGCGATAAAATGCTGCATGGAGGCGATATATGACTCCGCCTCTTCCACCGAACCAACCAGCAAGCGATCTTTCTCATCGAAGGCTACCCACTGAGGCAGGTAGAAGCGACGCGCAGCGGGCACGTAGGGTACCTGTAGCTCGCCCCGTCCTTCTGCGGCTGTTTCTTCTTCGATGACTGCATCAGTAGCTTCCATAAGAGCTGAACCAGGTTCTGCGCTATCGCTTACAGGGATAGTGGGGATCTCCTCGTCCACATCCGGCACGTAAGTGACAGAACGACCAGATGGGAGCATCGTGTACACCATATACGTGGCCGTGGCATGCTGGATCAGCCTGGCAGCCACCGCTACCGCCTGCTCCGGCGACTGCAGCAGCACGTTCAACCTGCGTCTGAAGACCTCACCAGGGCTGACACGGGAAAGGCGCTTCGTAAGGCCGCTTACCACCTGTTCGCGGGCTATCGGCGGCACAGTGACACTTTGTTTTTCCCCACCCCCGGACATGAGCACTATCTCATCAGGCAACCTGAAGTGTACCTGAGGCTTTAACGATATGATTGCCTCTGCCACCACACGGCCCTGTGTTTCGCAAAAGCGCTGCACAACCAGGGGTTGCGCGCTAAAAATAGTGCGCCTCTCCTCGTACTCTCCTCGCACGTAACTGGCGATTCCCGTAATATCGGCAACAACTGGCTGTTCGCTCATCTCTATAACCTTGTGCTACGTAAACAAAAGCCTACCCAGGGGGCAGGCTTCACAATCTGCACAATGACGGCTACACTGGAGAATTGGCCGTCCATCTATCCGGCTCGTACCCTCAGCGACTCCGCTCGTCAGCCTGAAGCGTAACTCAACCGCTCATATTTTAGCTTGATCTTCCATTCTGTCAAATCTGCCAGTGCTGGGGCTTGCGCAGCGAAATTTTGGGGGTTGGCGGGCAGGGGTGGGGATCTGAGGCAGGCCGGAGGCCAGGGG
>DAOTYA010000146.1:0-15369 GCA_034435075.1 Anaerolineae bacterium
CCATCTGAGCCATTTGCGGGTGTCTCAGTGTAGCCAGCGTTTGCAGTATCTGCCTCGTGCGGACTGTGGTCCGCACGGCACTGCATGGGCAGGCTGAATAGGTCCAGTATACAAGCGTTTGCAGTATCTGCCTCGTGCGGACTGTGGTCCGCACGGCACTGCATGGGCAGGCTGAATAGGTCCAGTATACAAGTTACAAAAAAGGAAGCATGGAGCAATTTTACGACCTTTTATTTACTGGCGGGATCATCGTTACCGGGGCAGGAATGCGCCGGGCGGATGTGGGAGTGCGCAGGGAGACGATAGCAGCCGTTGAGCCATCTATCCCCCGCGCTAACGCTCACGAGGTGATAGATGTTTCCGGTAAATACATTCTTCCAGGTGTAATTGATGCGCACATCCACCCGGTTTACGAGGACGATATCGAGCATTGCTCGAGGGTTGCAGCCTACGGCGGCACCACCACCCTCCTCCACTTCATCTGCGCCCGCACCGGAGAGAGCCTGTTGCAGCAGGTAGAGGCTGCTTTGAAAGACGGGGAAGCCCGGTCTTTGCTCGACTTCGGGATACATGGAGGGATGTTTGATGCTCCACGGCAGATACCTGAGATACCCCAGGTGATGGAACTGGGCATCCGCACCTTCAAGTTTTTCCTGACTTATGTGAAGCTGGGATGGTCGACCGACGATTACCAGCTTACCAGGGCCATGGATATGCTCGCTCAGCTTGGCGGGATGGCAATAGTGCACTCCGAGAATGGAGGCGCAATTGACTATCTCGAGGATAAGTATTTTACTCCAGAGTATGCCGCCAGGAGCGGATGGAAAGAAGCTTTCAGAGCAAGCCGACCGGCAGCCCTGGAGGAAGAAGCAATCTTCAGGGTCATCTGCCTGGCTGAGGTCACTGGTTGTCCCGTCTACATTCCTCACGTGACCACTGCGCGCTCGTTACGCCCACTCCGTCTTGCCATGGCAGAGGGGAAGCCGGTCTTCGCAGAGACATGTATTCACTACCTCACGCTGACCGAGGACATCCTGGACGAATACGGCGCCCAGGCTAAGATCGGACCGGCATTGCGCAGCGCCGGCGATCGCGCCGCGCTGTGGGACGCTCTCCGCGATGGGACACTCCACACCCTGGCGTCGGACCATGCACCAAAAGTCAAAAGTAAACATGGGGACTTTTTGAAGCAGCCGTATGGCGCCCCTCAGAGCGAGATATTGCTTCCCCTCACCTACGACGAAGGGGTGAACCAGGGCCGCATCAGCCTGGTACGCCTGGTACAGGTGCTGTGTGAGAATCCGGCCAGAATCTTCGGCCTCTACCCCAGGAAGGGCACCATCGCTGTCGGCTCGGATGCGGACATTGTTGTCTTTGATCCTGCCCGGGAGTTCACCATCCGTGCTGAAAACCTGCACTCGCATGCGGGGTACACCCTCTACGAGGGACGCACCGTGCTGGGATGGCCGGAAATGTCCTTTCAACGTGGACGTCGCATCCTTTGGCATGGGGAGATCGCGGCCGTACCGGGCCAGGGGCATTTTCTCCCTCTCCGACCAGGGGGACTGAGTTGAGCGTTACAGAGGGTATCGCTCATCAAAAAGTCCAACGCAAATGCGCCGGCCTGTTTCCGCTTCTGATACTGATTGTAACAGCGCTGGCCTGCAGTGTGCCCATGCCCCAGTTGCCTGGCCGTGATACCACATCTGTCCCAACCATTCCACCGCTCCCCACGTTCACGCCCACAGCCACCCCTACCGTAACTTCTACTCCGACGCCAACGGCCACGCCGACCCACACACCGACCCCTACTCCGGCTCCGGAGCAATTGCTTTCCCAGGCATCCAGAGCGATGGAGTACGGCGACTATGAAACCGCAAAAGCACTCTATCGCAGCCTGTTAAGTATGCCACTCAGCCGGGAGAGCGAAAACCAGGTGCGTTTTGGACTCGGGAACGCCTGTCTGTATCACCGTGAGCCAGCATGCGCGGTTGATGCGTTCAGAGAGTTAACTACCCGGAACGCAGATACCCCACCCGATCGCTTTATTTCCGCTGCGCATTTTCTGTTGGGCGAGGCTTTGATGGAAACGGGCGAAGCACTTGCCGCAGCAGAGGAGTACCGTGCTTACCTGGCAGGCGGTACGGTCATCACGAGCTATGTCAGTGAGCGACTGGGCGATGCCCTCTATGCAGGGGGTGCTTATACCGCGGCGGTCTCTGCTTACATGGACGCAATCAACACTGCCCCCGACCGCTCTGCCGAGGTCGGTGCACGTGAGAAACTTGCCCTCGTCTATGTGGCGCTCGAGAATTACCCGGCAGCCATCGCCCAGTACCAGGCCATCCTCGAGGTCGCGCAGATCCGCGCCTATCGTGCCCGTATAGAACACCAGCTTGCTGATACACTCATCCTGGCCGGGGATAGCGAGGCAGGCTATGAGCGCCATCTCGCTGTAGTCAGAACCTATCCCGAAGAACGCTACGCCTATCTCTCGCTCGTTAAACTGGTCGAGGCCGGTCGCCCTCCAGACGATTTCCTGCGCGGTATAGTGGACTACTACGGCGGGGCTTACGGCCCGGCAGTCGAAGCACTGAACAGATACGTCAACACCTACCCCACCACCCACTCCGGTGATGCCCACTGGTACGCAGGCATATCTTATCTGAAAGCCGGCAGTCCGGCCCTGGCCATAAGGGAGTTCCGGCTGCTGCTCGATACTCACCCGGAAAACGAGCGCCACGGCGATGCCTGGATGGGCCTGGCCGAGGCATATTTGAGTATGGGTGATCTGAGCACAGCGGTCGAGACCTATGAGCAATTTGCAGCGTTGATGCCAGATCACTCCCGGGCTGCGGAGGCGCTGTGGAAAGCGGCTCAGAGCCTGGAGCGGGCAGGTGAGCTGGAGGCCGCTGCTAAAGCTTACCTCGACTGTAGCACCCGCTACCCCTACTCTGACTACGGCCCTGCGGCCCTTTTCAGGAGTGGAATACAATCCTACCGGCTGAACAAATGGGCGGAGGCGGCTGCGGCCTGGGACACGCTGGCGAATGTTTACCCCACTTCTGTCTACCGGCCGGCAGCGTTGATGTGGCTGGGCAAGGTCCGCCTGCTACAAGGCGATCAGCAGGCTGCCCGCGAGTATTTTGACCAGGCTGCCGCGAGCAATCCGCGCGGCTACTATGGCCTGCGCGCAGCCGAGCTGGGCACTGCTCTGACCACTACCCTGCCCCTCTTCATCCCAACCCACTACGATCCCGGCCAGGAAACTGCCGACCAGCGAGAGGCTGAGAGCTGGCTGGCCACATGGCTGGGAGTAGAAAACATAGAACATCTCGGTAAGCTCCCGGACACTCTCGCCGCAGATCCACGTTTACAACGCGGCATTGAGCTTTGGCACCTGGGGCTTTTCGACGCGGCAAAATGGGAGCTGGAGGCTCTCCGCAACGTCACCCGCCAGGACGCCCTGGCCCAATACCGGCTGGCATTGCTGTTTCGCGATCTCGGCCTTTACCGCTCCTCAATTCTGTGTGCAGCACGGGTCATCTCCCTGGCCTCGGAGAGTAGCCTTTCCGAGGTCCCGGCCTTCATTCAGCGCCTGGCTTACCCGAATTACTATGAGGAGCTTGTGCTGGAGAACGCTGCTATAAACGACCTTGACCCTCTCCTCCTCTTCGCTCTGATCCGTCAGGAGAGCCTGTTCGAAAGCCTGGCCACCTCGTCTGCCAGTGCCCACGGGCTGATGCAGGTCATCCCGTCAACCGGCGCGGAGATTCACGCTGAGCTGGGCTGGCCACCGGGCTACGAGACAGCCGATCTTTATCACCCCTACGTCAGCCTGCGCTTCGGCACCCACTACCTGGCCAAACAGCGCGACCGTTTCGGTGGACGCATGGAGGTGGCTCTGGCAGCGTACAACGGCGGCCCATCAAACGCCCGTCTCTGGCTCAACGCTGCCGGTGACGACCCGGACCTCTTCGTCGAGCTGATCACACTGGATGAGTCACGCCTCTATATCCAGCGCATCAAGGAGCACCTGGCGGTATACAGGAAGTTGTACGGAGGGACAGAGGCCACACCGTAAAATATAATGACTCAGGCTGTGGCCAGCCTCCGACCAGGCGGCCGAGGGAAGTAATGTGAGACGACGTAATTACCTACCCGGCTGCCTGCCGCCGTGTGCCGATTGGAAATCAACCTCTGCGGGCTCCTGCGCCGACGCGGAGACAGCGGTCGGCGCAGGCCGACCGAAGGCCTGCGGCCCGAAGTGGGCGACTTCAGTCGGCAGGGGTAGGCAGTTACGAGACGACTTGAATTTCTGGACCGATGATATCCTGCCTCCAGAGGTGAAGCGAGATGAAAGAGATTTTCAAACCCATGTCACCCGGGCAGGTCAGGTTGCTGCCCGGTATGTTCCAGCAGCGCTTCGACCTGAACCGCCGCTACCTGCTCTCGCTGCGCAGCGAGAACCTGCTCCAGAACCATTACCTGGAAGCCGGGCTTTGGGGACCCCGGACCAGGCCGGAGGATTGCCACTGGGGTTGGGAATCGCCGACCTGCCAGGTGCGCGGGCAATTCCTCGGCCACTGGCTCTCCGCCGCCGCCCGCATCTACGCCAGTACTGGCGATCCCGAACTCAAGGGTAAGGCCGACTGGATCGTCTCCGAACTGGCGCGCTGCCAGCAGGAAAACGGCGGCGAGTGGGCCGGCTCCATTCCCGAAAAGTACCTGGACTGGGTCGCCCGCGGAAAGCAGGTTTGGGCTCCTCACTACGTGCTGCATAAAACCCTGATGGGCCTGTATGACATGTTCGCCTATGCCGGCAACGAGCAGGCACTGGACATTATGGTCAGGTGGGCCAGATGGTTCCATCGCTGGACGGGCCAGTTCTCACGCGAGCAAATGGACGACATCCTGGACGTCGAAACGGGCGGCATGCTGGAGGCCTGGGCCAACCTGTACGGCGTCACAGGAAAGCAGGAACACCTCGACCTGGTCTATCGCTACGACCGCCCGCGCCTCTTCGAGCGGCTGCTGGCCGGCGAGGACCCGCTGACCAATCGCCACGCCAACACGACCATCCCGGAGGCGCACGGGGCGGCGCGCGCCTACGAGGTGACCGGCGAGGAACGCTGGCGCAGGATCGTGGAGGCCTACTGGCGTTGCGCCGTCACCGATCGGGGCTTTTTCTGCACGGGCGGCCAGACGACCGGCGAGGTCTGGACGCCACCGTTCGAGTTCGCCGCGCGCCTCGGCGACAAGAACCAGGAGCACTGCGTGGTCTACAACATGATGCGCCTGGCCGACTACCTGTTGCGCTGGACCGGCGACGTGACGTACGCCGATTACATCGAGCGCAACCTCTACAACGGCATCCTGGCCCAACAGCACCCGGAGACCGGCATGGTCGCCTACTTCCTACCCCTCCAGGCCGGGGCGAAAAAGATTTGGGGCACCCCGACGAACGACTTTTGGTGCTGCCACGGCACACTGGTGCAGGCCCACACGCTGCACAACGCCTACGTCTACTACCAGGACGATGAAGGGCTGGTCGTGTGCCAGTACATCCCCACGACGCTTGAGTGGCAATGGGATAATGTTCCCGTGAAAGTGAAGCAAACCTTCGATAGCGAGGCGTCCACCAGCCAGCCGCGCGAGCCAGATGGTGCGGTGCACAGGCCGCAACGTTGGGTGGTTGAACTTTCGGTGCACTGTGAGCGACCGACGACATTCACACTCAAATTGCGCCTGCCATGGTGGATCAGCGGGCCGGTTCACGCCCTCGTCAACGGAGAGCCGACCACGGTCTCGGCCGGGCCATCCGGCTACCACGAGATTCGGCGGACGTGGCAGGCGGACACGGTGCGGCTGGTGCTGCCCAAATCGCTCTCGACCTGCCCGCTCCCCGACGAGCCGGAGACGGTCGCCTTTATGGACGGGCCGGTGGTGCTGGCCGGCCTGTGTGACGAGGAGAGGACGCTGTACGGGGATAGAGAGCGACCCGAGACCATCCTGGCGCCCGATAACGAGCGCGAATGGTGGTTCTGGCGGCCCGGCTATCGCGCTCGCGGCCAGGAACGCGGACTGCGTTTCCTCCCGCTCTACGAGATCCGCGACGAGCGGTACACGGTCTACTTCCCGATCCGGCCAAAGTGAGCGGCACACGTGGGGCAGGCTTTCGAGCCTGCCGCCCGGGCAGGCTTTCGAGCCTGCCAGCAACCTGGAAAGGCTGCGCCACAGCAGCAGAACGGGGGGATTTTGGCGAGCGGAATAGTCTTTGACATCCGCAAGTTCTCCATCCACGATGGGCCGGGTATCCGCACCACGGTCTTCCTCAAGGGCTGCCCGCTGCGCTGCCGGTGGTGCCACAACCCCGAGGGCCTGAACCCGGGCCTCGAGATGATGTTCTGGGCCAGGCGGTGCAGCGGATGCGGCGCCTGCCTCTCCGCCTGCCCCCAGGGTGCAATCTCGCAGGATGGCGGCGTGGTGTCCACCGACCGGGAAAAGTGCACGCTGTGCGGAGCATGCGTTGCGACCTGCTACACAGAGGCACGCCAGATCGTGGGGCGGGAGATGAGCGTGGCGCAGGTGCTGGCGGAGATCGAGCGCGACCTGCCGTTCTACGACGAGTCCGGCGGCGGCGTGACGTTCTCCGGTGGCGAGCCATTGGCCCAACCGGACTTTGTCCGCGCCCTCCTGCGGGCCTGCAAGGAAAAGGGAATCCACACGGCACTTGACACGTGTGGCTTTGCCCCCTGGGAGGTTCTGGACAGCATACGGGAAACCGTGGACCTCTTCCTGTACGACTTGAAAATGATGGACGAGGCCCGGCATCGCCAGTTCACGGGCGTATCCAATGGCCCGATCCTGAGCAACCTGCAGGCGCTCTCGCAACGCGGGCACGCCATTGTGATTCGCATCCCCCTCATTCCGGGGATCAACGACGATGAGGAGAATCTGCGTCAGACCGGCGCGTTTGCAGCTGCACTGCCCCACCTGCTGCGGGTGGACATTCTGCCTTACCACAGCATGAGCGGCGACAAGTACGACCGGTTGGGCAGGACGTATCCCCTGCCCGAAACCCGTCCCCCCTCGGCCGGGGAAGTGGCCGGGATCATGCAGATGTTGCGAGACTTTGGCCTGGAAGTGAAAGCAGGAGGCTGACGTATGGCTATGACCGAACGAGTCGCACGCCTGAGGCAACAGAGCCTCGAGGCCCGGCCCGTCCTCTCCACCGAACGGGCCGAATTGCTGACCGAATTCTACCGGCAGAACACGGCGCTGATGTCGGTGCCTGTGCGCCGTGCCAGGGCTTTCCAGTACCTGATGGAGCACAAGACCATCACCATCGGCGAGGGCGAACTGATCGTCGGCGAAAAAGGCCCCGCGCCCAAAGCGACCCCCACCTACCCGGAACTGTGCTGCCACAGCCTCAAGGACCTGGACATCCTCAACTCCCGCGAAAAGATCCCCTTCATCGTCACCCCCGAAGCGCGCCGCGTGTACGAGGAGACCATCATCCCCTTCTGGCGGGGCAAGACGATGCGCGAGGCGATCTTCCAGGAGATGACCGACGAGTGGAAAGCGGCCTACGAGGCGGGCATCTTTACCGAGTTCATGGAACAGCGCTCGCCGGGCCATACCGTCCTCGACGACAAAATCTACCGCAAGGGGATGCTCGACTTCAAGGCCGACATCGAGCGCAGCCTGGCGAACCTGGACTATCTGAACGACGTGGACGCCTACGATAAGCAGGAACAATTGAAAGCAATGGCAATCTGCGCCGACGCGCTCATCCGCTTCGCCGAACGGCACGCCGAAAAAGCACGCGAGCTGGCGGCGCAGGAGCGGGACCCGCGCCGCAAGCAGGAACTGGAGCGCATCGCCGAGGTCTGCTCCTGGGTGCCGGCCCACGCGCCGCGGGATTTCTGGGAAGCGCTGCAGTACTACTGGTTCGTGCACCTGGGCGTGACCACGGAGCTGAACCCCTGGGACTCTTTCTGCCCCGGCCACCTGGATCAGCACCTCTACCCGTTCTATAAGAGGGGGCTGGAGGAGGGGACGCTCACCCGCGAGGGGGCCGAGGAATTGCTCCAGTGCTTCTGGATCAAATTCAACAACCAGCCCGCGCCGCCCAAGGTCGGCGTGACGGCGGCGGAGAGCGGCACCTACACCGACTTTGCCCAGATCAACCTGGGCGGCCTGACGCCGGACGGCTCCGACGCCGTGAATGAACTCACCTACCTGATCCTGGACGTGATCGAGGAGATGCGCCTGCTTCAGCCCAGTTCCTCGATCCAGGTCAGCAAGAAGAACCCCGACCGCTTCATCAAACGGGCAGCGCACATCATCCGCACCGGCTTTGGGCAGCCCTCGGTCTTCAACGCCGACCTGGTCGTCCAGGAACTGATCCGCCAGGGCAAATCTATCGCCGACGCGCGGCAGGGCGGCACCAGCGGCTGCGTGGAGACCGGGGCGTTCGGCAAGGAGAATTATAACCTGACCGGCTACTTCAACCTGCCCAAGGTACTGGAGATCACGCTGCACAACGGCGTGGACCCGCGCACAGGCAGGCGGCTCGGCCTGGAGACGGGTGATCCCAGGCGGTTCGAGACCTTCGAGGAGTTATTTGCCGCTTTCAGGCGCCAGTTGAACCATTTCGTGGACATCAAGATACGGGGCAACGCGGTGATCGAGCGGCTCTACGCCCGCTATATGCCGGCGCCGTTCCTCTCGCTGCTCATTGACGATTGCATTGCCAGAGGCAGGGATTATCACGACGGCGGCGCCCGCTACAACACCTCCTACATTCAGGGCGTGGGCCTGGGCACCATCACCGACGCGCTGACCGCCATCAAGTACCACGTTTTCGACCAGAAGACGCTGACGATGGAGGAACTCCTTGCTGTCCTGCGCGACGACTTCCAGGGGCACGAGCGGGTGCGGCAGATGTTGTTGAACCGGACGCCCAAATACGGCAACGACGACGACTATGCCGACAGCGTAATGGTGCAGGTGTTCAATGCCTACTTCGATGCGATTGACGGTCGCCCCAACACCAGGGGCGGCACCTATCATATCAACCTGCTCCCGACCACCTGCCACGTCTACTTCGGCTCGGTGACCGGCGCCACACCCGACGGGCGGAGGGCGTGGACGCCGCTCTCGGAGGGCATCTCGCCGGTGCAGGGGGCAGACCGGCGCGGCCCGACGGCAGTGCTCAGGTCGGTCGCCAGGATGGATCACGTCCGCACCGGCGGCACGCTGCTCAACCAAAAGTTCACGCCCCAGTTGCTTAAGGACGAGGCCGGCCTGGACGGCCTGGTTCGACTGATCCGCACCTACTTCAAGTTGGACGGCCACCACATCCAGTTCAACGTCGTGGACGCGGCCACCTTACGTGCGGCCCAGGAGCACCCGGAGCAATACCGCGACCTGATCGTGCGCGTGGCTGGCTACAGCGACTATTTCTGCGATCTGAGCCGGGCGCTCCAGGACGAGATCATCGCCCGCACAGAGCATGAATCGTTTGGGGAGTGAACCCCCTGCTCTCCTGGCGGCCGATTCATTGCAGCCCATCAATGGCGGAGAGCGCCGGTGGCCAGTCCTTGTGGTAATGGAGTGCTTTCCCGAAGTCGCTCCTGGCACCGGCGGTATCCCCCTGCGCCAGCCGCGCCATACCTCGCCAGTAATATGATTCCTCCAGGTTGTTTGCTGTGGCAAGGGTAGCGTTTGCCAGAGCGATAACATCATCGTACCTTCCGACCGCATAATAGCTCTCGTAAGGGCCGAATTGATACCAGAGCATACGGAAGTGGAGCCCCAGTTGCCGTGCCCGGTCATAGGCAGCGGCTGCCTCGGCGTGCCGTCCCAGCGAGGTCAGGCTCGATCCGACGTTGAACCAGGAAAAGGTTTCCCAGTCCGCACATCTGGCGTAGGCTGTGCACTCCTCCGGCAGGTATGCTGCCTCGGTCAGCGCCTTTTCCAGCGCCCCTTCGTACATTTGCGCATCGTCAAGCCCTGGTCCAAGGATGGCAGCCAGTGCATCCCATTGCTCAGGTGCGTAAACTATCAGATAGGCACGATTGAAGACGCGCCACAGCTCGTCCAGCGCGCGATAGCTGACGGGCACATCAGGGCCGTGCAGGGAGTCATAAGTTACAAACTCTTCCCGCACATCATCGTAGCCGATCAGCAGGCGATAGTGTCCGAGCTGGTCGCGGACATCGCGCACGTACCAGGTCTCGACAATCACGGGGAAACCATTCCGTATCAGTGACTTGAGCAGCTCGATGTCCCCGCCGGCACGTACCAGCGCGCCCAGTCCCAGGCTCCGGACGTAGGCTTCCATCTCCCACAGACTGACATTTTTGTCCTCGGGATCCGGTTTAAGGACCCTGGCGATGTCGTACTGGGTCTCGCTGCGCCCCCAGTAGGATAACGCCATGGCCAGGGTGGTCGGGCCGCAGTTATTCCAGCCCTGGTGCTCGTGGCGCAGTCCTGTAAGCACAAGTTGCGCTGGCGGTGTCGCCGTGGCAGTCGGTGTGGGCGATGGGGTATGCGTTGGCGGAAGCGGGGTGGCGGTAGGGGCAGGCGAGGGCGTGTACGTCGGCGTTGGTGTAGGGAAGGGAGTGGGAGTGCTGAAAGGTGATGCCGTGATGACCGGAGTGGGCAGGATGTCCGGGTGAGGGACATGACGCAATTGCTGAAGCCACTCTGGCAGATAAAATGCGTAGCGCCCGGGCAGAGCGCGGATCAGGTACGGGAAGATCAGCAGCAAGATTCCCATCAGCGTCAGTATGATGATAATGACGGGCATATAGCGCATTCTCATAGCTCTGTCAGGATAGCATACCACCTGTAACAGCGTTTGGCAAACCCGCCGTATGCGGGTTGTAAAGCGGGGATGGCACAGCGATATGTGTCTGCATTTTTCTCCACCCCCATCACTGGGCTCCGGCCCGCCTCAGGCCCCGCCACAGCCTGTCACCCCAAAAAATTTCGCTGCCAGGCCGCACACGGTTGACGACTACGGGAGAACAGGTATAATCCAGGAAAATCTGATAGGAGGAGAGAGTGTATGATTGATGTCAATGAGTTGCGCAAAGGCGTCACCTTCACAATGGACGGCGAACTGTATAAAGTGCTGGAATACCAGCATTATAAGCCAGGGCGGGGAAACGCTATCATCCGTACCAAACTGCGCAATCTGCGCACCGGTGCAATTATTCAGCACAACTTTATCTCCGGTGACCGGGTGGAAGATATCCGCATTGAGCGGCGAGGCGTCCAGTATCTCTACAACGATGGTGATCTGTATTACTTTATGGATACCGAGACCTACGAACAGACCGCCCTTCCTGCCGCTGTGTTGGAGGAGCAAATACCCTTCCTCAAAGAAGGAATGGAGCTGATACTGACAAGCTACGAGGGAGAGGCGCTGGACGTCGAGCTGCCCACAACTGTGGACATGAAGGTGATCGAGGCGGAGGTGGCAATTGCCGGTGATACTGCAACCAGCGTGACGAAAAAGGTTAAAGTGGAGACCGGATTGGAGGTCCAGGCTCCACTCTTTGTCGAGGTGGGTGACGTGATTCGCGTGGATACCCGCACCGGTGCTTACGTCACCCGGGTGTAATTGATGCGCACCCCCGCCGGCACCAACTGTCCATATTATTATGCCGACTTCCACCGTGGGCACTCCACCCAGGAGTGCCGGCTTCTCAGGCGCAGCCCTACCCCGGAAAGGTGGGAGCCATCTTTATGCAAGGGTTGCCCTGTTCCCGACATATTGCGGGCTAATGCCTGCCCCAATATGGCGCTGGAGGCGCAGGTGATCAGAAAATGGTTTGGACTGATACGCCGCGTCAGGGTATATGCGGTCTGTGTCGAGCATCAGGTTGAGGTCAAAGACCCCTATGTTGGTTGTGGTCAGTGCCATCCCCTGCCAGCGCTCCTCTCAGAAGAGATCAATCACCTGAAGTAGCGACAGAATGGATAATATCGTCATCACGGGCTTCATGGGGACCGGTAAGAGCGTGGTGGGCAAAGAAGTTGCCCGGCGGCTGGGACGGCCATATGTGGATATGGATACAGAGATCGAGAAAAGGGCCGGTAAGCCTGTAGCCCGCATCTTTGCTGAGGAAGGAGAGCAGGCCTTCCGACTTATGGAGTCGGAGCTGTGCAGGGAATTGAGCGGGCAGCGGGGGCTGGTGATCTCTACCGGCGGCGGGACACTGGTTAATCCGACCAATCGGGCATTGATGATGGAAAGCGGCACTGTGATCTGCCTGACCGCCACGCCCGCAGAGATTCTGCGCCGTGTAGGCAGCGACTCAAAGCGCCCGCTGTTGAAGGTCCCTGACCCGCGCGCAGAAATCGAGCGGCTTTTGGAAGCGCGCCGCCAGGCGTATATGGCCATCCCATGGCAGGTTGACACCACCAATCTCCCCGTTAAGCAGGTGATCAAACAGGTGCTCAAGATAGCCCAGAGCATCACGCTCACCGTTCATTACCCGGGCGGCACGTACCCGGTGCACATAGGCACCGGGCTGCTGGAACATATCGGCGGAGTACTCCGGGCGGCCGGCGCGGCTGAAGGCAGCCGTGTGGCCGTCGTGTCCAATGCCACCATCGCGCCACTCTACATTGCGCAGGTTGAAAAATCGCTGCGCGCGGCTGGGCTGTGCCCCTTCGCCTGCATAGTTCCCGACGGCGAGCAATACAAAACACTCGCCACAGTCACCCGACTGTACGAGCAGTTCCTCGACGGGGCACTGGGGCGCGCCGATACGGTGCTGGCATTGGGAGGGGGCGTTATCGGAGATATAGCCGGCTTCGCGGCAGCCACTTTTATGCGCGGTGTGCGCTTTGTGCAACTCCCCACCACGTTACTCGCGATGGTAGATGCCAGTGTGGGCGGCAAAACAGGCGTTGACCTTCCCCAAGGCAAGAATCTGGTCGGCGCCTTCAAACAGCCCCAGACAGTGCTGATTGACCCGGCTGTGCTGGCCACTTTGCCTGTCGAGGAGTTCCGCTCCGGTATGGCGGAGGTGATCAAACATGGCATCGTCGCTGCCCCTGACCTTCTGGCCGGGCTGGAGAGAGCCAATCAGACTATCGGCCCGTCGCACATTGCAGAGGCTCTGCGCGTCAAAATCGCCATCGTCGAAGAGGACCCCTTTGAGCAGGGACGCCGGGCCGTGCTCAACCTGGGCCATACTGTTGCACATGGGCTGGAGCGGCTGAGCGGCTACACTATGCGCCACGGCGAGGCGGTCAGTATCGGCATGGTCGCAGCAGCACGCATCAGCCTGGCACTGGGCCTGGCCGACCCCGCATTGCCCGATTATATTGCAGGCCTGCTGGCTGCATGGAGGCTTCCCGTGCATTGCCCTCCCTACCAGGTTGACTCGGTGTTGGAGGCGATGATCCACGACAAAAAGAAGCGGGGAAAAAACCTGCGCTGGGTACTGCCGCGGGCTGTCGGAGAGGTGGAGATCAGAGAAGACGTACCTGTGGAGATCGTACGCTCTGTGCTGCTGGAAATGGGAGCCACCTGATGGAAAGTGAGAAATGTCACAGAGTACTTGTTCTGCACGGCCCTAATCTGAACCTGCTGGGCAGCAGGGAGCTGGAGACATACGGGCATGTCACACTTGACGAGATCAACACGGCCCTCGAATCCTGCGCGCAATCGCGTGGCGCCCAACTGCGTATCCTTCAGTCCAACCATGAGGGGGAGTTAATAGATGCCATCCATGCAGCGCGCGATTGGGCTGACGGCATACTGATCAATCCCGCCGCATACACCCACACCAGTATAGCCCTGCGCGACGCCATCGCCGGTGTAAACTTGCCCGCTGTCGAGGTACACTTATCCAACATCCACGCCCGCGAGCCATTCCGCCACGTTTCGCTCATCGCACCGGTGTGCGTGGGACAGATTTGTGGATTCGGCTGGCGCAGCTACCTGCTGGGACTTACCGCCCTGCTGGATTATCTGGACGGTGCAAAATGAAGCGAACCGCACGTCTCGCCACTTTACCCCCCTACCCCTTTGCACGCTGGGCAGGCTACGTCGAGATGGCCCGTAAGCGAGGCCTTGACGTGATCCGTCTGGATATGGGCGATCCCGATCTCCCTCCACCTGATGAGGTGATCGAGGTATTGGCCCGCTCCGTTCTTGTCCCACATCACCATGGGTACTCCAGCTATCGGGGGCTGCCTGCGCTGCGTCAGGCTATCGCTGACTACTACGAAAAACGTTTCGGCGTGACGCTGGATGTGGACACTCAGGTTATGCCACTCATCGGCTCCAAGGAGGGGATCGTCCACATGGCTATGGCCTGCCTGGACCCTGGTGACCTGGTGCTTGTGCCCGATCCGGGTTATGCTCCCTACACAATGGGAGCGCTCCTTGCCGGCGCAGAGGTGTATACCTTCCCGCTGCTGGCAGAACATGGTTTCCTCCCCGACCTTGATGCCATTCCTGCCGCAATCGCCGACCGGGCAGTGTTAATGTGGCTGAATTATCCCAACAATCCCACCGGTGCGACAGCCGATCTCGAGTTCTTTGCGCAGGCGGTGGATTTCGCCCGTCGCCACGGGCTGCTGCTGTGCCACGACGCCCCATACTGTGATGTGTGCTATGACGGCTACCTGGCCCCCAGCATCCTGCAGGTGCGCGGCGCGGAGGAGGTAGCAGTGGAGTTTAACTCCCTCTCCAAGACGTTCAACATGCCAGGCTGGCGGGTCGGCATGGCGGTGGGTAACGCAGATGCCATAGCAGCTCTGGCCACGATCAAGTCCAATGTGGACTCCGGGATGTTCCACCCGGTACAGGAGGCAGCAGCCCGGGCGCTCGCCACCGACCCGGCATGGGTCGCCCGACGCAACGCTGTTTATCAGGAGAGATTGGAGATAGTCATAAGGGCACTGGAGACGGCAGGGGTGGAGACAACACGCCCACGCGCGTCTTTGTACGTCTGGGCACAGGTGCCGCAGGGATGGGGGGCGGAGCAGTTTGCGCTTAAGTTGTTGGAGCGTACGGGGGTTGTTGTGGCGCCGGGAACGTTCTTCGGACCGGCTGGGGAGGGGTATATACGTATCTCCGTTACTGCACCGAAGGAACAGGTGCAGGAGGCAATGGAGAGATTATGTAACTTTGTTGCGAGCGGCGCTTTTGAAGATTAAGCGAGCGTCACGAGTTTGGGACATGGTCCTGGGCGACCTCCAGCGGCCAATCCACACTCAGGCCGGCGCAAAGCGCAGCCATTGGCACCTGGCGGATGTCATAGCCGGCCAACTCCAGGGGACACTTGCCGCGCAGCCGCGGTTGGGCATCCTGTGAGAAGGGCGTGAAGCGGT